>JASFQI010000074.1:0-16899 GCA_050115555.1 Desulfobacteraceae bacterium
CTCGAATACACCGAGGTTTACGGGGCGGCCATGAAGGGCGGCTTCATTGCCTCCCCTTTCAATGCCCGGTTACAGGAACAGGAGCTCGATTTCCTGATCAACGACTCCGAAACCCATACCCTCTTTGTCGGCCCCGAGTTCACGGAAGTCATCGACATCCTGAGATCACGGTTGGGCAAGGTCCGGCAGATCGTGTTCCTGGGGAATGACGCGCCACCGGGCATGACATCCTACTCCGAGTGGACGCGTGCCTGCTCGCAGGAAGAGCCCGACATCGAGCTGAACGAAGAAGACCCTGTTTTCATGTTCTACACCAGCGGCACCACCGGCATCCCGCGGGCGGCCCTCTATACCCAGGCACGGGCCATGGACGACACGCGGAGGTTTCCCGCGGCCATGTGCGTGGAGCAGGGGGACAAGCAGATTCAAATCATGCCCCTCTTTCATATCGGAGGCACCAAGAACCTCTGGGGGTACTTTTTCGCGGGGGCTTCCAACGTGATCATGCCACAGAAGTCCTTCGATCCCCGGGCCACGCTGAAGGCCATTCAAGAGGAACGGGCCACCGACATCCACATCGTGCCGACGCACCTCGCCTCGTTTCTCGCCCTGCCCGAGGCGGATCAATACGACCTCTCGAGCTTGAAGCGCATGTTCTACGCCGCCTCCCCCATGCCTCTGGAGCTCCTGAAAAAGGGGATGGAGAAATGGGGTCCGATTTTCCTTCAGTTTTACGGTGCGACCGAAGACGGCCCCAATGTGACCATGCTGTCCAAAAAGCAGCACGATGTCGTCCACCAGACCGCGGACAAACAGGGGATTCTCCGATCCGCGGGTTTTCCTCACATCGGGGTCCACGTGCGGATCGTGGATGAGGAGGACGATGACGTGGGGCCGGGGGAAATCGGAGAGATCGTGGTCAAAAGCAAAGCGGTCATGAAGGAGTGGTGGAAAAAGCCGGAGGAGACGGCAAAGACCATCGTGGACGGCTGGGTGCACACCGGGGACATGGGCCGGTATGACGAGCAGGGCTACATTTACATCGTAGACCGGAAAAAGGACATGATCGTCTCCGGAGGCGAGAACATCTTTCCTCGAGAGGTGGAGGAGGTCCTCTACGGCCATGAAGGCGTTCTCGAGGCCGCAGTCATTGGAATACCGGATCCTTACTGGGTGGAAAAGGTCCATGCCGTGGTGGTGCCGAAACCAGGGGCCCGGGTGGATGAAACGGAACTCATCGAGCACTGCAAAGCACGGCTGGCCCATTACAAGTCGCCGAAGTCGATCGCCCTCGTGAGCGAGCTCCCGAAGAATCCCGCAGGGAAGATATTGAAGCGACAGATCCGGGCCCCATACTGGGACGGACAGGATCGGACGATTTGATCTCGCTCCTCCGTATGGAGGAAGAACATCGTTCACCATCACCGGACGGCCTTTCCATTGCGATCGTCTGGAGGAGAGAGGAGGTACCCGCTGTGAGCATCTTTTATAAAAGGCTCCCCAAGTTCGAGTATGTCAAACCACGAAGC
Organism: Desulfobacteraceae bacterium; assembly: GCA_050115555.1. Taxonomy (GTDB): domain Bacteria; phylum Desulfobacterota; class DSM-4660; order Desulfatiglandales; family HGW-15; genus JASFQI01. The sequence continues at coordinate 1,530 of JASFQI010000074.1, forward strand.
CTTCAAGAGGCCCTGTCCTTTCTGAAAAACCGTGGAGAGGGAACGATCCGGCCGTATGCCGGCGGAACGGACATCATCCCGCAGATCAAGTCCCGCTTGATCCCCGCGCCGGACGTGCTTATGGACCTCAAGGGCATTCCCGATCTGGATACCGTTTCCTATGACGAAGAGGCCGGGCTGAGGATCGGGGCCCTGGCGAGCATTCGCGATGTGGCGGACTCCCCGGCCGTGATCGAGCACTATCCTGCCCTGGCCGAGGCCGCCTCGAGCATTGCCTCCACACAGGTCCAGAACCGTGGGACCATTGTGGGGAATGTCTGTAATGCGGTGCCCTCGGCGGACTCCGCGCCCGCCCTGCTGTGCCTGAAGGCGCGGCTCGTATGCGCGGGGAGTGAAGGGGATCGTGAGATCGATCTACAGGACTTCTTTACCGGCCCCAAGACGACCCTTCTCGCACCGGACGAGCTGGTCCGGGAGATTCGGGTGCCTCCGGCACGAGGAGCCGGAACCTACATCAAGCTTTCCCCTCGAAGCCGTATGGATCTGGCCGTAGTGGGTGTGGCGGTGTTTGTGGAGGCAGACGGCGGGGCGTTCAAGGAGGCGAGAATCGGTCTGGGTGCAGTGGCGCCGACCCCGCTGAGGGCGCAGAAGGCCGAGTCCGTGCTCACGGGAGAACGGGTCGCCGAAAAAGTCATTCAGGAGGCGGCCCGAAAGGCGTCCGAGGAGTCCTCGCCGATCGATGACCATCGCGCGTCGGCCGAGTACCGACGGTTGATGGTGGAGGTCCTGGTCAAGCGGGCGCTCGACCGCGTGGTCCCGAACTGAGAAATTCCCATCCTCGCCTGCACGGGGGTTGAAAAGGAGAATACACCATGGAGATGAAAGAGATCCGATTCGTCCTGAACGGCGAACCCGTGGAATCGCGTGTGCCGCCCTGGAGGACGCTGCTGGAAATGCTCCGTGAGGACTTCATGCTGACCGGGGCCAAGGAGGCCTGTGGTCAAGGGGAGTGTGGGGCCTGCACGGTGATCCTGGGGGGAAAAAGCGTGAACAGCTGCCTGGTTCCTGCCGTGGAAGCGGACGGGCAGGAGGTCCTGACGATCGAAGGTCTGGCTGACGGAGAGACCCTCCACCCCATCCAGGAGGCCTTTGTGGAGCATGCCGGCATGCAGTGCGGTTTCTGCACGCCCGGCATGGTGATCTCGGCCAAGTTCCTGCTGGACCGGAACCCGCAGGCGGACGTGGAGGCCATCAAAGAAGGAATCGCCGGCAACTTCTGTCGATGCACCGGGTACACGAAGATCGTGGAATCCATCAGTGCCGCCGCCGAGGCCATGAAAGGAAGGAGGTAGAGCATGGAGGATTTTTCCGTCATTGGAAAGAGAATTCCCCGCATCGACGGCAGGGCCAAGGTCACCGGAGAGGCCCGTTATGCCGCCGACTACGCGTTTCCGGGCATGTTGTGGTGCAAGATCGTGCGCAGTCCTCATGCCCATGCAAAGATCCTTCATATTGACACGAGCCGCGCCGAACAGCTCCCGGGCGTGAAGGGCGTCCTGACGGGCAAGGACTTCAATGGATGGGCATGGGGGTGGATGCCCAAGACACGGGAGGAAGAACCCCTGGCCACGGAACGGGTCCGGTACCTGGGAGAGGCCGTGGCCGCCGTGTGCGCCGTGGATGAAGACACCGCCGAAGAGGCGGCCCTGCTTGTCCAGGTGGAGTATGAGGAGCTCCCGGGCGTATTCGACCCGGAGGAGGCCATGAAGGAGGACGCTCCGCAGCTCTACGACCATGTGGAGAACAATGTCAGCTGGGACTTTCACATGGACTTCGGGGATGTGGAAAAGGGGTTCCGGGAAGCGGATCTGGTCCGCGAGGACCGCTTCGTAACGGGGCGAGTCATCACCGGCTACCTGGAGCCGCCTGCGGCGGTGGCCATGTACGACGATTCCGGGATCACTCTGTGGGGCGCCAAGCAGAGCCCCTATTTCGTGTACCGCCACATGGCCGACTGCTTCAAGCTGCCCCTGAACAAGGTCCGGATCATCCAGCCCTTTGTCGGGGGAGGGTTCGGGGGCACGAAGAACGATTCCCTGGCGGGTGATTTTTGCGCGGCCCTGTTCTCCAAGCGGACCGGAAAGCCGGTGAAGTTCGCCTACACCATGGAAGAGGTCCTCATGACGTGCAGACGACGGCACAACATGATCGTTCTCAACAAGATGGGAATGAAAAAGGACGGGACCATCACGGCCATGCACAGCCGGGTGATCGCCGACGGCGGGGCGCACACCGCCATCGGTCCCCTGACCATGTACCTCACCGGGTGCATGAGCACCCTTCCTTACAAGCTCCCCAACTTCAAGCACGACGCCTACCGCATGTACACCAACAACCCCATCGGTGCGGCCATGCGAGGTCACGGCGTCACCCACACCCGTTTCGCCGCCGAGGTCCAGATGGAGATGATGGCCGAGGAGCTGGGCATCGATCCGGTGGCCGTACGGCTCAAAAACGCCATCACCGCACCCCATGAGACGGTGAACAAGGTCACGGTCAATTCCTGCGGTCTCGTGGAGGGGATCCAGACCATCGCGGACCATCCCCATTGGAAGGAGCGGGATCAAAGAAAGCATACGGACGGCCCTGTCATGCATGGTGCGGGCATATCCGCCACATCCTATCTCGGGGGAGCGCGGCAGAGGGGACACCAATCCTGCGCCGCAGTGATCCGGCTTTGCGAAGACGGGACCGTCAACTACCTGACCGGGGCTACGGACTGCGGCCAGGGATCCGACACGGTGCTGGTGCAGATCGTCGCCGAAGAGCTGGGCCTGCCGGTGGAGTATGTGGACATCAAGCGGGTGGATACGGCTCTTACGCCCTGTGATGCAGGCAGCTACGGCAGTCGGGTCACCGTTCTTGCAGGTAAGGCGGCCCAGGAGGCCGCACGGGACGTGAGAAACCAGCTGGCCGCGTTTGCAGCAAAAAAATGGGACGTCCGGCCCGAAGACATCCGCTTCAGGGACGGTAAGGTCTTTGTCGAGGGTTCCCCCGACCAGGCCATGCCCTTTGACAAGCTGGCCAAGTTCGCCTGCTACTCGGGGTCGGGCGCAGTGATCCTCGGAAGAGGGTATTCGGATTACGGCATCGATATCCTGGACTTTGAAAAGGGCATCGGAAACGCCGGCACGTCTTACAGCTTCACTTCCCAGCTCACCGAGGTGGATGTGGACACGGAGACGGGGTTCATCCGGTGCACGGACATGGTCATCGCCCATGACTGCGGAAGGCCTCTGAACCCCATCAATGTGGAGGCCCAGAACCAGGGCGCAGCCATGCAGGGGGTCGGCCAAGCCCTGTACGAAGAGTTTAAAATGGACCACGGCCGGACCCTCAACCCTACGCTGCTGGATTACAAGATGCCCCTGGCACCGGATACCCCGGACATTCACGTCATCGACATCCTCACAGACGATCCCGACGGTCCGTTCGGGGCCAAGGAGGCCTCGGAAGGGGCGATCGTGAGTGCACCGCCTTCGGTGATCACCGCGGTTCACCACGCCACAGGGATCTGGTTCAAGGAGCAGCCCCTGACCCCGGAGAGGGTGGTCATGGCCCTCAGAAAACAGAATCATACGCACTCGAGTATGGATAAGAAGTGACAAAGGAGGGGATGCATGGATACCTATCCATGGTGGACGAACGAGCATTGTGCATTTCATGAAGAGGTCCAGGCCTTTGTGGAAGAGCTCATGCCACGGGATGCCGAGACCCGGTGGAAACGGGAATTTCCCTGGGACATCTTCGAGAAGACCGGTGAAAAAGGATACACAGGCGCTGGAATTCCAAAAGAGTACGGCGGGATGGGCCTCGGGGCCACCGGGGCCTGCATTGCGGCGGAGGCCTTCAACCGGATGCCCGGGCCGGGCCGAGTGTTTGTAGGAAACATGCTCGGAGGCCTTCGCCAGATCCTGGAGTTCGGCACGGAAGAGCAAAAAAACCGATTTCTTCCTCGCATTGCCCAGGGGGAGATCGGGGCCATCGTGATCACGGAACCCTTTGCAGGCACCGACGCCGCGGCCCAGGTCATGACGGCCCGGCGCGAAGGCGATGTCTACCTCCTGAACGGGAAGAAGCGCTACATTGTCAGCGCAGGAGTGGCCGAACGGTACATGGTGTATGCGAGGACCAGCGAAAATCCGGACGACAGAAAATCTTACCGGCACCTGACGGCGTTTATCGTTGAAAAGGGAGCGCCTGGATTTACCGTCGAAAAGATTAACGAGATCATGGGGTTCGAGAATATCCAGAACGGCGTGCTCGATTTCAAAGATGTCCCCGTCCCCGTGGACCGGGTGCTCGGTGAGGAGGGGCAAGGCTGGCGCGTCATGACGGCGGGCCTCAACTTCGAGAGGACCCTGATCTGCGCCCAGACCGCGGGGTGGATGGGAGAGCTTTTGAGGAATACGGTCCCGTATGCACAGCGGCGGGTGCAGTTTCGCAAACCGACCATCGGGTTCGTGAACAACCAGTTCAAGATCGCCGACTTGGTGAGCCGGGTGAAAATTGCCAGGCTTCTCGCGTATTACACCTCCTACCTGTGGGATCTGGGATGGGATATTTCTCTGGATTCCAACGTGGCCAAGGTCTACAACTGTGAAGCGGCCGTCGCGTCGAGCCTGGATGCGATCCAGGTCATGGGAGGAGACGGGCTGACCCCGTTCTACCCCTTGTCTGCGTTCATGAGTGTCTCCAAGGTGGAAAACATCGCCGGCGGCACCATGGAAGCATGCAGGATGGTGATCCAAAGAACAGCCATGAAACAAATGGCTGAGGACTTGAAAATGCCCAAAAAGGTCATTCACAAGGAACTCGGCATACCCGTCCCGATAAACGGGGACCCCGAGAAAGCCGGTCCCTTCGAGGAAGAGAGCCTTATGAAGGTCCTGGCCGAGGATTACCGCGTAAACCCCGGGTTGCACATGAGCCGGGACGACCTGAAAAGCTATTTTGATGTGACGGACGATGAACTGGACCGGGTCCTGCTGGCTCTGGAGGAGAAAGGACTTGTCCAGCTCAACCGGGACAAGAAGGGAATCGCCCTGGCCAAGGCTACCTATGAAGGCCTCAACCAGGCCTTTCCACAGGACCACTATACGTGGTATCCTTCTTGGGTCACGAAGGACCGCGTTTTTTGATCGCTTCCATACATGCATTCATCGTCCCTGGGCGCTGGGGAGTCACCCTACGGAAACCGTGTTTGCGCGGATTCCCTTTCTTGTGCGCTGAAATGCGACGAAAGTTTGTAACGCTCTTGATTTCGTAGAATAAGGAAGGACTCAGTAGGTAAAAAACGTTGAAATGGCTGAGGAACCGGATGAGAGGAAAGTGTTCGAAGATACTTTAATCGTTGAAAAAAGATATATTGACTATTTAATGCTTTAATTTTAGATTCAGGGTATTCGGTTGCTTCTCGACCTGTCAGGGGCAAGGGACATCCTCGCAGGGGAAACGGCTTTCTCCTGTGGATAGGGAGGGTCTGCCCCTCTTGTGCCTTCTCTTCAAAAGGGGACCGAGACTTGAGAGCACCTTTGGAAGACAACCCCATTCATGCCTTTTTCCTTCGCCCTTTTCGACCTCGAGGAGGGTCTATCTCGACCGGTTCCAGAACAAGCGCCCCGTCACCTGTAAAAGCCCCCCGAAACGGAAGAAATCCGAAAGGATTTCTAGGATATTTCCCGATGTTGAAAGCCGGAACGAACCGGGGACGGCTCCGTATGCACCTCGCCCCCCATCCGTCTTTTTTCATGGGTGCGAATGCCTGCACAGCGGATTCCCCCTGTTCTCAGGCCCGAAAAGATGGAGGCGTAGACCCCCAAGAGAAAAATGCATCGAATAGGAGGGAAAGGAGGTGATGGCTGTTCGATAGTTCGATCGAGGCTCCAAGGCCTTTACACCATCCATTGAACGACACAAAGAGGGATATCTATCACCAAAGGAGGCGATCCTTATGAAAAAAGCAGCATGGATAACCATGGCATTCCTTCTTCTTTTCGCCATCCATGGTACCGAGGCACAATGCGGGCCGGTAGTCATTAAGGCCATCACCGCGTTTCCCACCAATCACGCGAACAATGACCCGGTTTCCATGTTCGTCGAAAGGGTGAACAAACGAGCCGAGGGCATGGTGAAGATCGAGTGGATCGGCGGCCCCGAAGTGATCAAGACCTTTGATCAGATTCATGCCCTGAAGGCAGGAACCGTTCAGATGCTTCTGTACTACCCCTTCGGGTACATGAAATCCGTCATGCCCGAGTCCTGGTGCAAGGGATTGACGGAACTCGCCGAATGGGAGGAGAGGGAGACCGGCGCATACGAACTCTGGTGTGAGATCTTCGAGAAACGGGTCAATGCCAAGTACCTCGGGCGATTACACAGCATGCTGCCATTCACGGTCTTCACCAACAAAAAAATCGAAAAGGTTAGCGATTTCAAGGGCATGAAAATTCGGGTCATGCCCCTTTACATCCCGTTCATCGAGGCCCTCGGTGCCTCTCCCGTGACCATTCCGCCTTCGGAGATCTATACCTCCATGGAACGGGGCGTGGTGGATGGTTTCATGTGGCCTAACGTGGGAATGGCGAGCTTTGGGCTTCAGGAGGTCACGAAATACCAGCTGGAGCCCGGGGTTTTCCAGATGGAACCGGCCACCATGATCAACATGGATACGTGGAAGAAGATCCCGGCCGAGGCCCAGGCGATCATTATGGACGTGATGAAGGACATGGAGTACATCGCGACCATGCGCAATACCCTGATCGAGCAAAAAGAGTTGAAGATTCGAGCGGATGCAGGAATGGAAACCCTCCGCCTGCCTCCTGACGAAGCCAAGAAGTTCGTCGATATCTGCTATGAAAAAACCTGGGAATTCGTGATCGGCATGGCCCCGGAGTACGGCCCCAAGCTCAAGAAGGTAACGACTCGTGACGCCTTGCCCAAGGGAACCTTTCCCTGGCAATAGCATTCAGGACGAAGCCGGAGTCCCTCTCGTGTGTCTCCGGCTTCGTCATTCGGAATACTGGATACAGCAGAAGGTCGGAGGTTCTTCATGAAAAAGAAGGGACTCTTTGATTGGGTGGTCGACTCGGCCGGTTTTATGGCGGGCATGCTCCTCGTTGGAACGGTCCTGATTGTCAGCTTTGAAATCTGCATGCGGTATTTCTTTAGGGCTCCCCAGGTCTGGACAGTGGAGGTCTGTGAGTACTTTCTGTTTTTTATGACCTTTCTGGGGGCTCCATGGCTGCTGAAAGTCGGGGGCCACGTCAATATCGACGTGCTTTCCGCTCAATTCGGAAAGCGGGGGCAACACATCCTCGGGATCGTGACTGCCGTCATTGGCGTCCTTGTCTCTGCCGTCATCTGCTGGTTTTCCTTCGTAACGACCTGGGATTGCTATCAAAGCGGAGTGGTCGTCACCAAGACCATGACCATCCCCAAACACTACTTCCTTTGGGCCATCGGTTTTGGGTACTTGCTGCTTCTCTTCGAATTTCTTCGAGGAGCGTTTCGCCACTCTTTAGGGCTTAGGGAGGGCAATTGATGGAATGGTGGTTGATGCTAACCCTGATTGTCGGCATTTTTCTTCTTCTTCTCGGTGCCGGCCTTCCCGTGTTTCTGGCCTTTACGATCATCGATGTGCTGGGAATTTTCTTCTTGTGGGGAGGTGGGAGCGGCCTCAGCCAGCTCATTCACTCCATCTTCTCGTCGGTCAGCAGCTTCGTCCTGCTACCGGTGCCTCTCTTTGTCCTGATGGGTGAGCTGCTCTTTCATTCCGGCACGTTTGTCAAGGCCCTCGACAACCTGGACAAATGGATGGGCCGGATTCCCGGTCGCTTGTGTCTTCTCAGCGTGGGCGGGGCAACCCTTTTTTCCACCCTGAGCGGCTCGAGCATGGGGACGTCCGCCATGCTGGGATCCCTCCTGCTTCCGGAGATGGAAAAAAGAGGGTACCACAAAACGATCTCCATCGGGTCCTGCATGAGCGGGGCCCTGGCCATGATCATTCCCCCGAGCGCCCTGGCCGTGATTGTCGGATCTCTTGCAGAGATCTCCATCGGCAAGCTCCTGATTGCAGGAGTCATTCCAGGCATCTTCATCGCCTGCCTCTACGTGGTCTACATCATCCTTCGCTGTAAGCTCCAGCCGAGCGTTGCCCCGGATTACAGCCCCGAGAAAACGCCGTTTGCGGAGAAGGCTCTGGGGTTTATCATTTATGTGCTCCCGTTCGGAACCATCGTCTTCGTGGTCACGGGACTCATATTCGCCGGCCTTGCCACTCCGACGGAATCCGCAGGCATGGGGGTGATGACCACGGCCGCGGTGATTGCGTGCTACAAGGGATTGAGTTTTAAGGTCATTAAGAAGTCCGTCAATGCCACACTACGTATCACGGTGATGATGTTCATGATTCTGACCGGATCCACGGCCTTCAGCCAGATTCTGGCCTTTACCGGTGCCAGCCGGGGACTCGTGGAGTGGGTTGTCAGCTTCCCGTTCTCGCACATCTTCATCGTCATTGTCATGCAGGCCCTGATCGTGGTCCTGGGAACCTTCATGGAGGCCGTCTCCATCATGATGATCACCTTTCCCATTTTCATGCCGATCATCAAGGCCCTCGGTTTCGATCCCATCTGGTTCGGCCTGCTGGTCCTCATCAACATGGAGATCGGGATGAAGACCCCGCCCTTCGGACTCTGCCTGTTCGTGATGAAAGGGGTGGTCCCGGACGGGACCACGATGATGGACATTTACCGATCCGTCGTCCCCTTTATTACCATCGATCTCGTGGCCATGTTGATTATTATGTTTTATCCGAAGATTGCTATGTTTCTGCCGGGATTAATGTAGTTTTATTTTTCAGTAGTTTTTTTTGAGATGACTCTTGATGGAGTCGCAAAAAGCCCATGACCTGGAGATTTGCCGCTAGCGACTCCAATACGTTACAGCGCAGCCCACAGCGGTCGAGTTTTTTGCGAGACCGTCCATTTTGATTTGAATTTCAGGAGACATCCCCTATTCCCTGAAGAAGGGTAAACGCTCCGATTTCTTCGGAGCCATCGCATCAGGTGATGACATGACAACAGACAGGTTGACCGGAAAACGTATTCTGGCCGTAGACGACGAACCGGATGTCCTCGAGTCCCTGGAGGAGATCCTCTCCATGTGCGAAATCGTGAAGGCCACCCGCTTCGAGGAGGCCGAAAGGCTTGTGAAGGAACAGCACTTCGATATCGCCATCCTGGACATCATGGGAGTCGAAGGCTATCGCCTGCTGGACATGCTGCGCGAGACCGACACCATTACGGTCATGCTCACGGCCCACGCATTCAGCCCCAAAGAGACCGTGAAGTCTTTCAAAAAAGGGGCGGCCAGTTACATCCCCAAGGAGGAGATGGGGAACATCGTCCTGTACCTGAACGATGTACTGGAGGCCCAGGAGCAGGGAAAGCACTTCTGGTCCCGCTGGTTCGACCGTTTCGCCTCCTACTACGACGAAAAGTTCGGTCCCGGCTGGCAGGACGAAGACAAGGATTTCTGGGAAAAATTCAACGTCTGGTACTGATCCCGGGCGCTGAGGTCTCAGCACCCGGGGCGTTTTCAAGGGACACGGATTGGGGTTGGACGATTGAAACGGTATGGCATGCTCACCATGGCTGGGGTCGATGAGGCCAAAGCCGTCATGGCGGTGACTCTGGGAAAGGCCCCCGCGGATCGCGCCCTGATGCATGCCAGGATCTTCAATGTCTATACAGGGGAATGCCTGAACGGCCTCTCTGTCGCGACCAAAGGTCGATGGATCGCATACATCGGAGCCGATCCAGGAGATCGGATCTCCCGAGACACGGAGGTCATTGACGCCGAAGGCCGGACCCTGATTCCCGGGTTCATTGACGGGCACACCCACTTGGTGGACATGATCTACTCCCCCTCGGAGTTCATTCGCCACGCCGCGCCCGGCGGCACGACCGCAGTCATCACGGAAACCATCGAACCCTACCCCGTCTGCGGACGGAAGGGCATCGAGGATTTTCTCTCCGCTCTCGAGGGCCAACCCATTTCCTTCTTTGCCACGGCACCTCCTATGGCCTCCATTTGCAGCGCGTGCAACGGCATCGACATGGAGGACCTCAAGGGGCTCCTCGAAAGAAAAGACGTCCTGGGCCTTGGTGAGGCGTACTGGTCACCGTTCCTTCAAAATCCGGACATCTTTTTGCCTCTGGTCCGGGAGACCCTTCGATGCGGCGGGACTGCGGAAGGCCATTCCGCCGGGGCTTCGGACGAAAAGCTCATGGCCTACTTCGGCGTAGGCATTTCCTCCTGCCATGAGTCCATTAGTGCGGAGGAGGTCCTCGAGCGTCTGCGTCTGGGCATACACGTCATGATTCGGGAGGGGAGTATTCGAAGGGAACTGGAGCAAATCTCGGAGATCCGACATGCAGGCGTCGATCTGAGGCGGTTGATCCTGGCCACTGACGGAATCGGGCCGAGGGAGCTCCTGAGAAACGGGTACATGGAAGCCCTGGTTCAGAAGGCCATGGCCTGCGGGTTCGAACCCGCGCAAGCCATTCGAATGGCCACGCTGAACGTGGCGGAGCACTTCCAGCTGGACGCCCTCCTGGGGGGCATTGCACCGGGCAAGCAGGCCGACATGGTGCTGATCCCGGAGATGGGAACCGTTCGGGCCGATCTCGTGATGGCCAAGGGGACGGTCGTGGCCGAAAACGGCCGGCTCACGGTTTCGCCGGGGAAACACGCTTTTTCCGAGGAAAACCGAAACAGCATTCACCTGAACTCCGACCTGGCGCCCGCGGATTTCACCATCCAGGCCCCCCATGGTATCCGTGACGTACGGGTACGCGTGATCGACCAGATCACCAATCTGGTGACACGTGAGCACATCACGTCCGTCGAAGTGAAAGGGGAAGAGATCCAAAGCGATGTCCGCCGAGACCTCCTGAAAGTGGCGGCCATCGATCGGGCCGCTTCTTCCGGCAGGATGTTTACAGGCCTCATTCGCGGGTTCAAGCTGAAAGCCGGCGCCTTTGCCTCCAGTTGCGGTTGGGATTCCCCCGATATCCTGGTGGTGGGGGCAAGCGATTCAGACATGGCCATGGCCGTGAACAGGATTCGGGAGCACCAGGGCGGGATCGTGGTCTGCAATCAGGGGCGAATCCAGGCCGAGCTGCCCCTGCCGATCTTCGGGATTGTATCCGATCTCCCGCTTTCGGACATCGCCGGCCTCATGGACCAGGTCGAGTCGGCCGTCCGAAATCTGGGGTGCCCCTTCGAAGCGGCCCATCGAACACTGGCCACCCTGTCGGGACCTGCGATCCCGTTTCTTCGTCTCTGCGACGAAGGGCTGGTGGACATCAAGACAGGGGAGCATCGGGGGCTGTTTCTCGAGTAAATCGGCAGAACCCTTCTATCCTGCCGGGCGTCTCCCTGGCAGGAACGCGGACACGTTTCCGATGAAACGGCGTGGATCACATCGTGCACCCGTATGAGGGATCGATCCCGATACCCCTCGGGTAAACGGCGGACCGACGCACTCCTGGACGACGTGGTGAGGATTCAGGAAGGACATTCGAAAAGAAATCTGGAAAAAAGGCCGAAAAGCCTGAACATCAAGGAGCAATGATCATGGCATTTGATTTGACCCGAGAGCAGAAAGACATTCAAAAGGCGGCGCGGGAGTTTGCCGAGGGCGAACTCAAAGAGGTGGCCAGGGACCTGGACCGGGAGGAGCGCTTTGATGACCGGCTGTGGAAGAAGGCGGCCGAACTGGGATTCCTGGGTGTATTCATTGACGAAGAGTACGGCGGCATGGGCATGGGGTACCTCGACCAATGCCTGATCGTGGAGGAGTTCGCCCGGGTGGATCTCGGCCTGACTCATGCCATTGAGTCTACCTTTTTCGGGACCCAGCTCATCATGGACGTGGGTACGGAAGAGCAGAAGCAGAAGTACCTCCCCCCCATCTGCCGCGGAGAAATGCGCATGGGTATGGCCATCACCGAGCCGGATGCGGGCAGCGATGTGGCCTCCGTGAGCACCGAGGCGGTGAGAGACGGCGACGACTACATCATCACGGGAAACAAGATCTTCATCACCAATTGCACCAAGGCCGATTTCATCGTGGCCCTGTGCATCACCAACCCGGACAAAGAGAAGGTGCACCATCGATTCAGCACCATTATCGTGGAGACCGACCGCCCCGGGTACGAGGCCAATGCATTTCATGGAAAGCTCTCGTTACGCCCCTCCAACACCGGGGACGTGGTTTTTCACGACATCCGCGTCCCTCAAGAGAACCTGCTGGGGGAAGAAGGGCGAGGGTTTTACAACATCATGAACTTCTTCAACCGTACGCGTGTCCAGGTGGCTGCGCTCGGCGTCGGGACCGCCCAGGGGGCCCTGGAAAAGGCCATCGACCACGTCCGCAAGCGCAAGCAGTTCGGCAAGCCCCTGGCCTCGTTTCAGATGGTCCAGGGAAAGATCGCCGATATGGTGACCATGACCGAGGCGGCGAGATCCTTGTGCTACCGGGCGGCATCCAAGCTGGATGCAGGGACCCCGGACCCGGGACTCAGCTCCATGGCCAAGTGGTATTGCGCGGAGATCGCGGTCAAGGTCGCTGATGAAGCGATTCAGCTTCACGGCGGGTACGGCATTCTGGAAGAGTACGATGTGGCCCATTACTGGCGGAATGCCAAGGTGCTGGAAATCTTTGAGGGAAGCAAGGAAGTGGAAAAGGTGGTCATCGCCAGAAAGGCACTGGGGAAGTTCTGACCATGACGGACGCGAAAGAGCGAATCGAGCTGACCGTAAACGGGAAGCGATATGACCTGGGGATTGGAACCGGCATTCACGATGTGGCGCCATCCCACACCCTGGCCCGCACCCTGAGAGAGACCCTGGGTCTGACCGGTACCAAGATAGGATGCGACCAGGGAGCATGCGGGGCGTGTACCGTGCTCATGGACGGGGTTCCGGTGCTCTCCTGCATGACTCTCACCCTTGCATGCCGGGGCCGGCGCATCACCACCATCGAGGGACTGCGCGATCCCGATTCCGGGGACCTGCATCCACTTCAGGCGGCCTTTGTGGATAAGACGGCCTTCCAGTGCGGGTTTTGCACGCCCGGCATTCTTCTCTCCTCCAAGGCGCTCCTCGAGCGGGTTCCGGACCCGAACGAAAAAGACGTCGCCCAGGCCCTATCCGGCCACCACTGCCGGTGCATCAGCCACTACCAGGTGGTGGAGGCCGTGCTGGAAGCGGCGAAGCACAGGAAAGGATAGGCATGGCGCCCTTCTTCAGACACATCGGAAAATCGACCCCGCGGGAAGACGCCCTCGAGATCGTCACCGGGGAGGCGACCTTCATCGACGACCTCCGCCTGCCGGGACTTCTACATGGCAAGGTCCTTCGAAGCTCCCATGCCCATGCCGTTCTTCAGGACGTGGACATCCAGCGCGCCCAAGCCCTGGAGGGTGTCCATGCCGTGCTCACCCACAGGGACGTGCCCGCGTGGAAGGCCGGAACCCCGCCCCATGCCCGGGTCCTGGACTCGAAGGTCCGCTTCGTCGGGGACGCTGTGGCTCTGGTGGCCGCAGAGACCGAAGAGATCGCAGAGGAGGCCCTGGATCTCATTCACGTGGAATATGAGCCGTTGGAAGCGGTCCTGGATGTGGAGGACGCCCTGAAGCCGGACGCGCCTCAGCTTTACGATGCCTTCCCCGGCAACGAGATCCCTCCGGGATTTCCGGCCTATGGGCCGGACTGCCTCAGCCACCTGCGCATAGGGGACACGGCCAGGGGATTTTCCGATGCGGATGTGGTCTGCGAGGGGACATATGGATACGACGGGCCTTTCAATCCGCTTCCCATCGAGCCGCCGGGGGTCATTGCACACTGGGAGACACCGGGCAGGCTGGTCGTCTGGTCGGCCACCCAGAGTGCCTCCTGGCACCGGTTCGTCCTGCTGCCCGCCATGGGATTCCCGGACATCCGTTCCATTGCCACTCACTGCGGGGGGAGCTTCGGATCCAAAAACTATGCCCCCCTGCCCTGCTTCTATGCCGCGGCCCTGGCCCGAGTGACCAAGCGACCCGTCCGGGTCTCCTACTCCAAGGCCGAGCAGCTGGGGGCCTTTGTGATGAGGCCGGGATCCAGGCTTCAAGGAAAGATCGGCCTCAAAAAGGACGGGACCGTCACCGCGTTCTCCGGCGAGTGGCTGGTGGACACCGGGGCCTTCTCGGACATGGCCCAGGCCCAGATCGGCGTTGGATTGGGAGAAGCCCAGCTCCTGCTGCGTTGTGAAAACTGGGATCTGAGAAGCCGGCTCGTGTGCACGAACCACACGGCCGCCGGTGTGGTCCGGGGGTTCGGAGGTCAGGAACTGGAATCCGCTCTCATGCCGCTGATCATGGATGCCCTGATTCAGGCCGACCTGAACCCGGTCTCGTTCTTCAAAAAGAATTTTGTCAAGCCCGGGCAAGGCTACTTCTGGCGGGAAGGGAAGTGGTGGGTGTCTCGGGGAGCGGACTTCACGCCGGTCCTGGACCGGGGGGCCGAGGCCTTTGGATGGGCACAAAAGTGGAAGGGTTGGCTTACCCCCACGGAGGTGTGTGGGACCCGGCGCCGGGGCGTGGGGGTCATGGTGCACGGCAACGCCGATGTGGGGGAAGACGTCTCCGAGGCCTATGTCCGTTTGAACCCGGACGGCACGGCCGTGGTGCATGTCTGTGTCTCCGAGTCGGGAATGGGCCAGAGAAGCAGCCTCTCCAAGATGGCCGCCGAGGTGTTACAGCTACCGCTCGATCGCGTTCGCATGGCCCCCCCGGATACGCTGGTCAATCCTTTCGAGTTCGGCCTTGTCGGGTCCAGGGGGACCTATACGGTGGGATCCGCCGTCATTCGGGCGGCCGAGGACGCCCGCGAAAAGCTCCTTCAGGCGGCTGCAACGAGACTCGATGCCGAACCGGACACCCTGACAACCGAGGACGGCAAGGTTTTCCCGAAGAATCGCACCGAAAAAAAGCTCTCCTGGAGCCGCATCCTGGGGATCACGGGGACGGTCACCGGGATGGGGCGGTTTGAGCACGACTTCACGCTGGCCAATTTTCTGGCGCTCTTTGTGGAGGTGGAGGTGGACACGGAGACCGGCAAAGTGGATGTCGCCCGGGTACTTGCGGCCACGGACGTCGGACAGATCATCGACCCTGCACGTCTCCACGGGCAGTTGTACGGATGCTTCGGTTCCGCAGGCCTGGACACGGCCCTTTTCGAGGAATCGATCCTGGACAGG
>JASFQI010000075.1:0-16798 GCA_050115555.1 Desulfobacteraceae bacterium
GCACCGTCGGAATCTAGACACCATCTGCGAGGAAGGCTTGCCGAAGATTCGCGGTCCGGGAAGGATATGCCCAAAAAAGGGAGCGAAATAGAAAGAGCACGCGGGATGGGGAGTGAGAGTTTTCCAGACATCCCGGGTGCTCTTTGAGGGATAGGGCATGATGGTGACGGGATTTTGGCACTTGCTGGAATATGTCAGAGAGTTGACAGCTTCGCCGTAGTGTGCCTTGTCCGCGTCGATGGATCGCGCCACGCGGTGGAAGAGATCACTGGTTCTTCCACTCGGGTTTTCGTTTTTCGAGAAACGCCTTGAGTCCCTCTTGCGCGTCCTCGGTCTTCATGAGCTCATTCAGGTAGATGTCCTCGATCGGGGCCAGGGACGGTTCAAAGTCGTCCCGTAGACCAGCGTTGATGGCCCGTTTGGTTGCCCTCAGGACCGCAGCGCTCATTCGGAGGTACGGCTTGACAAAGCCTGTGGTCTCGTCCTCCAGGGCGTCCGGCGACACCACCTTGTTCACCAGTCCCAGTTTCAGGGCCTCGTCCGCTCCTATGATTTTTCCGGAAAGGATGAGCTCCATGGCCGCCTTGCGGCCGATGATGCGCGGCATGATCTGGGCGGCGATGGGTGGGAACACGCCCACCTGGATCTCGGGTTGTCCGATTTTCATGTCTTCCGCAGCGATCACCATATCGCAGAAAACGGCCAGTTCACACCCGCCCCCTAGGCACGATCCGTAGACCGACGCCAAGATGGGGATCTCGAACCCGGCCATGAGACGGAACATGCCGTGAAAGACCTCGATCATTTTTGGAGCGAGATCGCCCATGTGTTCACCCACGTCCACGCCGGCTGAGAAGCACTTGCCCTTGGCGTTGAACAGAATGGCCTTGAGGTCCTTTTCGCCTTGCCACTCCCGCAGGACCTCGTTGATCTCGGTCATCATCGCGATGTTCAGGATGTTGACCGGCGGACGATTCAGGGTAATAGTCCCCAGCCCGCCTTGAATGCCTGCTTCGATATGTTCGTAAGCCATGTCGCGTTCCTCCTTTGAAACTCCGCGACCGCCCCGAAGCCGGGACGGAAAGCGCCCGGCGGCGGCCCTGCCCGCCGGGCGGTGGATGCCCTTTCGGGTCGCAGCCTACTCCTTGGGCTTTCCCATGACCTCCGCGAACATCTCCATGTCCCAGTCCCTGCATTCGGCGATGTTCTGGCGGAACTTGATGAAGTCGATGGTATTCTGGCCCGTGATCTTCTTCGTGTTGAAGGCCCCGAACCCGAGGAAGGCCTCGCCGGACATGTTGGCGGCAAGCCAGTGCTTGTTGGGGTTTTTCATTATGTCCCAGAAGAACTTTTTCTTCTGGCGAATGCCGTCGATGGATTTGATCAGGCATCCGGGGAAGAGGTTGGCAAAGGTCCAGACGATCTTGTCCACTTCCTTGTCCAGGAGCTCGAAGTCGGCGTTGGGCTGGTGCTCCTTGAGAAAGGCCCGGGCCTCCTTGGCCTCGGCGCCGGTCTTGAAGTCACCGTATACGATCTCGCCGTCCTCAATGAACTTGTCGGTGACGATCAGGGGATTGCGGACCCACTTGCCGTCCACCTTGAGGACAGGTACGACCTTGCTGACCAGGTTCTTCATCTTCATCTTGTAGGCGGACCACATCTCGCAGGAGACGCAGTTCCACATGGCGTCCTCGATGCTGAGGTACCAGGGCAGGAAGTCTGAGGATCCACCGTCCGGAGCGGAGCCGTGCCTGGGGCCGGCCTGTCCGAAGATGGCCAGGTCCGATGTCACGGCCAGGTCGCAGGCCATTCCGATTTCCTGGCCCCCGGCCACGCGCATGCCGTTCACTCGGCAGATCACCGGCTTCTTGCACATGAGAATGGAATCGACCATGTGGTTGAAGAGCTCCATGTACTGCCCGTACTCATCGCAGCGGCGGCTGTAGAACTCACTGTACTCTTTGGTGTTTCCTCCGGTGCAGAAGGCATAGGGCCCGACTGCGGTGAAGATCGCGGCCACCACGCTCCGGTCGTTGGAGGAATTCTCGAACCCGGCGATAACTCCCTTGACCATCTCCGTGGTGTACGAGTTGTACTGTTTGGGGTTGTTCATGGTGATCCAGGCCACATACAGCCCGTCGACCACGTTGCCTTCGGGGTCTTTCAAGGGCCGCTTCTCATAGATCACGGACGGGGCCTCGGTGCTCCAGTGTACGTCCGTGTGAAGGGCGTGGTCCTTGGGACTATTTTCTCTGGGCATCCACTCTAACGCCATAACCTTCTCCTCCTGTGTTCTTAAGGGGTTTCAACACCACCGGACCTGTGCCGCCTCTTCAACCGGTAAGCAGCAGTGAGGGGACGGCAAGCAGGTCCGTATCGTTCGTTGATACGTGGACGTTTCCCGCCTTTCGCCCGGTACTCGATTCGTTACCCGGGCCGGCCATGGCCGCTTTCGAGAGAAGGCGAGAGCCGTTCTTTCTTCCGGATCAGAAGTCCGGGATAAGGATCATACGCCTTTCCGGAGATCCTTTGGAGTGGATCTCGTCGAAGGTCTCGGCAATGGTGCTCATGGGCCGGGTCTGGACGTAAGGTTCCAGGGCGATCTTTCCGGACAGGACCATTCCAAGGACCTGGGGGTAATACTCGGGGAGGCATCCCCAGGTTCCGATCATCTCCGCGTCGAAGGCCATGAGCCGGCTAATGGAGTAATCGATTTTCTGCATGCCGAAGCCGACGAGGATCAGCTTGCCTGTGAAGCTCAGGAGGGAGACGGCCAGCTCCTGGCCCGGCTTGGAACCGGTCACCTCGAAGATCTTCCATCCAAAGGAGGGCAGACCATCCTTCTTTCGAATGGCCTTGAGCTCCCCGGCTACGTCCTTGGGGCTCTTGTTCAGGGAGTTGATCACATAGTCCGCCCCGTAGGAGAGCATTTTTTGAAGGCGGTCGTCGACGATGTCGATGGCCACCACGGTCCCTGCTCCCAGGGCCTTGGCCTCCTGGACCATGTACTGCCCAACACCTCCGATGCCGATCACGATGACGTTGTCACCCAGCTGGATGCCGGCGCGCTTGGCTGCCTGGAAGGGCGTCGTTGCGGCGTCGGCGACCACGGAGAGGTTTTCCAAGGGGATGTCCCCGCGGTTGCGGATCTCACAGAGATCGATGCTGGGGACGGGAATGTGACTGGAAAAACCGCCGTAGATGCCCAGGCTGTTTCCCGGCATCTTCTGAGCCAGGCAGCGGTTTCCCCGGCCGGTCTTGCAAAGGTAGCATCGCCTGCACGGCATGACCGCAGGGATCAGGACTTCTTTTCCAACCCACTCCTCGTCGCCCGCCACGACCACGCCGGAGATCTCGTGGCCGAGCGTGAGCGGAGGCTTGTTCACGGTGGGGACCATGTCGTAAAAATAGCCCAGGTCCGTGTGGCAAACGCCGCATCCGGCCACCTCGACAAGGACCTCTCCGGCCTGGAGTTCAGGAACGGGAATTTCCTTTTTCTCCAGTTTCCCTGGTGTGATTTCACCGGTTTCCTTATCCTTCGCAGTGGGTTGAACCATCTGCCATGTCATAATTTTGTCTGGTACCGCTGCCATTGTTTTCCTCCTTACCCGTATCGGGGAAGCCTGACCTTCACGAGGCGACTCGCGTGTTGCGGGACGCCCGAGTGCCGTGGAAATGCCGCTTGCGTGTCCCCGCCGCTCAAGCAGGGCCTGCAAAAGGCTGATATGCAGGCATTCACCCTGGTTCCTTGGTCAAACCCTGTTCCCGCCCGTGGCGGGTTTTGCAGGGGACGTTTTAGACAGGCTGTTTTCAAGAAAAACAGCTTATATCATTCCATAACCCCCATCAACGCAAAGAAGCTGACCGGTGATGTAACGACCATCCTCTGAAGCCAGGAAGACGAAAGCAGGCGCGATGTCCTCCGGCTCTGCAAATCGCTTGAGCAGGATGCGGTTCATGTACACTTCCTTGAGCTTCTCGTCGGTGCGGATCTTCTCCGTCATGTCCGTGTCCACGATGCCGAGGGAAATCACGTTGGCGCAGATATTGTACCGGGCGAGCTCCCGGGCGATGGACTTGGTCATGCTGATGACGCCACCCTTGGCCGCGCTGTAATTGACCTGCCCCACGGTGCCGACAATACCGGCTACCGACGTGACATTGATCATTCTTCCGCTTTGCTGCTCCTTCATGTGCCTGCCGGCTGCGCGACAGCACAGAAACACACCTTTCATGTGGATGTCCACCACTTGGTCCCACTGCTCTTCCGTCATCTTCAGCATCAGGGCGGGCCGCGTGAAACCGGCGTTATTGACCAGAACGTCGATGCGGCCGAAAGTGTCTACGGCCGACTGGATCAGGGCGTCGGCATCCGATGCGGACGCCACGTCTGCTTTCACGGCAATGGCGTCGCTTCCCATGCCCTTGATGGCGTCCACTACTTCGATGGCGGCCTTCTCGCTGGATGTGTAGTTCACCACCACTTTGGCGCCTTCCTTGCCATAGGCCAAGGCGACGGAGCGCCCCACGCCTCGGCTGCTGCCGGTTACGACAGCGACTTTGTCCTGGAGTCTCATAGTCTTCATTCCTTCCTGCTGGGGGTGTTGGGGATGCCGATTGAACCGGAGTGACCGCTCGTGGGTGCCATGCGGGCGGTGCAACGCCTCCCCGCTCCCCGTATGCCGTTCCCTCCGCCAAACGGGGCCGGGGATTCAAAGTGGACCATCGTCCGCACGAAGCCCTGTAAAAACAGCACACCGCACGCTTCCCTCCGGTTTCGACCTCCGGGATCGGAGATCGCCACGGACGGCTTCAGGGATGCGCTCGACATCGCAAAACCCGAGTGAATACAATATAGTTACAATATAACTAAGTTCGAAATGTAAAGGCCTGCTGTTCTCATGTCAAGGAAAATCGAATGCAGGATGGTTCGGAAGGGCGGAAAGAAAAGGCATTGGAAATCGAGTTGAATGAAGGGGCGATTCTGTTAAGATGGGCGAATTCTTTGAGAGCGAGCCGGTGATGTGAAAAGAAATCCCTTTTCAGCGTTGGGGCAGGTGGCCGGTCGGGCCCGGGAGTTTTACATGCTTTTCAAGCGGAAGCGTGTATCCAAGATCCTGGGGCTGACCTGCGCGATCATCCTGTACGGCGCACTGGCGCTGTATGTGTCGGATCGTTACTATGAAACCCGTGGGTCCAAAGGAATATTCGATGCCATTTACTGGGCGGTGGTGACTCTGACTACCGTAGGGTACGGGGACATCGTGCCTACGTCCAAGGTGGCCAAGATTTTCGCCCTGATGATCATTCTGAGCGGCCCTGCGTTATTGTCGCTGATCACGGCGTCCATCGCCTCCGTGTTCGTGGAGCGCAAGATCAAGGAGGGAAAGGGGTTGGAATCCATAAAGGACAAGGGACACATCGTCCTTTGCGGCTGGAACGAGAACGGCGAGAGCGTGATCGAAGCCGTCCTGATCCAGACCCAGGGAAGTCCGGTGAAGATCGTTCTGGTGAACGAGCTGGATCGGGACGAAGTCCAGACCATTCAATACAAGCACGAGAAGGAGGGCATCCGTTTCGTGCGCGGCAACTTTGTCAAGGAATCCGTGCTGGCGCGGGCCAACATAGCGCGGGCTCGTTCCGCCATCGTTCTGGCGGACCAGAGTGGCGGGCACTCCATTGAGAATGCGGACGAACGGACGATCTTCGGCACCATGACCATCAAGTCCATGGCTTCCAAGGTTCGGACCTGTGCGGAGCTGATCCACGCGGAGAATCGGGAGCATCTGTTGCGGGCCAACGTGGACGAGATTGTGGTGCGAGGGGAATCGGCCGGCTCCCTCCTGGCCACGGCCGCCGTGTCGCCCGGCGTGCCGGACTCTATTCGGCGGTTGATCAACAACCAGGACGAGAATAAGCTTTGGCGGATCTCAGTGCCGAACCGCCTCGTAGGGAAGTCTTTTGCAGCAGCAGCCCAGCGACTGAGGGAAAAGAACGGTGCGCTTCTTCTGGGCGTCATTCGGGAGGAGGAGAAAATTCAGCTCGGCGATATCCTCTCCGACGATTCGACCTTTATCGACGAGTTCATTCGCAGGAAGTTCGAGGAGTCCGGGAAGGATTACTTTGGAGGGAAAAGAGGGCTCACGGTCATTCTGAACCCGGAGGACGAGTTCGAGTTGACGCGTAACGACGGGCTGGTTGTGATCGCCCGGGAGCGCCCTACCTAGGCAGGCAGGGCGTACGGTGAAGGGGAGGGCAGGTAAGGCAAATCCCTGTGCTTGCCCGGGGACCCGCTCGGTACAGTGACGGAGCAGGCGGCGGTTGGGTCAAGGCGGTCGCCATGCATCGGGAATGGATTAGGGCCTATGGAGATCGTGGAAGCTGTACGAAATGCCTCTATCTTCGAGACTCTCGAGGCCGATGAGATCGAGGACGTGCTGAAGGTGGTCAGGGAGAAGAGGTTTTCCAAGGGGGATGTCGTGATGCAGGAGGGTGACCAAGGCGACTCCCTCTACATCCTGGTAGAAGGGGAGGTGGGGGTATCCAAGAGCCTCACCATGAAGTTCGGAGACGACGACTTCCGGCAGGAGGAGAAGGTGTTGACACGGCTTCTCGCTAAAGATCGAGTGATCTTCGGCGAGATGGCCCTGATTGGCCGGGACAGCCGCTCGGCAACCGTCCTGGCGCGAAGCGATTGCGTGCTCGCAGAGATTCGCAGAGACGACTTTCTCGGATTGGTGGAGGGGCACCCCAAGATAGGGGTCAAGATCCTGCTCAAGGTGGCCGAGTTGCTTGTGACCCGGCTCAGGCAGGCAAGCCGGGATGTGATTCGACTGACCACGGCCTTGTCCATTGCATTGAGCAAGTAAGCGCTTTCCAGGTACACCATGCGGATGTTGGGGGATGGGGTGAGCACATCGGAAATACTGCTTCCACAAACCGGGAAACGATCCTGTCGTAAGATGCTGTATTGCCGGTCGTTTGCGATCTGCAATGGGATCATGTTGATTCTGTTCCTGTTTTTTTCGAACGGTTGTTCTTCGGGGCCTGGAGTCAGGGCATACCGCCCATCAGTGAGGAGGGTCGTTGTCCCTGAAACGGTCGAAGGACAGGCCGTGAGGCCTTATGAGGTACACGGAGTGACATATTACCCACTGCCGGATGCCCAAGGTTTCGTTCAGACGGGAAAGGCCTCCTGGTATGGGAAAAAATTTCACGGCCGGAACACGTCAAGCGGTGAAAGATACGACATGTACGCATCTACAGCAGCGCACAAAACCCTGCCGTTCGGGACCCAGGTGCACGTGACCAATCTCCGGAACGGCCGATCCACGGTCGTCCGCATCAACGACCGCGGGCCTTTTGTCAAGGGACGAATTATCGATTTGTCCTACTCGTCGGCGCGGGAGATCGGTCTGGTCGGCCCGGGAGTGACGGATGTTCGCATTCGAGCTCTTGCCAGGCAGGTGGGAACGGAGGAAAAACCCGAGGGAGGCGTACGACCGGTGGTGGAGGCGCAGGACCTCACGGTCGGGGAGTTCACCGTGCAGGTGGGGGCCTTTCTCAGTCGGGAAAACGCCTCCGACCTGGCCAACCGCTTGAAGGTCATCTATGACTACGTCACCGTCACCGTCTATGTGGATGAGCTCGCGCGGAAGCTGCATCGCGTCCGCGTTTCCCGGTCGAATTCCCTGCAGGCTGCGGGCAAGATCGAGAAAGCCTTGGAGGAGATGGGATTTACAGGTGCGTTTGTTGTCAGGATGTAGGGGGGGATTCGTTGATCTTCCTGCGAAGCACCCCGGAGGTTTTGAATACCACGACCCGCCTTGCACGAAGCCTGAGGTCCTCCGTGGTCTGGGGATTCCTCCCGCGCCTGGCCGCCTTGTCCTTTACCACGAATTTCCCGAAACCGCTGACAAGGAGGTCTTCACTTTTCTCGAGCGTTTCCTTGATGATCTCGAAGAGGGTTTCCACCACGGCACGGGACTGGGTCTTACTCAGTCCCACATTGTTGTATATATCCGTGATCAGCCGTTCCTTGGTCAGCGACATCGCGTGGATCCTCCTCTAAGATTTCGGTAATTACCCGTGACTATTTGTTTTCTTGGATTTTCACTATGAAGAATGGGGATGCCGGTGTCAAGCATTTTTTAGTAACCGAATTTCTCCTTCAGCTTCGTGCAGACGTTCGGGGGAACAAGCCCGCTGATATCTCCCCCCAGGCTTGCCGCCTCCTTGATGATGGTCGAGCTGATGTAAAACCACTTGTAGTCCGTCATCAAGAAAATGGATTGCACGTCTCGGTTCATCTTCCGGTTCATGAGGGCCATCTGGAACTCGTACTCGAAGTCTGACAGTGCACGCAAGCCCCTCAGAATGACCTTGGCCTTCTTTTTTACCGCGTAGTCGACGAGCAGACCGTCAAAGCTCTCTACCTCCACGTTGTCTTTCTTACCCAGGGCTTCCTGAATCATTTCGATCCGTTCCTCCATGGAGAAAAGGGTGTGCTTCTGCGGGTTGATCAGGATGGCGATGATCACCTTGTCAAAGATGTTCAGCCCGCGTTTCAGGATGCTCAGGTGGCCGTTGGTGATGGGGTCGAACGTTCCCGGGTAGATTGCGATGCGTGCGCTCATGGTGTGTTCTCCACTCGTTCGTCAGGTTCAGCTCATCTCGCTCGAACATGCTCCTCGTGTTCCCAGCGTGCCTTAAGACCGGATCTCGTATTCCAGGAGGTGTATGCACGTGTCCCCGTAACGCCGGCTGTCGAGGAGCTGCAGGGCACCTGTCGGGACCGACAGTGTCTCGTCCCATGCCGTTTCCGCCACGATCAGGCTACCGGGTGCCAGTATTTCGCTCCCCCCCAGAGCGGTGAGCACCGGGGGGATCAACCCTTGCCGATAGGGCGGGTCCACGAACACCAGGGTTTCGTGTGGTGCGCCTGATCTGAGGCGCCTCGGCAGGCCTCGCCTCAGGTCCTGCCGGATCAGGGAGGCAGCATGCAGCAATCCGCACTGCCTCAGGTTCTTTTCGATGAGGCGCAAGGCCTGAGCCGCCCGGTCCACGAAGACGGCATGTTCTGCGCCGCGGCTCAGGGCTTCGATCCCCAGGGCCCCGGATCCCGCAAAGAGGTCCAGTACTTGTAACTCCTTGAGATCCTGCCCGATTTTATCGAACACAGCTTCCCGTACCCGATCCGAGGTCGGGCGGATTTCAAGACCTTTCATGGGGACGAGCCGGCGCCCCCTCATTTGACCGCCCGTGATTCTCACCTAGGCCTTTCCGGGAAAGATCTGCTGTGCGTCACCCGTTGCCCCTTTCGCCGGGAGCCGTCAGTGAAGGTAAGCGATGACGCTTTGGCCGGCCTTGACGCCCTGGCCGGGTTGAACGGCAACCTGTGTATGTTCCGGGAGATAGACATCCAGACGGGAGCCGAAGCGGATGAGTCCAAAACGCTGGCCCGCGCGTACCCGGTCTCCGGGCTCCACCCAACAGGCGATGCGCCGGGCCACAAGGCCGGCGACCTGGACAACGGCCAGGCGTTTCCCGTCCTCGGTTTCAAGGGTCACCCGGTTGCGTTCATTCTGCTCCGAGGCCTTATCCAGGTTGGCGGAAAAAAAACGGCCGGCATGGTAGCGGATCGAGGAAACCACACCGTTCGTGATCATGCGATTCACGTGTACATTGAAGAGGGACATGAAAATACACACCAGCACGCAGGGGCTCCCGAGCGGGTTGTCGGCCATGTCCAGGGTAACGGTCTTAATCACCTTGCCGTCGGCAGGGGAGTACACGGCGTTTTGCGGGCCGTCCGGGGTGCGTTCCGGGTCGCGGAAGAACCAGGCCGTGAAAAGGGTGAGCAGGGCCAGAATCATGGTAGGCAGCAGAAACCCGAGAAGGGCCGCCAGGAGGGTGAGCGCGGTACCGATGCCGATAAAGGGGAGGCCCTCCCGAGCCAGGGGAAACGTGTTTTCCACTCGTGTTTTTTGATTTCTTGGAGATGTCATGCGTTCTCTGTTTCCTCAGGCCTGGACATGGCTGCCCGCAAGCGCGAAGGAACCCTATCGTTTTCACGCCTCATTTGTCAACGGCCTTGTGCGCTATTCGCTCCCGCCCATGGCTGTTCGTCAGCCGTGCCGGGTGCCGGGTTAAAGGTTAAAGGTAAAAGGTAAAAGGTAAAAGGTAAAAGGTAAAAAGACAAAGGATCGCTGGAAAAGGCGTGATTCAGAACACCAGCCGATACCAAATTGCGATTTTCCTTTTCACTTGGCTCCTTCAACAGCTCGGGCCCAAAGGGCCCTCCCTTTGACCTTATCCCCTTCCCCCTTCGACCTTTCACCTTTCACCTTGTTCCTTGCTTTCCTGGAGCCTCGGATCGTTCGGGGCAGGGGATTTCTGAAAGGGGCCCGGCCGGATGTCCGGAGGACGGAAGTACACGGGAACCAGGTCCCGAAGGTCGTCCGCATCCCGGTTCCTCAGTCGCTCCAGGCCGAGGGCTCCGACAGAGGAGGCCGAAGGGTGCCAGAACGATGGAGGGGCGAGACGTGCGAGATCCCCCGGGCAGGAACGAATCAAGGCGCCCTGCCGATGGTAATCGTTGCCGATGAACAGGGTGGGGGCCCGGGTGGCTTCGAAAAGGCGGTCTTCACGAATGCAGATATCCTTTTCCAGTCGGATCATGCGTCCCGAGGGTTCACATTGAAAGAGTGCGGAAAAGGTCTCGCCTTTCCTTGAGTCGAGCAGGGGGCGCACAGGGAGGTCGGAGAAAGGAATGCGGCGGGCCAGGGCCGCCAGGCTGGAGACACCGACAACCGGGACATCGAGCGCCTGCGCCATGCCCTTGGCTGTGGCAAGGCCGACGCGCAACCCGGTGAAGCTCCCCGGACCCGTGGATACGATGATGCCCTCGATGTCCGAGGGAACGTTTCCTGTGGATTCCAGCAGGAAATCCACGACCGGCATAAACCCCTGGAAGTTTTTCCGGCCAAGCCCACCGGCATATTCGGCCGACACCACGCCGTCCTCGAGCAGGGCGGCGGCTCCGAACTGTAGGGTGGAGGTGCTGAAGGCGAGATACATGATTGTTTTTCTTGGCGTCTTTGCGTCTTGGCGAGAGGACGATTTTCTCTCACTCCAAGAACTGTCGGATCAGCCGCGCGATGTCGTTGTAAAACACAACGGCCATAAGGCTGATCAGAATGAAGAGCCCCACCTTCTGGGCGATTTCGCGTTTCCGTAAGCTGAGAGGTTTGCCGATCACCAGCTCCACGAGAAGAAACAGGATGACGCCCCCGTCCAGGATGGGCACGGGTAAAAGGTTCAACACGCCCAGGTTGACGCTGATGACCGCCATGAAGGGGATCAGGTAGGTAAAGCTTTCCCGGGCGAGCTGTCCGGTCATTTGGCCGATCATGATCGGGCCTCCCACCGTTTCTATGGGCACGACCCGTTGAAAGAGCTTGACGATCGTGAGCAGGGTAAGCTCGGTGATCTCCCAGGTCCGAACCGCGGCCTCCCGCATGGCCGTGACCGGTCCCATCTCCACACTTCGATAGGTCCCGGAGGCCACAATGCCGATCAGGGCCGTTCGAACCTCTTCTCCGAACAGATTCTTGACCACGGAGAGTTCCGGGGTCACAGTGAGCTCCAGGGTTTCTCCGTCCCGCACCAGGCGGAAGACCAGGGGATCTCCTGCACGTTCCCGGACCGTCTCCTTGAGCTCCTCCCAGGAATCCACTGGTGTCCCTTCCACGGCCACGACCACGTCCCCCTTTTTCACCCCGGCGCGGTCCGCCGGGGAGTCTTCCGTGACTTGCCCTACCTCGGTCGTCAGGACCTGGGTACCTGAGATCGCATACATACCGCCGAAGAGGAGAAAGGCCAGGAAGAAGTTGAACACAGGGCCGGCCGCCACGATCGCGATGCGCTTCCAGGGGTGTTGCACGTTGAAGGCGCGTTTCAGATCCGCCGGGGCAAGAGGTTTTTCTTGCTCCTCAGACTCATTTTCACCCAGCATTTTGACGTAGCCACCCAGTGGCACAGCTGAAATCAGGTACTCGGTCTCCCCGATTTGCCGTCCGACGAGTTTCTTGCCGAACCCCAGAGAGAACCGCAGGACCTTGACGTCAAAGGCCTTGGCCACCAGGAAATGGCCCAGTTCATGACAAAAGATGAGCACCCCGAGCACCACGGCAAAGGGGAGCAGATAGTAGATGAGGATGTCCATAATCACCTGTTCATTTGGGGCCCACCGCAACTTGCTGCGGGAAGATTCAAGTAAGGTACGGAATATGGATGGAGTCGCAAAAAGCAGTGAGCAGGAGATTTGCCCCTAGCGATTCCAAGACTTATCAACGCAGCCAATGGCGGTCTAGCAGGTTTTTGCTGGACCGCCGATATTTTCACCCCGGGAGCGCCCTTGCGCTTGCCCGAGGCGCGGCCGGAAGGAGGACGGCCGGTTTTTTTACCCCGCCTCCATGTCCTGTCTCCCAATCACGTCTCGGGCCGTCCGGCGGGCCCATTCGTCCGCTTCCATGACGTTCTCAATGGTTTCGATCGCATGCGTGACGTGCATCTCCATGACCCGTTCTACGAGCTTCGCAATGCCCAGGTAAGACAGCTCCCCATCGAGAAAGGCTTCCACAGCGATTTCGTTGGCGGCGTTCAGCACGGCGGGGATGCTGGCCCCGGTCTCCGTCGCATGCAGGGCCAATCCGAGGCAACGGAATCGCTCCAGGTCCGGCTTTTCAAACGTGAGGGCCGGAATCTCGTGGAAGTCGAGCGGGGCGATCGAGGTCTCCAGGTGCCTGGGGTAGGAAAGCGCATAGCTAATGGGTGTGATCATGTGAGGCACGCCGAGCTGGGCGATGACGGATCCGTCCCTGTACTCCGCCATGGAATGGATAATGCTCTGGGGATGAATGAGCACGCTGATCCGGGATATGTCCAGGCCGAAGAGCCAGCGGGCCTCGATGACCTCCAGCCCCTTGTTCATGAGCGTGGCCGAGTCCACGGTGACCTTGGGACCCATATCCCAGTTGGGATGGTTCAGGGCCTGCTCCGGGGTCACGGAGGCCATCTCCTCCAGGGAAAGATCCCGAAAGGGCCCGCCCGAGGCGGTGAGAATGATGCGCTTCAGGTCTTCCCGCCGGTGTCCCTGGAGGCTTTGCAGCACGGCGCTGTGCTCGCTGTCAATGGGCAGGATGTGCACGCCGTTTTCTGCGGCCTTGCGCATGACCAGATCCCCGGCCATGACCAGGGTTTCCTTGTTGGCCAGGGCCACGTTTTTACCCGACTGGACCGCGGCATAAGTGGGTTCGAGGCCGGCCGCTCCTGTAATGGCGGAGATCACCGTGTTCACGCCCTCCAGGGTCGCCGCACGAATGCATCCGTCCCGACCCCAGAGCACCTCCGTCGGTGTCTCCGGTCCCAGGCTCTCCCGCAACTCCCGCGCGGGTTCGGCGTTCATGACCGCAACCAGGCGCGGCTGAAACCGCTTCACCTGCTCGGCGAGCAGAGAGATGTTTTGCCCGGCCACGAGGGCCTCTACCCTGTATTGCTGCGGGTTCGACGCAATGACATCGAGCGCATTGCGTCCGATGGACCCTGTGGAACCAAGCAGGGCAATGGTTTTCATGGAAGACTCGCCCGTTTCCATCATCCTTGTCCACGACCGTTGCGCGTGTACGTTCTTTCTCTCCTCATCCGCTGCAGTTCTTTGCCCCTGCGGATCAGCCCTCCGCCATGAGCTTCCGGAAGTAGCCGATGGTTTTTTCCAGTCCCTCCTCGAGACCGACAAC
This sequence comes from Desulfobacteraceae bacterium, assembly GCA_050115555.1. GTDB lineage: Bacteria > Desulfobacterota > DSM-4660 > Desulfatiglandales > HGW-15 > JASFQI01. The sequence goes on from JASFQI010000075.1 coordinate 13,800, forward strand.
CGGAGACCATTCGAGCCTCTCCCGGGCCATGCGGATGTCCGGCCTCCGCCGTTGGGGATCGTCGTGAGGCAGGGGATGGTGCTCCACCCTGGAGCGGGAGTTCGCCAACCGAACAATGGTCTCCGCCAGGATGCGAATCTCGCACTCCTCCGGGTTGCCGAGATTCACCGGGCCGGTAAAGTCGTCCGGGGCATCCATCATGTGGATCAGCCCTTCGACCATGTCGTCCACGTAGCAGAACGATCTCGTCTGGGTGCCGTCCCCGTAAATCGTGATGGGTTCGTTCCGCAGGGCCTGCAAAATGAAGCTGCTGACCACGCGCCCGTCGGCCGGGTGCATGCGTGGGCCATAGGTATTGAAGATGCGGACCACTCGTATGTTCACGTGGTTTTGACGGTGGTAGTCGAAGAACAGGGTCTCTGCGCAGCGCTTTCCCTCGTCATAACAGGCCCGAAGCCCGATGGGGTTCACGTGGCCCCAGTAGGATTCCGGCTGAGGGTGAACATCCGGGTCGCCGTAAACCTCGCTCGTGGACGCCTGAAGGATTCGGGCCTTGACCCGCTTGGCCAGGCCCAGCATGTGGATGGCCCCCATGACGCTGGTCTTGGTGGTCTTGACCGGGTTGTACTGGTAGTGGATGGGAGAGGCGGGACAGGCCAGGTTGTAAATTTGGTCCACCTCGAGAAAGATGGGGTTGACCAGGTCGTGGCGAATCAGCTCGAAGCGCTTGTCGTCCATGAGGTGGAACACGTTTCGCTTCCTGCCCGTGAAGTAGTTGTCCAGACAGATCACGTAGGCGCCGTTTTCCAGCAGGCGCTCGCACAGGTGCGAGCCCAGAAAACCGGCGCCGCCGGTCACCAGAATGCGCTCCTTGTCGTACGAGTTCCTTGGCATGCTCAACGGCCTCCTTTGCACCGCCGATCGTTTTCCACATTCACTTCCTGCGCTTCCATCTCTTTCACCTACGCCTTCACTTACACCTACATTTACACCTACACCTAAACCAAGATTGGCCTCAACACCAGCACCAAAATCATCACTTCCGTTTTCGGTTTCGCTTCCGCAAGTGATTTCGGCTCCGGAGGCTGGGGATTTCTTCCGCTCCCTGCGCTTTCGGCCTGGTCATTCCGGGCGGTTACGCCCGAGGGATTCCCGCCCCCTCCGCGTTCCACCCCCGCCCCGAACGACTGCCACGCAGGGATTGCTTTTGCCAGGTCCTCTTTTTCATCCCCTCAAAGTGGATATTAGGCGTGGGATGGCCGCGGTTTCCCCCAGACGTAACCCCTCGGAATGACGAAGGCCTCCCGCTGATGTCCGCTCCAGAAAACCCCGGCCTCCTTCGCAACCAGTGCCGGTACAGGCCGGATCTCCAGAGTATTGTACGTGAAAGGGCAACGTTTTTTCTTCTGCCTGCTTCCTTGAAAGCGCTGGAGCGCCTTTCAGCAAAATAACACGACGTGCTGGCTCAACCCGGGGTTTTTTGCAGACTCCGGGCGAAGGGATGGGCAGGGGAGATCGTGACATTGCGTGAGGGCCTCGTCTTCGCAACGGGCTTCTCCGTGGGGGACCCCTGGCCAGTCCCCGCCGAACCGCTGCGAGTCCAAAGGGGAAAGGGCTTCGAATTCTGCGGGCATCTGTCGGGTGAACCCGGTGCCCGGCGGGGATGGAACAGGGAGGGGGCGGACTCCCCCGCGGAGAAGCCCGTTGCGAAGACCGGCCCGGGAGCTCAGGAACGATTCCCCTGCCCATCCCGAAGCCCGGAAACCTTATCCCATCACCTCCACCTCCACACGATTTCTCGGGTCTCGGGCCCTGGGGATGCTCTCCTTCCGGCGCGATCCAGGGCGCGGATGCGCTCCCATGGGGCCGCCCTGAGCGGGAACCGCAGGCGTCCGGGCACCCTGTCCCGCTTCGCGGAGTTGCACCCTACAGGCTTCGACTTTTCCCGCGATAGACAGGAACCACCGACTGAATCCCTGCGCATCGCGTCGATGTCCGGTCTCCAGGATCGCTTCTCCACGAGAGATCCCCACGCCCCTCGACCCAAGGAAGGAACGCGTTTTCCTCCAGGCCTGCAAAGCAGGGACTTGTCCTTTCACCACCACCTTCACCTTCACATGTCCTTCCTACCGCGCCACCCAGGTCAGATAGGCGTAGAGCAGGGGGGTGGCAAAGAGCACCCCGTCGATGCGGTCCAGGATCCCGCCGTGCCCCGGCAGAAGGTTTCCAGAATCCTTGACCCCGAAGGAACGCTTCATCATGGACTCGGCCAGGTCCCCGATCTGGCCGATCGCGGAGAGCCCCAGGGCCAGGAAGAAGACGGACACATTTCCCACGTGGAAAAAGTGCTGAAAAAAGTAGACTGGCACGAGGCTGCACATGAGCCCGCCCACGGCCCCTTCCCAGGTTTTGCCCGGGCTCACCGACGGGTGGAGCCGGGTGCGTCCAAAGAACCGCCCGAAGTAAAAGGCACCCGTGTCCGACGCAAAGACCACGGCCAGGAGAAAAAAGATCCACACGTTGCCCGCCGGGTGGTGATCCATCAAGACCAGCATGGCGAGCGGCAGCACCACGTACACGAGGCCCAGAAGGATTCTGCCTGCATGATCCAGCGCGTCCGCGCGGTGTTGAGGGTCTGAGAACAGGTGGAAGACGAGGGGCGCAATCACGGTCAGGCTCAGGACCGCCGGAAAGAGAAAGAAGGGTCCACGTTCGATGGTCCAGAACAGCAACAGGGCCAGGCCGGCGGCCACAACCTTCAGCGTTCCCGGCAGGGCCGGGACAACCATGCGGAGGAACTCATAGAGCCCCGCCAGCGCTGCCCCGGCCAGAAACAGGTGAAAGAGTACCCTCGGGGCGAAACCGATCAGGTAGATCAGGAAGGGCAGTGCGACAATGCCGGTGAGCCAGCGTTTCAAGTGCATGTGTGCGTTCCGGGTCGTAGGTCTACCCCGCGGCCGGGGGAAAGGGACGCGGTGGCGGTGGACCGATCAGAGAGC
>JASFQI010000076.1:0-16750 GCA_050115555.1 Desulfobacteraceae bacterium
GGTGGACTGACTCGCATGGAGGAGCTTTATCGTCAGTTCATCGAGACCAGCGGGGGCATATTCGAGTACCACGACGGCTATATGAACCGGGGCGTGAAAAACCTGGAGGACCGATTCAAACGTGCAGATATCGTGCTCTGCCCTGTGAACTGCAACAGCCATGCGGCCTGTTCGTTCGTAAAGAACATGGGGAAAAAGCACAACAAGCCGGTCCATTTTCTTTTCAGCTCGAGCCTGAACGCCGTATCCAAGGCATTGGCTCAAAACGGAGGAGAGCATGACATACAACATTGATCACCCGAGCGCACTCGAATGGCTCGCGTATATCGGAAGTGTCGCCGCCATGGCGATCCTATTCGTAAAAATTCTCGTTTCAGGATGACCCGAGCCACGAAACCTGAACTCCCAGTGAGGAAAAAACATGAACAATCAATTTTGGATCAAGTTCAAAGAGAGCAACGGCAATCTTCACATTCGACCCAAAGGGCCGTTGAACGGAAGCTCCGCATGCGCTTTACTGCGCTTCCTCCACAACCACTATGAAGGCACGGGAAGGGTGTTCATCGAAACCCGTGACCTCGACGAGATCCATCCCTTCGGTTGCCAGACGTTTCAAGGAAGACTCAACCGGAAACAGCTCCCCGCGGATCGAATCTACTTTAAAGGCGAGAAAGGGTTCAAGCTCGCCCCGGAAGGGAGCCGGGTTTTGATCGTAAATGCGGAGAGGGCGCGCCAATGCAAGGGACCATGCAGGGAATGCACGCAAAGCGAGGTGCGTTCGCCGATGCTCCGGCTTGTGAAAAAAAAGAATTGACAAAAAAATTTTGGCAAGTATATTCGGTCTTCCTTTTAAATTTAGTGGTTCCTTAAAACATGAACATTTTCTAATCTATTCCGCCGGCTCCAATCCGCCGGTGCAGAAACCTGGGAGAAAAACATGAAAAAACTCTTTCAGCCCTTCCTGTATCTGACCATTGCAGGCTTCCTGCTTCCCGGCTCGGCCCTTGCGCAGGAGATGTCCAACTACGAATTGATGCAGGAAATCCGGGCCATGAAGGCCCGCGTTGAAACACTCGAAGCCTCGTTGCAACAGAAAAACCGGGAGGTGAAGGCCCTTCGTCAACAGGTCGCAGAAAAAAGCGGCGGCACCGATCAGGGTCTCGGGGAGCGTGTGAGCCGAATCGAGGAAAAAATGGAAGAGGAGGAAACGCTCCATGCCCTCGGCGAATGGGCCGATCGAATCCACCTGAGCGGTGCTGTGGAGGTGGAAGCGGCTTACGAGGACATGGATTTTGCGGATCCCAATGTGGAGGACACGGATGCGAGCGACATCAGTCTGGCTACAGTGGAACTGGGAGTGGATGCGGATATCGCAGAGCACGTCCAGGGCCATGTCCTCTTTTTGTGGGAAGACGGTGCCGGCGGCGTAGATGTGGACGAAGGGTTCATTACCATTGACGGTAAAGACGTGGTGCCCCTTTACCTCAATGCGGGCAAGTTGTACGTCCCCTTCGGCTCATTCGAGAGCCACTTTGTGAGCGATCCCTTGACGCTGGAGATCGGCGAGACCAACGAACATGCCGTCCAGGTAGGCTTTGCCAACGACTGGATGGATCTGAGCGCTGCCGTTTACAACGGGGACGTGAATGAGATCAACGATCAGGATGACCACATCGACGGCTTTGTGGGAAGCGCGGTTCTCACCCTTCCTGAAGGCCTGGTTCCGGATCTCGGGCTGCGGGCCGGTGTTTCCTACATTTCGAACATTGCAGAAAGTGACGGGCTGGAAGGCGAGACCCCGGGGGTGCTCCGGGACGATGTAGGCGGCCTCGGCGCCTTTCTCAGCGCTTCCTACATGGAGCGGGTCTTCTTCGAGGCCGAGTACATCGCCGCACTGGATTCCTTTGAGGCGGGGGAGCTGACGTTTGACAACGGACGCAGGGCCGAACCTCGCGCATGGAACCTTGAGCTGGCCTTCGCACCCATGGAGAAGCTCGAGCTCGGTGTGAGATACGAGGGCAGCGACGACATGAACGACTTCCTGCCGGAGACTCAGTTCGGCGGGGTAGTGAGCTATGAGGTGTTCAAGTACACGACCCTTTCCCTGGAATACCTTCACGGAACGTTTGAGAACGACGATGAAAGGGACCTTATCACTACCCAGTTCGCTATCGAGTTTTGATGCAAACGAAGGCGGCGCCGTGAAGATGCTCTGCCTCCACAAAAGCGGTTTCCGGGCCTCTCTTCACCGCCATTCCTATCTCAGTCTGTGCCCGTCAGACGACCTGCGAACGAAGGAGGAACAAGCCATGACACTGGATCAATTGAAGCCCGGCAGTAAAGGCAGGGTCAAGCAACTCTCGACCAGAGACAAGCTGGGGCAGAGGCTTCTGGACATGGGCGTGTACCCGGGCCTGACGCTCAAGGTCGTGCGTAACGCTCCCCTAGAGGACCCCATGGAGGTGGAGCTGGACGGTTGTTTCGTCAGCCTGCGCCACAGCGAGGCCCGGTACATCGAGGTGGATGTTTCATGAAATCGAACCGCGAGCTCATCGCACTTGCCGGACAGCCCAACAGCGGAAAGTCCACCGTGTTCAACGCCCTCACCGGCGCAAGCCAGCACGTGGCCAACTATCCGGGCGTGACCGTGGACAGGATGACCGGCATCTTCAAGCACAACGGCAAGGCCTACGAGGTCGTAGACCTGCCGGGCACGTACAGCCTCACCTCCTATTCCCCGGAGGAACGGGTCTCCCGGGACTTCATTCTTCATGAAGGGCCGTCCGTGGTGATCAACGTCCTGGACGCCTCCAACCTGAAGCGGAGTCTTTACCTGACCTTTCAGCTGTCCGAGATGGAGACGCCGCTCGTCCTGGATCTCAACATGATGGACGTGGCCGAGAACCGGGACATCCGTATCGATCCACAAAAGTTGAGTAAACGTCTCGGCGTTCCTGTAGTGCCCACGATCATCAAGCGCGGAAAAGGGAAAAAGGACCTCATCGAGGCCCTTGCCGATGTGGCCAAATCGGGAAAAACGGTCCGGGCCGCCCATATCGACTATGGGAAGATGGAACCCTTTTTTCGGGAGATCGAGAGCAAGCTTTCGATCGCACCTGACCTTTGCGAGAGCTATCCGCCCCGCTGGCTCGCCATCAAGCTGATGGAAGGGGATCAGGGGGTCGAGGAGGTGATCCGAAAGCGTCATCCGGCCGAGGAACCCCTTCTCGAGTTCGTGGCAGCTCAAAGAGAGGCATTTGAGAGGCAGACGGAAGTATCCCCGGAGATGCACATCGCCCAGCGCCGCTATGGCGCGGCAGACGAGATCGTCCGGGCCTGTGTCGAGAGCCGGGCGGACAGGGACGTCCCCCTTTCCGACAAAATCGACCGGCTGGTCTGCCACAAGATCGCCGGACCGGCCATCCTGGTAGGCGTGATCTGGGCGCTCTACTACCTTTCCATCGTCCAGGGCTACAACGTGACGAATTACACCTGGCCTGTGCTCGCCAAGCTGCGAAGCCTGACCGAGGCCGTGACCCCGGCCCCGGGTTTCATCGAGATTCCTCTGATCCGGTCCTTCGCGCTCTGGTTCGTGGACAGCATCAACGCGCTCCTCAACTACATTCCCATCTTCTTCATCCTGTTCGGGCTGATCGCCATTTTGGAGGACAGCGGCTACATGCCCCGCATGGCCTTTATCATGGATCGGCTCTTCAGCCGATTCGGCCTGCACGGGCAGTCGACCCTGCCCATGGTCCTGGGCGGGATTTACGTGGGCGGCTGTGCCGTACCGGGCGTCATGTCCTGCAAGGGCATCCCGGATGAGCGTTCGCGACTGGCGACCATCCTGATCATTCCCATGCTCAACTGCCTGGCCAAGGTGCCGCTGTACGTGTTGATGATCAACATCTACTTCGCGGATCACAAGGGCCTGGCCATGTTCTTTATCTCCACGATCAGCCTCCTGATGGTCCTTCCCGTGTCCAAGGTCCTGACCCTGACCGTGCTCCGAAAAAAGGAGACCGCTCCTTTTGTGATGGAGATGCCGCCCTACCACATCCCGACCGTTCGGGGGGTGCTGAAGCGCGCCGTGGAGCGGGTCTGGCTGTTCATCAAGAAGATCACCACCATCGTGGCGGCCATAGCCGTGATCATCTTCGTGCTCTTGCAGTTCCCGGGGCTCAGTGAGGAAAGGGCGGCCCACTTTGAGAGCCAAAAGGAAAAGGCCTTGTCCGCCTTTTATAAAAAAATCCAGGGCACGCCCTATGCGGAACCGCTTCGAGACCAAAATCGGCTCATGGCCCTGGTCACCTACTGGGGCGACTACAACGACGCCCGTATGAGCATCAAAGACAAGGAGGCCATGGCGGCCGTGAATGAGCGGTTCCAGTCCCGGGACGAGGACCTCTTCGCCATCGTCAGTCCGGGGAGGGACCGGGAGGCCAAGAAGGTGAACCGGGCCTTCAAGAACCTCTCCAGGGCGCGGAAAGGGCTCCTGAGAGACATGAGAAAGGAGCGCATCAACAGCAGCTTTCTGGGGAAGCTCGGCCGCTGGCTGGAGCCCGCTACTCAGGCGGCCGGGTTCAACTGGCGGGTCAACGTAGCTCTCCTGAGCGCCTTTGCAGCCAAGGAGAGCAGCGTGGCCACCCTGGGCGCCCTGTACCAGCGGGAAGAGGGGAAAGAGACGCTGGAAACCCGCATGGCCCGGGAGGAAGAGGATTTTACGCCCCTCCACGCCCTGGCCCTGATGCTTTTCATGGTGCTCTATCCCCCGTGCCTGGCGACCACCATGGCCGTAAAAGTCCAGTCCGGCTCTATCAAATGGATGCTCTTCTCTATGGTCTACCCCATGGTCCTGGGACTGTTGGTGGCCGTTCTGGTCTTTTCCGGTGGAAGCGCCCTGGGGTTGTCCGGGCTTCAAGCCATGGTGGGGTTTTACGGCCTGGCCCTCGCCCTGACTGTCTTTATGGGATTTGTGAAAAATCAAAATGAGTACACTAAGTAGAAAGGAGATAGACATCATGTTCAAACGACGAATCTTGGGACCCGCCATCCTGCTGGCACTGAGCCTCTTTCTCTGCGGTCAGGCGCTGGCCCACACCCCGCTCTGTTCCTGCTACGACAACGGGGACGGTACCATCACCTGCGAAGGCGGCTTCTCGGACGGCTCCTCGGCCGCCGGCGTGCAGATGCGGGTGAAGGACAACGGAGGCAAGGTCGTGATCGAGGGAACCATGGATGAGTACAGCGAGTTCACCTTTGACAAGCCGTCCGGGGAGTACACGGTGGAGTTCGATGCCGGTGAAGGGCATCTCGTGGAAGTGGACGGAAAGGAAATCTTTTAAAGGAGGAATAGCCCGATGAAGCATGCACTGATAATCGTTTCCGCACTGCTGGTTCTCTGCGCTGCAGCTCCCGCCATGGCGCACTTTCAGATGATCTACACCCCCGAAGCAGCCCTTGAGCGGGCGGCGGCCATCGACCTGAAACTGGTTTTCACCCACCCGTTCGAGGCCGGCCACACCATGGACATGGGAAAGCCCGAGCAGTTCTTCGTGGTCCGCAAGGGAAAGAAAACCGACCTGATCGACACCCTGAAACCCGTAACCTGGACCAGCCTGACCAACAGCGGCAAGGCCTATGAGACCTCTTACAAGCTGCGCGGCATGGGCGACAACGTTTTCTGCCTGGTGCCTGCACCCTACTATGAGGAGGAGGAGGACTGCTACATCCAGCAGATCACCAAGGCGGTGATCAACACGGCCGGGTTCCCCACGGACTGGGACGCGGAGGTCGGCCTTCCAGCCGAGATCGTCCCCCTGGACAAACCCTATGCCCTGTGGACGGGCAACGTCTTTCGGGGCATCGTCAAAGGCGACGGCAAGCCCGTTCCCTACGCGGAGATCGAGGTGGAGTACCTCAACCACCCTCCTCTCATGGACAAAAACGCCTTTTCCAAGGAAGGCATGGTGGAGGCCCCCCAGGACGCCTTTGTCACCATGACCATCAAGGCCAACGTGAACGGTGAGTTCTCCTTCGGCATTCCCAGGGCCGGGTGGTGGGGCTTCTGCGCCTTGGGTGCGGGTCCTGCCAAGGAACACCAGGGGAAGGAGTTGTCCCAGGACGCGGTCATCTGGGTGCAGGCCGTGGACATGAAGTAGGGACCTTTGCACCCCTCCCGCCCGAAGCCGCCCGCAGGTTCCATTCCAATCCTCCCTTGAACCCTGCGGGCGGTTTTTCGGGAGGGGCTCCGCTTTTCGGGGCCCACCGCAAAGGTCATCGGCCTCCTGGGCAATGTCCTCTGCTACACGGCCTGATCGCCGTAAACGGGATCGAAACACCGGCCTGACAGGAGAAGAGGAAGAACCATGGAGACGCTGATCCTTGTTCTGATTGTGGCCCTGGCCGCAGGATTCCTCGCGCGATACCTGTGGCGATCTACGCAAAGCCAAACCCCCTGCTGCGGCGGGTGCAGCGCATGCCCGGCCGCGGCCTGTCACGAGGGAAAGGAAAGGTCAGGGGAAGAGATCGCCCGAGGGGACGAAATGGACCTACCGACGGCCCCTTGCAAGGCGTGGGAGACCTGATCACGCATGAAAAGCTCGACAAGCGTCATGGTGCGAAGTGCTATTCCGGGCAGAATTCGATGCAAGATCCCTCCTCTTCGCTTCAATGAGAGGCTTTCGGAGGCACTGAGGCAGGCCATGGAAGCCTCCCCTCATGTGCTCTGGGTGCGTGTCAACCCCGAGTGCGCCAGCGTCGTGATCCGCTATGAATCAGTTCGCGTCACCCGCAACACGCTCTTGGAGCGCCTGAAGGCCTTTTTGAATGACTGGGCCGGAATCCCTTTAAGAAAGGAATCCCTTTCCATTGTCAAATCAGAACCGAGGGAGGTCGCATCGGCCTTCTGGCGTTTCATCGGGATGACGCTCCTGGCCGGAACGGTCCTGATCCGGAAGGTGGTCCGGAAAATCCCCGTGGCCGCGAATCTGCTGAGCCCACTGGGACTGGCCACGTCCGTGGCCGCCTTTCCCCTGGTGAAAAAAGGCATCCAGAGCATCCGGGAGGGCCGGGTCAGCCTGGAGAGTTTTCTAGGAGGGAGCATCCTGGCTGCCGTGGCTGCGGGAGAGGCCCTGGCCGCCATGGAAATCCTGTGGATCACCAGCGCCGGCACCCTGCTTCAGGCCTGGATCACGGAGCGGTCCCGCAGGGCCATTCGGGACATTCTAGAGGTGACCGAAAAGGAGACCTTCATCCTGGCCGACGGGGTCGAAGTCAGCATCCCGGTCGACCAAGTCTCTCCGGGGGACACCGTGGTGCTCCATACGGGCGAGAAGATCGCCGTGGACGGCAGAATTACGAAGGGGGAAGCCCTTGTGGATGAGGCCTCCATCACCGGCCGGAGCGAATTGGTGGCAAGACGCAAGGGGCACAAGGTCTATGCCGGCACCTTTGTCCGGCAGGGCGTGATCTTCGTCAAGGCCCATCACGTGGGAGACCGGACCTACCTAGCCCGCATTCTGCGCATGGTGGAGGATTCCCTGGAAAACCGGGCTCCGGTGGAGGGCGTGGCCGACCAACTGGCCAAAAAACTGATCAACGCAGGTTTTGCCGCAACCCTCACGACCCTGATCATCACCCGAAGTTACTGGCGGGCCTTTTCCGTGATGCTGGTCATGGCCTGCCCCTGCGCAACGATCCTGGCCGCCTCCACAGCCGTCAGCGCGGCCCTGAGTGCTGCATCCCGCCGCCACATTTTGATCAAGGGAGGCCGGTACCTGGAAATGATCGATAAGGTGGACGTCATATGTTTCGATAAGACGGGAACCCTAACCACGAATCAGCCTGAAATGAGGCAGTTGATCAGCCTCAACGGCCTGGTTGAAAACGAGCTCCTGCAGCTCGCCTACTCCACCGAGATCCACAACCGCCACCCGGTTGCCCTCGCCATCCATAGAGAGGCGGAAAAACGAAGTATTCCCGCTATCCGGCACGATGTGTGCGAATATATTCTCGGCAAGGGGGTCCGGTCCGTCATCAACGGGGACGAGGTCCTCGTGGGCAGCCACAAGCTCATGGCCCAGTTCCGCATCGACCTGACCGAGGTGAACCGGCATCTCAAGAAAGTCAAGACCCAGGGGCTCACCCAAGTCTTCATCGCCCGAAACATGGAACTCCTGGGGGTGATGGGCTTTGCCAATCAGGAGCGCCCGGGTCTCGAGCCCCTGATCGAGCACCTCAAGGCTCGCGGCATCCGGAAGACGGCCATGATCACCGGGGATTCCAAATACACGGCCACGGAGATGGCCCGCCGGTTGAAATTCGATGAATGCCGCTACTCCGTCCTACCGGAGGAAAAGTCGACCATCGTCGCCGGCCTGAGGGCCGAAGGCCACCGCGTCCTCATGGTGGGCGACGGCATCAATGATGCCCTAGCCTTGGCCGAGGCCGATGTCGGCGTGGCCATGGGCGCAGGAGGAACTGAGGTGGCCATCGAGGCGGCCGACATCGCCCTGGTCAGGGATGACCTGGCCGGCGTGGTCTATGTCAAGGACCTGTCCCGAAAGACGCTGGACGTGGTCCACCAGAACTTCTGGATCGCCACGGGATCCAATATGGCAGGCGTGGTGCTGGGGGCATTGGGTCTTCTGCCTCCGGTGATGGCCGGCCTGGTGCATATCACCCACACGATCGGCATTCTCGCCAATTCGAGCCGTTTGATGCTTTTTGAACCGACCCCCATTGTCTCAGGAAAACGAGAATAAGAGGCCATGGACCTGGACGCTTTACGGAAAACAAGAGGATATCTCCGTGTGGTGCATCATACGCGGGGAAGGATCCGGGTAAAATTCGATTCCGCCATCCTGAAACATCCCCTGGCCCCAACGCTGACCCACCCGAAGACCCTGAAAAAACTCATGGAAACGCTGCCCGGTATCAAAAAAATCCGGGTCAATCCCGGGGCCCGTTCCGTGATCATCACATACGATCCCGAGATCCTGTCGCCGGATCGACTCCAGGCGCTTTTTACGCACAATGATCCGGATCGTCTTCAGCAGGCGATCCATGAATGGACCCAGCTGAATTAACATGAGCAGAAGGAGGACTTAATGACACAAGAAAGCCCGAACGCATCTCAAGGGATGCAGGCCGGAACGGAGGGTTTCCAGGGAAACCCCGTTCAACCACCGACTGGACCGGTTCCAGGCGAGCAGGCCATGGGAAAGGACGGAGGCATGCCTGGAGAATCCGGGCAGGAAGGTGCCTGGACACAGGGGCCTGACCAGGCGACGGGGATGCCCGGAGCAGGACCGGAAGCGCCTTCCATGGCGACCGGCAGCGGTCCACATGGAGGCCAGGAAGAGCCCTGCTCCTGCGGTGGAGAACCCGCCGCTCCGCAACCTGCGGGGCATGAAGGACCCTATACGTCTTTCCATCCCCAGGGCGGGTATCCGGCCGGCGGGCCGTGGACCCCTCCGTTTCAGGGGCCGAATCCGATGGGCGCAGGCCCGGGATTCGCGGTTCCACCGGGGCAGATGCCGGGTGGTGGACCCTACCCTTACGGCGCCTATGGCTCCTGGGGGGCACCCAACATGCCCTATTCGGGTCCTGGGCCTGCCTATGTGGTCACAGGCCCGGCCGGTCCGGGGGCAACCGCCATGAACTGGCAGCAACCTCAACAACCGGGCTATACGCCCTATCAGAATCCCCCTGTCAGCCCACACAGCCAAGATCACGGGCCGGAACATCTCAAGCATGACGCCCATCAGTACGGGCAGCTCATGCAACTGGTCAACGACATCGCCAATGGAAACGCTGACGCATCCCGGGTCATGAGCTTCCTGGAAAATCTGGACACCCGGTTCTGGAAAGGGGCCCTGGTGGGAATGGCCGCGGTCCTGATCCTCTCCAACGATACCGTGAAAAACGGTATCGCGAACGGTCTGTCCGGAGTCATGGGCATCTTCGGCAAGGAAAAGGAAGCCCCACAGCCGGAATAACGCAACCACTCTGCCTGCAGGATGGGACGCCGATGAAAACGCACAGCGTTTTTCTAAAGGAGGAGAAGACATGCCACAAAGCAATCATCCGGCAATGCAACCCGCAACGACAAAGGTGACCCGTTTCGTCCCCCAGGCCACCCTGGCCATGGGAGGACTGGGTGCGATCATTGGAGGCAGCGCTGCGGCGGCCAGAAATATCCGCCGGGTCAAGGATGAGGAGATCAACCGGGAAGAGGCGGTCAGAAACACCATCAAGGAGGCGGCAGGAGCCGGCCTGGCTACGGCAGCGGCCACCGCCGTGGTGGGTGCCGTAGGCGCCACCGGCCTGTTGTCCCTGCTCGGGATCCTGTCCTTGGCCACCGGGACCAAGTACTTCTGGGACATCGCAACGACACCTGAAAAGGCCCCGGCGGCCGCGCGTGAAAAACCGAAGCCCAAAAAGACGACCAAGAGCAAATCAAAAGAACAAACCACAAAATAAAGAAAGGAGACACCCATGCAGCCTTCTTATCATACTGGGAGTCCCGTCATCCCGCAGCAGGCCGCGCCCCATGCAGGCACCGGCACCGGAATTCCGTCCCAGGCGTACGGGCTTCCAGGAGCAGCGCAGCCGCTCCATGACCCCTATGTCTATTCCTATGACGCCTCATACGGGGCCACACCACCCGCTGTATCACAAAGCACCGTCAGCACCTGGTTCCAGTTCTCCGATTCCGGCTACCTCAAGGGATTTCTCATCGGCGCCGGCGTGACCCTCCTGCTCACCAATTCCACGGTGCAGAAAACCCTGGCCCGAGGGGCCGTAAAACTCTGGTCCCTTGCCCAGGGAGGCGTGGAGGAAGTGAAGGAGCAATTCCGGGACATCAAGGCGGAGATGAGCCAGGAGAAGGAATGAATGTGAGTGTTGCTCAAAAAGTGAACAAGGCGGCGGTCCGTATCGCGCAAAACAAACAAAGCGCGATGGAGAGAAAAAGGTCCGTGGCCAAGGCCGGCATGACCCTGTCCCTGGGTGCCCTGATCGTCACCGGACTGATGCAGGGCCGCGGGGCCAGGACCCTACACATCTGGTCCGGTGTGTCCTTGGTGGGTTTTTCCATCTGGCATCACCGCCTCTATCAGCCGGCACCCCGTGGAAATAAGGGCTGACCGTGCACCAGATCCCGGAAAACGGGCTTCAGCCACGTGTTGTGCACGAACTGCCGGACCGGATCCGGATTCGAAACCCGGGGTTTTATGATTCGGCCTTTGATCCTGTCTACATGGAGGCCGTGTTACGGAATATCCCCGGTGTGACGCAGGTCCGGTTCAACCTCCGGACCGCCAGTGTGGCGGTCCGTTATGACGCAGGAGACCGGACCCGAAACGCGATCCTCCGATGCATCGAGGCCCTTCCCACAGAGGCGTATCGCCCCCTGAAGGGTAGCGAATCCGCGCTGGATCCGGTGGGAACCGGTGCCAAGAGCGTCCTGGCTCTGTTGACTCCGGCGGTCCCGAAGCCGCTTCAGAGCCTGTTGGCCTGGGGCCTTTCCCTGCCCGTTCTGCTCAAGGGCATGGAAATGCTCCTGACCCGTGGGGTCAAGGTCGAGGTGCTGGATGCCGCGGCCGTGGGGTTCTCCCTGTATCGCAGGGACTTCTTCACCGCCAACTCCATCACGGCCCTGCTGGCCGTGGGGGAATACCTGGAACAGCTCTCTGAGGACAAGGCCGCCGACCTCCTCAAGAACCTGCTGAGACCCCAAGTGGAGACGGTCTGGGTGGAACGGGAGGAGCGGGAAACTCAGATAGGCCCGGATGATCTGGTGATCGGAGATCACGTCATCTGCGGCGCCGGAGAGATGATCCCTGTGGACGGTGTGGTGATGGAAGGCGAGGCCCTGGTGAACCAGAGCTCCATCACCGGGGAATCGGTCCCGGTCCATCTCAAGCCCGAAGAAGAAGCCAGATCCGGATCGGTGATCGAGGAAGGGCGTCTCAAGATCGAGGCGCGGCAGGTGGGCGGTGAAACCGGTATGGCGCGCATCAGCCGATTCCTCGAAAACTCCCTTCGGTTCAAGTCCAGATCCCAGACCCAAAGCAGCGAACTGGCCGACCGGCTCGTACCCGCAACCTTCGCCCTCGGGCTCGCGCTGTTCTTATTGACGCGCGATGTTCGACGCGCCGCCGCCGTGCTCACCGTGGACTATGCCTGCGCCATCAAGCTGTCCAATCCTGTGGCCGTGAGGACCGCCATGTACCGTGCGGCCCACGAAGGGGTCCTCCTCAAGGGGGCCCAGGCCATGGACGCCCTGGCAAGGGTGGATACCGTGGTGTTCGACAAGACCGGCACGCTGACCCGCGGCATCCTGGAGGTGACGGATGTCATTCCGCTTGCCGGCATGATGCCCGAGGGCCTGCTGGCCTTGACGGCGGCGGCGGAAGAGCATTACGTGCACCCCGTTGCAAGAGCCGTAGTCAAGGAGGCCCATGCCCGGGGCCTGGAGACGCCCTCGGCCGGGCAGGTGGATTTCATCGTGGCCCACGGGGTCTCGGCGTTTGTGAACGGAGAGAGGGTTCTGGTGGGAAGCCACCACTTCATCGGCGAGGACGAGGGTATCGACTGCTCGGCCGTGGACCGCCGGGCCCAGGCCCTCAGGAGGCAGGGGAAAAGCCTCCTCTACGTGGCCCGTGAGGGGATCCTGGAAGGGGTGGTCGGCCTGAGAGACACCTTGCGCTCCGAAGCGGGCCGGGTCCTGGAAGACCTGAAAGGCCTCGGGATCCCCCATCTCGTCATGCTGACCGGGGATCACTCGGATACGGCCCGGGCCGCAGCCAAAGAAGTTGACACCCTGGATGAGGTCCACTGGGACCTGAGACCCGAGGACAAGGCCGAACTTGTCAAGTCCTTCCAGGAAAAGGGTCGCCGAGTGGCTTATATCGGCGACGGGGTCAACGATGCCCCTTCCCTGGTCACCGCCGAGGTGGGGATTTGCATGCCCGGCGGTGCGGACCTGGCCCGGGAGGCGGCCCAGGTGGTGCTGCTTCGGGACGATCTGAATGCCCTGGTGACGGCGCGGCGGATTGCGGGACGGACCCAAGAGACCCTCAAGAACTGCTTCTGGGCCTCTATCGGGCTCAATACCCTTTTCCTGCTCCTGGCGAGCTCCGGTGGCCTGGCTCCGGTGGCGGCCGCTGTCCTGCACAATGTCAACACCTTAGGCATTCTGAGTTACGCGGCCTTGTCCGGACTGAGTGAATCCGATGATCTCTGATACCTACCTGGTGGATGGAAATCGATGCGCACGCCTTCGTCTTTTGAGGCGTAACGCTTTCGGGTCGAGGAAAACGGCATCATGTACAAACCCCTGACCGATGCGGCCTTCGGCCGGCCTCTGATCATCAAAAAGATGACCGATTCGGAACTGGCCATGCGTCTGCGGCGTATGGGTCTTTTCGAGGAAAGCGAGATCATCCGCCTGGATCAGGAGGTTTTGGTGCAGCCCGTCCGGGTCCGGGGGCCGAGTGGGGAGGTGGTCCTTGGCGGAGGCATGGGTATGAAGATCGTGGTTCATCTCGATGACGAACGCAAGCTTCCTCTGGTGGAGATGCAGCCGGGCGAAACCGGCCATATTGAGGGGCTGACCGGGGGGTCCGAGCTGGCTTCCGCCTTGGAGACGCTGGGACTGAAACCCGACGACCGGGTCCGTTTCATGCGCCGGCTGCCGCCTATGGAATATATCACGGTCATTGCCGGAGGGGGCCGGGTGCGGCTGACCGAGGGGATGGCCGCAAAGCTGTGGGGGAGAATGCAGGATCAGGAGCTTCAGTTCGTCTCCGCCCGGGTCGGAGAACCGTTCGAGGTGACCCGAATCCTTGGCGGTCAGGGCGCGCGCAGCATGCTAGAGAAGCGGAAAATCGGACCCGGCCGCATCCTCACTCTGGAGGGGGTGGCCCAGGCCCAGAGCCTTCGCTCGGGGGTGAGGAATCCCCTGGTGATCAACAGCCGGGAAGGTCTCCGCCTTTTCCTGAGGCAGAATGAGGGTGAACAGATCCTGGTCCTGGAAAATGGCCCGGAGGATTAGTCATTTGGTGTTTTTGTACCTGAATCTTTGGGAATTCGTTTCCCGAACAACCAGGGCATGTCTTTCTATGGAGGGGTATCGGCCGTTTATTGGAGCTGGAGGGCCTCGACGCGCTGCGTTTGACCGCGCTTGCCGCCACCACGGCGGGGCTGTCCTACCTGCTGAGCGCCAGCATTCACCCTGCCGGCAGCCGGGACGCAGGACAAACCCTATAACGCAACCTTTCATCCCCCCCTGACACAGGCTATCAACGGCCGGCTCGCCCCGGGTCCCCGCCCCCCTTCCCACGGCCGTGGGTTCCATGTGCAGGTGGCCACTTCTAGCACACTCTACCGCCGACACCTCAATTCCCTATCTCCATGGTTTTTTTTGATTTCTCAAAAAAAGATTGACAAGATGAAAAACTCTGGCATTTTAGGAATGCCTAACGATTGATTGAGACCCTAATATTTTTCGGGACTATAAAATACATTGCGTTCCCTTATCCAACGGGGATGAAAACGCCGGACCCCTTCATCCATGGATCCGTTTGAATCCGCCCCTTCACGGAAAGATGCCAATTCTGACAAGGAAGGAGAACACGATGGCAAAATTCGGAAAGCGAACTAAGAGCGACTGGATGATCAGCACCCACACGGTCAACTCCTACAAGGAGCGGGTTCCGGATCCTGCCGTGAACCGCAAGCGCCGCAGCAGCAGGGACATTCGCCGCATGATCGCCCAGGCGCTGAACCGGGTCAAGCATGACGGCCGGGCCGTGTTTCTGTGCGCGGGCACCTACAATGGGCGCCCGAAACCCAAGACCCTGTACCGGGTGAAGCTCTTCAAGCACGAATTCTACCTGCTTTGCAGCCATAAGGCCGTAATCACCCTCTTCACCTCGGAGATGGTCGCCGGGGATGCTCGACGGGGCGACTTGGTCTTCAGTGAAGAGGAACCTTTCGATGAGCTGGCGCCTTACTATGCAACATCCGGGCTGTAAGACGACATGCACCAGGCATGAGCGTAGAAAAGGGGCTTAGTGAAAACGTTGAGTAGACTCGACATAAAAAGGAGAAAAACCATGGGAAAAGCACTGATTCTTTACGGTTCGACAACAGGAAACACTGAAGAAATGTCTGAAATGATCAAAGGAACTCTGAGTGGCTTGGGCCTTGAGACGGAAATGAAAAATGTGCTGAATGCCGGTGTGGAGGACCTGAAAGCGGATCATGACCTGGTTCTGCTGGGTTGCCCGGCCTATGGAGACGACGCCGTTGAACTGCAGGAGGATTTTCAGGAGTTGTACGAGAATCTGGACGGCACGGACCTGAGCGGCAGACGTGTAGCGGTCTTTGCTCCGGGCGACAGCTCCTATGATCATTTCTGCGGATCTGTGGACGTGCTCGAAGAAAAGATGACCGAACTGGGCGCCACCTTGGTGGTCGAGGGGCTGAAGGTAGACGGGGACCCGGCGGATGAAGCGGGGGACATTGCGGAATGGGCCGAATCGGCCGTCAAGGCTCTCCAAGAGTAGGAAGCCCCTTGAAGCCGCAAGAAGAAGGTGATCGTGAAGATAAGGTCTTACAGAGGATTCAGGAAGAGCGGCCGCGTTCCTGTAGTCCGAGCAGGACCGAAAAATGGCCTACGATCACAGGATTGCTCTAAACGCAGAGAATACAGAAAAGGAACTCGCCTCATGCGAATGCGTTTGACAAAAATAAAAAGCGCCAAAGAGCTCGCCGCGCAGGCGGCGGCCATTCTCCTCATCTTCATCACGTTCTCGCAAAACGACTGCGTTCAAGCGGGAATGAAATCCCCGCCGCCCGACAGAGTCAATGTCATCATCATAGGAGATCGGGTGGTGGATATCGCTTACAACCTCGGCGTGCTTCCTGTAGCCATGTCGGTTCGCGGGTCCCTGTGGCCCATGGCGAAACAATTCAAGGCCGCCAGCCGGATACTCGGATGCCCGCGATGCATCGTACTCAAAAAAGGGACCGTTCCCCGGGCATGCAGAACGTACGGGGTCCAGCGGCTCATTGTGGAAAAAAGCGATCCCTACTGTCTCTACAAGCCCGAGGTCAAGCCGGAAAACATCACCGGTGACGCTCTGGCCCTTCAAACGGCCCTTGCAGACTATCGGGCTGCCAACCCGGCCCTGGCCCAAGTAAAGGCCGTCCGGGACATGGCCGTGTACACCCTTCCGGGCTACGTGGATTCCAGCGTGCTGGAATACCCGACCATCCTGCGAAAGTGGGCCGTGGCGCTGTCCAGGTGACTGCTTCCGCAAGGGTATTGTGAATCTCCCTGCGTTCCCGCTTCAGCGGGATAAGGAACGAGCGAACAAAGCATTTTCAGAACGACCGATCAGGCATTTTGAAAGGATGGAAACCATGAGACCATCACACTCGTTTTTCAGATCCCGAACCCCCGAAAAACGCCCAAAACGAATGATCATTGAGGGTCACGTCCCTATGAACGTCTGCCTGGCGGTTGAGGTTTTTCCCGAACGGCGTATTCTTCTCTGAGGGGGAGCGCACCGGCGAATAGAGGGAAAGGGCAGCGGATGCGCCCCTGAGGGAGGATGCATCCGCAATGCCGTGGTGCAAGGAAAGCCGATGTCCGCAAAGGAATTCTGGATTCGAACCGTCGTGGCCCTGGCGGCCGTCCTGGGTCTCCTCATCCATGAACAAACAGGAATCGAGG
>JASFQI010000077.1:0-16576 GCA_050115555.1 Desulfobacteraceae bacterium
AGCTTGCTGCAGGGAAAGGTCATTACCGGAAGGTGCACCTCCAGCCGCTTCCTTCCGTCCCATGGATCCAGTAGAAGATCTTGCCCTTCGGTCTCTGTCATTCAGACAGCAAGGCGGAGAGTAAAAGCCAACACCACCGTTCAATCCTCGATTAAAAGCCTTACCACCCCGTCAGGGGTGGGACCGTACTTGGAATAGCATCCCCCGGTACGAGGCCGCGGTGCAGGTGGAAGGGCACGGGGGTGCTTCCTCACATCAGCGCTGTTACACACTTTTGAAAAGGCTTTTGATGGGTGCTATAACCATTGGAATGGAATGAAAAATCAAGGATCAAAGGAAAGAACGGCTTCCTTTGAATGGATCATTAGATCGGCACATTCCACTCGTACAGAACAACACTTTTCTAGGGGGATACAAAGGCTTTCATGACCTTTTAAAAATTGTTTTCAAGTTGCATTCATTTATGCTTGTCTTTACCGCACATACGAACTATAAATTAGCGGTGCTTTATGGATCGTAGCTCTTTTCACCCCGTCCAGAGCGACCTTTTTCGTAGAGCGATAACGATTTCATGTTGAATTCTTTCCACGGAAATGGCTCGTGATGGGAAAAAGTGGTCTATGTATTCGCATGAGATTGGTCGTTTATCCATCGAAAACTTCCAAAAGAATTCCCTTTTTCACGGTCTCGCAAAAACCCGCTCGACCGCCTGTTGGATACACTTATGCACTGGAATCGCTAGGGGCAAATCTCTAGGTCTCGGCTTTTTACAACTCAATCCCTTTTTCACAGCCAACCCGGTGAACCCTCGTTTCTTGAATTTTCCATATCTTGAGATGGAGGGCATTCAACATTCTTCCGGAAAGCCCAGGTAGATTTACCGAGACGATCGCGGTCTCTGAATCGGCGCTGAACCGGAGGACGTATTCCAGAAAATCGATTATTGAATCATGCCGATGAACGCCATGGACGAGCATCTCTTGTCCGATGGCTCCGGGAGTATTTCGGATGAGTTACTGGTACCTCGAATGTTTCTTGGATGATTACAAAACGGTTCAGCGCCATCCTCTGAACCACTTCCCTTTCACGATCGGGAGGGAAGAAGACCTCTCCATCACGATACCCAAAAGCGCCATATCGAGGACACATTCTCGGATTGACCTCCTAGACGATGGGCTTTGGATTGTCGATCTGAACAGCCGCAACGGGACCTTTGTCAATCATCGCCGCATTTATGAAGCCACATCCATTCGGCACGGAGATATTCTTCACATCGGGTGCGTGGAGATGCGTCTCATGAAGTCTGAAGCCGAGGATAGTACCGCTTCTGATGACGGAACCATGACCATTGATGTGGATTTCAGCGATTATTTCCCGTTCGGTGTCCGGGAATTGGAAGAGCTCCTTTCAAAGGAAATGATTTCACCGGTCTTCCAGCCCATTGTCGGTCACGACAGGAACCATGTCATCGGCTACGAGTTGCTGGGAAGGGGCGCCAGTGCCGCACTGCCGGAAGATCCTACGGCGCTTTTCAAAATTGCGGAAAGTGCGGGTCTGCATGTCAAGCTTTCCGAGTTGATGCGAAATACGGGCATAGAGCGGGCGGCAGAATGCGGAATGCAGAAGCTGTTGTTTGTCAATACCCACCCGACGGAGTTACTGGATATCGACGGGTTACTCCACTCCTTGCACAAGATAAAAAAGCGGTTCCCATCCCCCCCTCTGGTGTTAGAAATCCATGAGCGGGCGATTACAAATGTGGATTCCATCCGAATGATGAAAAAGGAATTGCAGGCGATGGGGATCCTGCTGGCCTTTGATGATTTTGGTGTAGGACAATCCCGATTCATCGAATTGATCGAAGCGACACCGGATATCATAAAATTCGATCTCGTGCTGATCCAGTATATCGATCGAGCCGATCCTTCAAAAATGAACCTTGTCCGCCAGCTCCATCAGCTCTCTAAAAAGCTCGACATCAAAACAATCGCAGAGGGAGTACACCAACAGCGGGAGTATGACGTGTGCCGAAGCATTGGCTTCGATTATTTCCAGGGCTTCCTGTTCGGGAAACCTGCCCCCCTGAACCCTGAACTCGCGCAGCTATAGCTATCCTTGCCGGTCCTCGCTTGCTTTTTCCGCGGATAAGACTTCTTCGCATCCTTTCTATTGAGAAGTGCCGAATCCCTTGACAGCCCTTTCCCCTCTATTGAATCATGATGGAGTTGTAAAAAGCCGAGACTTGGAGATTTGCCCCTGGCGATTCCAGTGACGTAAGTGTACCCAACAGGCGGTTGAGCGGGTTTTTGCGAGACCGTCAATCATGGAAGGAAACAGGGTTGCCCCAAGGGTATAAGGGACTCAGCCCGGGCCCTTGAGGGCGGAGAACGACTTGTTGAAGGACACGGGGAACCGCCCTGCATGGTCTTTCCTCGCAGGGAATGCGCGAGCGAAGCCGCCTCAAAGCCCCTTTCCGTTCCACGGCCACCTTCTGGAAGGTGCCATACCCCATGAAAATGGATCCCAGAAAAGCGGAAAAGCTGATCAAGGAGACCCAGCGGTACGCCAAGACCATCCTGAACTCCTTGTCCGCTCATATTGCAATCATTGATGAGAACGGAATCATCCTGGAAACGAACCGCGCATGGCGGGAGTTCGCCCAGTCCAACCAAATCCGGATTCGACCGGACACCCTGCACGTCAACTATCTCGAGGTGTGTGACACGGCATACGGCGCATCCTCCGACAACTCCCCTGACGTGGGCCAAGGCATTCGCCGTGTGATCCGGGGGGAGATCGATGAATTCGTCATCGACTACCCGTGCCACTCCCCTGACGAGGAACGATGGTTTTACATGCGCGCGACCCGGGCTGTCGGCTCCGGGCCGCTTCGGGTGGTCATCAGCCACGAGAACATCACGGCGCTCAAGCGGGCCGAGAGCCGGCTCCGGCAAAGAGAGGAGGAACTCCGTCTCAATACCGCACACCTCGAGGAGGCGAATGCTGCACTGCGTGCGGTGCTCCGCCAGCGGGACGAGGACCGCAAGGAGCTGGAGCAGGTCATGCTGCAAAACCTCCGGGAAGCGGTCTTCCCGTACGTTGAAAGGCTGAAACAGTCCGTACAGCGGGAGGAGCAATGGAGATGGATCGAGCACATAGAAGCGGGGCTGGACGACCTTGCGTCGCCCTTTTTGCGCCGATTGTCCGCCCTCGAGCAGGTGCTCACTCCTCAGGAAATCAAGATCGCGACCCTCATTCGGGAAGGCCGGACCACCAAAGAGATCGCCCAGGAATGGAACCTGTCCGTGACCACGGTCAACTTCCATCGAAGAAACCTGCGGAACAAGCTCGGCCTGAAAGGCACCTCCACCAACCTGCGCACCCACCTCCTTTCCCTGACCCCGTGACGGGTTTCCCCCGTCAATCGCCCGTTACTCTTCTCGTATTGTCCGGCGGTCGAAGCAGGGGTACGCTGGATGCGAATCCTGAACGTATTCCGCACCGTATCCCAACAAAAGGAGGACAACCATGCTTTGCAGCCTTTCCCAACTCAAGGAAAATGATCTGGCACAGATCCGGACCCTGGAAAAAGAAATCGGCCAGCCGATCCTGGCCTTCTCGTGCCACGAGACCTCACCCGCGTCCCTGGACGCCGATCGACTGGAGAAGGTGCAGGCCCTGGAAAAGCAGCTCGGCGTCGCGCTGGTGGCCGTGAACGCATGATGTCGAGTGAGTCGAAGGTGCAGACCGGGGGTCTTCAACCCGCGCGCCTGGATGAAGAGGAGATTGCGTGCATTCGCCGGCTGGAGGCGGACCTGGGGGACCGAGTGTGCCTGCTGGCCGTGGAGAAGCAACCGCTCTTTGTCCTGGAGGCCAAGGTCGGACCCAACGCGTGGCAAAACATTCAGGAGGTATACCCCGACCTTCACCTGGGGGGCACCTACCTGGAACGAGAGGAGGCCCACCTGGTCAAGGCCTCCCTCAAGACCCTGCTTCTCGGCGCGTGGAAAGGGCGGTTGAAAAAGCGCCCCGTTCGAATTCGAGAAGTGGTCTGATCCCCGGGAAGCCTTTATCGCGAAGCCTTTTCAACTGCGCAGAAGATGCTGCACTTCCGTGTGCATCGCCTGATAGACCTGCTCTTCCAATTCCCTGGGAGGCAACCGTTTCTCCTTTTTTATTTTCAGGAGAGAGGTCAACTCCATGTAGTGATCGACCGACATTCCCTCCCTTTCAAACAGCTTGAACCCACACCGCAAGCTACAGGCATCGACGAGCATGCGCTTGTCTGCCGATTTGAGCATTTCATTGAACTTCCCCGGAATGATCACGGCCGGGAGACAGGCAATCTTGATGTCCTCGGGGTTTTCCTCCCAAAGCCGGATACAGGCCTTGGACGCAGAGACTCCCGTAGCACACCCGCCAAAACAGGTGTAAAGGAACAATCGCCATCGCTTTTTCATAGTATGCCCTCTATCCGCGCTTCAGTAGCGCATTCCCCTCGACTTCATCCCTGTTCTGGTCCGTTTTTACTCTCCAGGCCCTTCCCACCCACTCGCAGGAGAGAGGGCGCATCCCTCCAGGGTCGATGACGTCTTCCGCTTCAAAGGCCTCTGCCGGGTTCGTTGACTATATCTCCACCCCCGGAGAGCGTCAACAAGCCGAACATAGCCGACCAGGAGATCCCGAGTATGCGGCTGCCCGAACGGGATCCTTACCGGCATCCGCAGGGGCCGGGCCGATGGCGTGGATCGCCTTAAAGATTAAGAGATATCAAATGATTGGGAGACGAATGCTCCAGTCTCGTTGGAGCAAAAAGGGCTCTCGGGCCGGGGAGAAAAAGGGGGCCTGACCTATGGTATCTTTTTTGCAGATTTGTCTGTTCGTGCTTAAGGAGGCGTTCATTCCCTTGGAGGCGCTCATGGGAAACGCATCCTTGATGCGGATGGGTATGCGGTAGGACGTCAGCGGTTGCGGGAGGGTTAACGGAGTCTTCCTTGATGAAGAAGCGCTTGGGAAAACCCGTGAGGTCCACGTACCTTGTGATGAGAAAGGGGCGATCATCTGCATGAGGATCACATGTCAGAAATGCGGTAAAACGTACAAGCTGGATGAAGATCGCTTGGCCCGGAAACCGAGATTCCGTTTCAAGTGCAGCCAGTGCAGTCATATCATCGATGTGGATGTTTCATCGCCTGAAGGGGAGCCGGGCCTGTCGACGGATCCGTCCCATGATGAGCAGGGCCTTTTTGGCGTGGACCTCTTCGAGGAAATCCGGGCCAATTTTGATGAGCTCTATCCCATGCCCCATGTCATGCTGAAGGCGAGAGCCATCATCTCGGACCCCAACACGGATTTTTCGAAAATCAGCAACATCATCAAAGCGGATCAGGCCCTTGCGAGCCGCATCCTGAAAGTCACGAACTCCGCCTACTACGCATTGCCGCAGAAGGTATCCACCATCGAAAACGCGTCCGTGCTGCTCGGGACCAAAAAGTTGATTCAAATCATCAATATGCTCAGCCACTCCAAAACGCTCAAGGGAGAGATGGAGGGCTACGGGATTGATTCAGGGACAGCCTGGAGACACTCCCTGACCGTGGCCGTGGGTTCGGACATCATCTCCAGCCGGATTGCGCCGGACTACAGCGGGGAGGCGTTTCTGTGCGGACTGCTGCATGACGCGGGAAAGGTCCTCCTGGACAGATATCTTTCCGAGAAGGGGGACGCGTTTCAAAAACTCATGGCGCAGCCGGACGGCTCGATCGTTGAGGTGGAGGAAAAGCTGCTGGGTCTGAACCACGGCAAGATCGGCGGCGAGCTCTGCCGACAGTGGAATATGCCGGACTTCGTGTCGGATGCGGTGACGTATCATCATACCCCGGCGGAGGCACCGGAAAATCTGCTCGCAAATGTTGTCCATTCCACTGATACATTGGCCCATGCGCTCAACCTGGAATCCATCGAGGCGTCGATCGAATCCCTGGACGGCAACGGCCTGCTTCTGGGGCACTTTGAAAAGGAAGAGTTGGTTGAAATCGCCGAACAAATCCAGGACGCCGTAGAGGAGCTGGAAGAGGATACTTACTGAACCGGGGTATGGATCACCGGAACATACGGGATCCTCAGCCCTCCCGCCGTATCGAAGATCGAATCTCCCCGCATTCCCCCTTCAGCGGGATGAAGAACCCGCGAGCAAAGCATTCTCCTCGGAGTACCTCCTCTCCAGGGTGGAGCGGATCGCCATGAGTAGAGTTGGAGATTGCGATGCGTATTTCTTGACTTTTACGGCGCATCAACGATCTAATGGTCTTGGTATGGCCCCAGCCCTGAAACGCCTTCGAGGAGGCCCACCATGGAAAATCCTCTCAAAATGTGCATGCCATGCTCCTGACGGGACGTCTCCCGTGCTGTCAGGAGTTCCCGGATGACGACAAAAGCCAAACCCATTGAGAGATGGGGACGGAAAGCCGCGGGTCTTTGCCGCTCCGGAAAGCGCATCTGTACTTCATCGCCGAATTTCTAGAGATAGCCGAGCTGCCGAAGGTGACATCGTGAACGTCACGAACGGAGATGCTCGGCTTTTTTGCCCCAAGCGTCGAAAAAAGACCATAGACCCTCTGCTCGTGTGGACCCCACAGGCATTTGGATCTCCTTTGAGATCGTTCATCCTCTAAGAAAACCACCATGGAGGGGAAAACATGATAAAGCTCATTACATGGGAAATGGATCGTTCCTTTTTTCCGCAGGAACCCAAAGATCGAATGAAACTCACCATGGCCCTATGCGAGGCGGTAAAAAAGACTCTCGCTGAGGGCAGGATGAAGATGTGGGGCATGAATCCGGGGGGCAACCACGGATTCTGCCTCGCGGACGGGGAGGAAAAGGAGATCCTCACCACGGTTGCTCAATTCATCCCTCACGTCCAATTTCGAGTGGAGCCCATGCTGTCCATCGATGAGGTGATAGAGTCCATGCAAAATCTATTGAAACAATTCAGCTAGTGCCCATCTTGTCCCACCTCCTGCGGGGCAGGGCAAAGGGCCTTGCCCCGCAGGACGGTATCCAGCGCCCCTTTCCTCAGGTTCCTTCATTGGTCAGGCACCAAACTCGCTCACCGGAGCGAAAAGCGCTCACTCAGGATCCGTTTCCCGGGAACGCCAAGGTCGGAAAGCGTCCGTTCAACAGCCCGCATCATCGCAGGGGGGCCGCAGACAAAAAACCGGCCGGCGTGAAAGTCCCCCACGTGCCTTTGAAGGATCCCTGCATCGATGGTGCCCTTCTCCCCGGAAAAGTCTTCCTGCCGCGAGATCACGTGGACGACCCTGAAGGAAGGCATTTCCGATTCCATCCTGTCCAGCTCGTTCCTGAAGGCAATATCCTGCTCGGTCTTGTTGCCCCACAGGAGGATCACATTTTTCTTCATCCTTGAATCGCGGATGTACCTGAGCATACTCATGAAGGGGGTGATCCCGATTCCCCCGGCAATCAGGACCAGATCGTCGGTATCGAAATCGAGAAAGCTGAACCGCCCATAGGGCATGTCGAGGTAGGCCCTGTCGTTGGTTTTCGTCTCGCCGATGGTTGCCGTGAAATCGCCCACCGATTTGACACTGATGGAAAGCCGCCCTTCCGTGGGGCTGGATGCGATGGTAAAGGGGTGAGGCGCGGAGACCTTTCCACCCCTAAGGAGCTGAACCCTCATGAACTGGCCTGGCTTGTACGGAGGATGAGCCCCCTCGAAGTGCACGCTCCAGGTGTCGTGGGTCTCCTGAACAACGTCCGACACCCTGTAAGGGTCCCGCCGGATCTGGAATCGCCTCCGGAGCTTGTAGGCCAGGATTCCGATGTAAAGGATCGCCAGCCCCACCCAAACGACCCTCATGGGCCACCGTTGAAGGTCGCTCCCCATCAGAAAGCTGTGGACAAAGGCAAGAACGAACACCGCGTACCCTGCGGTGTGAACCCTCATCCACGTCTCGTACTTCACCGGCAGCACGCCATAGAGCAGGGCGGCACCTGCGGTCACGAGAAGCAACAGGAGCGCTGTTACACCGAGCAGCTTCAGGAAGCTCAGAGGGGTCTGGTAGCCTTGAAGCCGCTCGGAGACATAAAACAGCACGGGGTGTGAAAGGAGGAGAATCAGGGCGATCACTCCTGCCTTCCTGTGAATGCCGAGGAGCACATCCAGGCCGATCCCTCGCTCGACCCATTGGATCCTGGAGCTCAGCGCGTACTGAAATGTCAGGATCACAAACCCCAGGAGCGCCACGAGCTTTCCCAACTCGTGGAGATATACAGAGCCGGGGAGCCCGGAGGTCAGCGTGGCGGCCCAGAAAAGGATCGGCAGCGCAAGAAAGAGCGCCGTGATAAGCAAAAGCGCAGGCTTTTTCATGGATCACCCGTCAGAAGGCATCGATTGATCTTCACGGCTTGGATTCCGCATCTCCGGGATGCGTCCCGGCGTGGAATTCGCGGTCATTGTCAAAACCGTCACCGTCCGAGTCGGTCTTTCCCAGATCTTCCGTGTACGTGTCCCCAGCCTTCATCCCGATCTGCTCGTAGCTCAATCCAAAGCTGTTCCTGGCCCCGCCCCCCCTTGGGTTGACATGGCACGTTGCACATCCAAATCCCTGGCCTTTGTCCGGGATTCTTCCCATTCGAAACGGCCTTCCAAAGGAAGGGGACGAAACCCCCAGGGAAAGGGCGGCCACCATCAAAGCTCCCCACGCGGTTCGCACGACTGTTCTTCGAAAGATTTTTGCTTCCATCCTCATGCCTCCTCGATTTCATGGGATCGTCACTTATCGGTTATCAGTATATACATCCCTGTGCCGTTTTAAAATACGGAAGGCCACATCTATTCGGAATCCCATGGGTTTTTGAGTGCCTTCGGTCTCCGGTCTTCCAAAGGAAGCAACCCCGAAGGGGAACGGGGGCCTTGAGATTCCCTGAAGGCCGACATACGGAATTCATCCCGGCCGCGCATCCCCTCAAGGCCATTTTTTATCTTCACGTTGACATATTCGAGCGTGTTGGAGTACGTATTTTGAGCGTGCACCTTTCTTTTGGAATGGAACCTCCTTTTCAAGGGACCCAATCCAAAACCGGAACGCTCGTGATCTGATCGGAACCCAAACCTAAGTGGAGTTGGATTGTGAAAAAGGGACATGTGATCTTTCTGTCGTTCGCTCTGATTCTGCTGCTTGCAGGGCCCATGACCGCGTCGTGCGCCGAGCACTACTACATGCCCGGCACGGGCATCATCCCGGGGATGGTCTCCAACCTCGCAGGCCGATATTTCATCGTCCTCGGAACGATCCGCACCTCTCCGGCCGACCGTTCCAGGATCCGCGTCGGAGACAAGCTGGTCTCTATCAACGGAACCTCCGTGGACCGGCTCTCCAGTACAGAGCGGATCTTCGAGGAGTTGAATCCGCCTGAGGGCAGCCAGGTGCAGGTGCGTGTGGAACGGCTGGCTGAAATCGTGGGGGATGAAGGAGAGTTTTTCGATTTCACGTTTACCTCCGCGCCCATCCGGATCACGCCACATGCCATTCCGGACATGGGCCTGCCCGACACCCGGATCAAGAGCCCGACCTCCACACATCGTTACGGAACCCGGTTGAGAACGGATGGGCCGTTCCGGCAGGGAGACTTCTTCCTGGTGTTCGACGGAAACTACTGCGTCGGAACGGCCAGAATCTGGGCCGAGGGCAAGACCTTTGGCGCCAGCATCGGCAACTTGCCGGGGTCCCATGGTTCT
This sequence comes from Desulfobacteraceae bacterium, assembly GCA_050115555.1. Taxonomy (GTDB): domain Bacteria; phylum Desulfobacterota; class DSM-4660; order Desulfatiglandales; family HGW-15; genus JASFQI01. Next base: position 9,764 of record JASFQI010000077.1, read on the forward strand.
TTCGACCCGGAGGGGATGAAAATGGTGTTCTTCCGGCCGGTGAACCAGTCCACTCACGTCACCAATTCCGCCCGGGACTGGTCCATTCGACTCCCTGAACCCAAGCTCCATCCACTTTTCGTCAAGTACGACGCGCGCAAAGACCTGGATCGACTTACCGGCGAGGTCATGGCTCACTTCAAGGAAAAAAACAGCATTCTCCTGAAGGTCTTTGCGGATATCCACTCCTCCCCGATGAGTGGCGCCCCCCCGCCGGGTGGGGGTATGTACGTCCAGCAGACCATCTATTACGACATCGTGACGGTCCGCTATGATTCGAAAACGGACGAGATCCCCCGGGGGGCCAAGGGATCGATCAAACGCGGAGACTACGTGGGGATCTTCTATCCCAAAGGAGACAAGAAGAACGAGATCCAGGCAGAGCTCGTTCACCTGCTTAAGGCCAAATAGAAAGGAAAAGACGCTCTTCCAACGGATAACGCCGCTTTTTCGGACGCAGGGCCTCCGCGAAGTCTGGCAGAATGGATTTTTCCGGCACCGTCTCGCCCTCTCTCTTTTCATGAATTCCTTTGGGGGGTGGAAACGACCTTTTCGGGTGGATAGCCCTTGACACCCAAAGCCCGGGGGTTCTAACATCCTCCGTGAATTGCAACCATCTCCGCGTTTATCTCTTACACCCATTCGCTCACCACTCGACTCTCCGTGAAGAACGGACAGGTATGATCAAGACCATATCTCATCAAAACGGACTTTAAACAACAACATACAAGGAGGGATATCCATGAAAAAGCTTCGGTTTGGATTCTTTGCCTGCTTGGCCATCCTGTTGGTCACGGCGGTTGTCCTGTCGGGGTACCCGGCAGCGGCACGTGCAGCGGGTGAACCTGAAAAGGTCACCGTGGTTTACGGAGGGTCCAGTTGGCTCGGGCATTATCCCGCCTGGGTCGGGATGGAGATGGGGACGTTTCAGGAGGAAGGATTGGGCGTTCTCTTCCAGCGATTTTATGCATCCTCCGGCAGGATGGGCTCCCTGGTGGCAGGAGATCTGGACTTCGCTTCCACGGGTTGCATTTCGGGAATCGCCCTCATGGCCTCGGGCATGAAAGGCTTTTACGCCTTTGGGACCCAGGACTCCTACGCCACAGTGGAGGGCATTGTGGCCGGGAAGGACATCAAGACCGTTGCGGATCTCAAGGGGAAGAACCTGGCTGTGACCTTCGCGTCCAGCGCCCATGTGCTGGTACTGGACATCCTGGAACAGAACGGCCTCAAGCCCAAAGAAGACGTCACCTTGATCAACCTCAAGGTCTCGGAGATGCCCGCCGCTTTCAAGTCCGGGGAAGTGGACGCCTGCGCCTTGTGGACCCCCATGTTCAACAAGCTTCTGAACATGGAAGGCACGCATCTCCTGCTGGACGACACCCAGTTCAGCCTGTTCAAAAAGTACGGACTGGGGCCGGGGCCCGATCTCCTGGTGGTGAGGAAAGAATTCGCGGACAAAAACCCCAACACCACGAAGGCCTTTGTAAGAGGATACTTCAAGGCGATTGAGCTGCTCAAAGAAAAACCGGAAGAATGTGCCAAGGCCCTCATGAAGCTCACCAATTTGTCCATGGAAGACCAGATGGCCGTGCTCAAGGACATCAGCTGGTACGGACTGGACAAGCAGCAGGAACTGATGGTGAATCCGGGGACCTTTGTCCAGGGCATGCAACATCTGGCGGAGTTCCTGGTCAAGCACAAGCAGATCGACGAGGCTCCGGTGGTCAAGGAGTGGGTGAACAAGGACATCCTGAAGATCGACTAGTCAAACGCCGGGGCAGGCATGAAGGAGGGATCATCCCTCATGCCTGCCCCTTTTTTGCGTGTCCATGGGCCATACGGGCATTGGACCGGTCATGCGCTCATGAACGTACCCTTTCTGAGGTTCCCTCATGAAGGACAAACAAGGAAAAGGCCTGCTTTATGCCTATATAAGCATCGCTTCCTTTGTGTTTTTTATGCTTACATGGGAAATTTTTTGCAGACTCGGTTTTATTGAGCCTATCTTTCTTCCCGCCCCATCCCTGATCGTGCTTCGTGCGGTCAAGATGGTGGACCAGGGGACCTTGTTCGTCCACGTCCTGGCCTCCACAAGGCGCGTCATGGTAGGGTTCATGGTCTCGAGCCTGGTCGCGATCCCTTTCGGGATCTTCCTTGGATCCTCTCGCAAGTTCAAAGCGGTGTTCGATCCCCTGATCTCCCTCTTGAGACCTCTCCCCTCCATGAGCTGGATCCCGATTTCCCTCTTGTGGCTGGGAATCACAGAGACCCAGAAGTACTCCATCGTGTTTATGGGCTCTTTTGCCCCTTCTCTCCTCTACATCATCGAAGCGACCCGGGGGATCGACCCCATCCTGATCAGCGCCGCCCAGAACCTCGGGGCGTCGCGCTGGGATGTCATGAAAGAGGTGATCCTGCCAGGGGCCCTGCCGCAAATCATCGCCGGGCTAAAGGTCATGCTGGGCATCGCCTGGACCTGCATCATCTCCGCGGAGCTGGTGGCAGCGGAGGAGGGACTGGGGTTTTTGATCATGAACGCCAAGGAGTACTTCCAGACCGATACCATCTTCCTTGGAATGCTCCTCATAAGCCTGACGGTCATCGTCATCGACGTGACATTCAGGATGATCGAGGGAAAGATCCTGCCATGGACCAGAGATTAGCGCCTGCAAAGGAGATCGAGGTTCAGAATGTCTCCAAGGTCTTCCCGACCAAGGAAGGCGAAGTCGTCGCGCTCAAGGACCTGAGCTTCTCTCTGAGCGAGGGCGTTTTCCTTGTGATCGTCGGGGCTTCGGGATGTGGGAAGTCCACCCTGCTCAACCTGATCGCCGGTTTCACACGTCCCACCTCGGGGAAAATCTTTCTTCGTGGGGACGAAGTGACCGGAGTGACGCCCCAGTGCGGCATGATCTTTCAGCAGTACGCCCTGTTCCCCTGGAAGACGGTCCAGGACAATGTGGAATTCGGGCTGAAGATGAAACGCATTCCCAAGAAGGAGCGAAGTGAGATCGCTGCGGAGTTCATTGACCTGGTAGGGCTCCGGGGCTTTGAAAACGCCTATCCCAAGGCGCTTTCCGGCGGAATGAAGCAGCGGGTCTCCATTGCCCGGGCCCTGGCGAACGACCCGGAGGTCATGCTCCTGGACGAACCCTTTGCCGCCCTGGACGCCATGACCAGGCAGGTTCTCCAGGAGCAGCTGGCCAGGATCTATGAAAAGCACAAGAAGACCATCATCTTCATCACCCATTCCATTGACGAAGCCCTGCTCCTCTCCTCCCGGATCATCATCATGACCGCCAGGCCGGGAACCATTGCCCAGGACCTGGTCAATGATCTCCCCTACCCCAGAAACGCCTCGGTCCAGCTCTCGGATCACTATACCAGCCTCAAAAAGGACATCTGGAGCACGGTTCAAGCGGAAGTCCTGAAAAGCATGGAAGTGGAAGCGGACTAACATTGCCAGGTCCGAGAGCAACAGGCATACTTCCATCTGTTTGGGTATTGTCGGGTTTTCGCCCATCTCACTCTACCTCTATCACTGCATAAGGAGCCGCTCATGTTTTTGGAAAAAGCTGGAAAGAATCTGTATTACGAGGTCCACGGGGAAGGCGAACCTGCTCTTCTGTTCGCTCACGGCTGGCTGGGGAGTGGCGCGGTATGGCGGGAACAGGTGTCTTATTTCGCAGAACAAAGACGCGTGGTCAGCTTTGATCTGACCGGATATGGGCAATCGGGCAAACCCGAGGGAATCTCTTACACGCCGGATGTCTGGCTCGATGACCTCGATCTCCTGGTGGAGCACCTGAATCTTGTCAAACCCGTGCTGATCGGCTGGTCCATGGGCGGCGCTATCGGTATAGGTTATGCTGTGACTCGACCGGGGTCATTGTCCAAATTCGTCATCGTGGACAGCACTCCGCTCCTTGTGGCACCGCCCGATGTCTTTGAGTATGCCACACCTCCGGAAGTCGCCGAACAGCTTGCCGGGGCGCTCCAGGCTGATTTCAGCACCGGAGCCCGCGGTTTCGTGGGCATGATGTTCCCCGAGCCGGACTGCGAGGCCTTGAAGGATGAAATTCACGCCATTACTCAGCAGACCACTGCGCCTATTGCCCTGGAAAGCATCGGCAATGCAGGATCCGTTGATTTACGACCCATGCTCGATCAGGTAACCGTCCCTACGCTCATCCTGCACGGGGAAAGCGATGGGGTCTGTCTTCCAGGAGCCGGAAAATGCCTGTTTGACGAGATTCCTGACACCCAAATGCACACCTTTCCAGGGAAAGGACATGCTCCCTTCCTGACCGATGCTCAGGCATTTAATGAACGGTTGAAGGCTTTCATATAGGGACATCCCCGGAAGAAGGGGCCCCTCTTCGCAAGATGAAGCTGTATCCTGTCTTGCAACCTCAGGCGGCGTTCGCCTCCTGCCCCTGGGACCCGCCCTGAAGGACCCTTCGGGACCGTGCGTTTTGACACCTCCCCAAGACCCGTGCTAGATTACGGAATCACCGGCTTTTGAAGACAAGGGGGACCTCATGGAACGACAGAAGATCGGATGGATCGGCATCGGGGTCATGGGGAGCGCCATGGCCGGGCACCTTCAGGCCGCAGGTCATGACCTGTTCGTCTTCAACCGCACCCGCACCAAGGCCGAGCCCCTCCTGGAGAAGGGGGCCCGCTGGTGTGCGTCCCCGGCCGACGTGGCCCGCCAGGCCGAGATCGTCTTCACCATGGTAGGACTCCCCGAGGACGTAGAGGAGGTCTACCTCGGGGAGGACGGCATCCTTTCCGAGCCGAGCAACGCCCGCATCGTGGTGGACATGACCACGAGCGAGCCCGCCCTGGCGCAGACCCTGGCCGAGGAGGCCGCCTCCGCGGGGATCGAGAGCCTGGACGCGCCTGTCTCCGGCGGCGATGTCGGAGCGCGCAACGGGACCCTGGCCATCATGGTCGGCGGAAACGGCGAGGCCTTTGAGGAGGTGCTTCCCCTCTTCGAGATTATGGGTGAGAACATCGTCCTCATGGGCGGGCCGGGTGCGGGTCAGCACACGAAGATGTGCAACCAGGTCCTCGTTGCCGGAACCATGATCGGGGTGTGCGAGTCCCTTTTGTACGCGGTCAAGCAGGGCCTGGATCCGCAGGCCGTCATCGACATCATCGGTAAGGGCGCGGCCGGTTCCTGGAGCATCAACAACCTGGGTCCGCGCATCGTCCAGGGCAACTTCGACCCCGGGTTTTTCGTGGAGCACTTCATCAAGGACATGGGGATCGCCCTGAAGGAATCGGCCGCTTCAGGAATCGCCCTGCCGGGGTTGGCCCTGGTCCACCAGCTCTACCTAGCCCTTCAGGCCCAGGGCCACGGCCGATCCGGCACCCAGGCGCTCTACCTGGCCCTGAAATCCTTGAACGGCATGGCCTGAGAAGGCACACCCGGCAGACACAAACGCGTCGTATGTACGCGTCGGCCCAGGCCCAGCCGGTGAAAATGGGCCTGCCCATCCCGGTTTCATGCCTTCGAGGCATGCAACGCTGCAGCCTTTCGGGAAATTTCCCCACAAACCCAATTGCCTGATATCTCTACCATAAATTGAATCGCTGCGCGGCTCACTCCGCCGTGGGAAACCGGGCGTGAAAAAAGTGCTTGACGCCCTGGGAGATTGCGGGTATTTTTCAAATAAATTAGGAGTCCCTAAATTAGTAAGGAGCAACGCAATCCCCCAGGCCAAGCCTTTTCCCAAACAAGGCAGACGCATACCCTGGAGGCCGAACCGGAGAAACCATGAATCTGGGAGAACGCTTATGAATCAGACCCTTCATCCTAATTCATCGTCCCCCAACCTTTCTGTCGAGACATGCATACCATGCCCGATGCCTTCTTCGGAGCGCTTGAGGTTCTGGGAAATCGATCACTTTTTCAAATGCCCGGTGGTTGGAGCCTGTCTTTCTATGGCCGAACAAAAGCAACTGCTCAAGAAAGCCGGCATCACCATAAAGCGGAAGACCCCCTTCAAAATCCATGAAGTGCTGGTGGCCTGCTCGGACAAGGAGAACCGACTCTCGAAGAAGGTGGACGCCCTGCTCAATCGAAAATTCGCAGTAGAAATCGAGAGGATGATGGGAGGCGATGAAGCAGCGCTCCTGGAGACCTGGAACGAGTGCTTCGAGGCGGGTGAATACGAGGGTGCTCTCTGGGCCGCCGTAACCTGCCCGGGCCTTTCCCCGGACACTCTTCACGAAATTTTCGGAGCGGTTCACATGGCCATGCACGGGACCGCCGAGGACATGAGAAAGCTGAAAACGCGGGTCGCCTTCCACCGGGAAGCCGCTGCAGGCCTTCAGAAGAAATTCCAAAAAGCCCGATCCGAATCCAGGGCATTGAAAAGGGAGAACCGCCGCTTGAAGACCATGGAGACAGAGCGGAAATCAAGCATCTCCTCCATGGAAGCGGAAAAGGGGCGCCTTGAAGAGGAATGCCGGAGATTGAAAGACGGAAGCCGGTTGTCGGAACTCGAACAAAAGGTCTCGGACCTCGAAGCGGAAAGAGATGCCCTGCTGGCCAGGGAAACCCGCCGAGAGGCCCATATCGACGCCCTTGAAAAGGACCATGCCCTTCTAACCGAGGCATTGAAGCGGGACCGGGAGGCCCTCGAGCACTTCAAGGTAGAGAGCCGAAGGGTCATCGACGACATGGCCCGAATGAATCGCTGTGATGCCAACTGTCCCTCCTTTGACCTGTGCAGGAAGCGCATTCTGATGGTCGGCGGACTG
>JASFQI010000078.1:0-16448 GCA_050115555.1 Desulfobacteraceae bacterium
AGGCTCCTGGTGAACCTGGTGGACAACGCGGTCAAGTACACCGGCCCGGGCGGGCAGGTGGGCCTTTCCGTGGCCCGCGAAGGGGAACGGGTGCGTGTGGAGGTGTCGGACACGGGCCGGGGCATCCCTCTCGAGGAGCAGGAGCAGATCTTCCAGCCCTTTTTCCGGTCCGAGGCGGTCCTTTCCGAGCAGGGCTCGGGCCTGGGGCTCAGTATTGCACGGTCCATTGCCCTGGCCCACGGCGGGGAGCTTTCCGTGGAGAGCGAGCCGGGCAAGGGCAGCACCTTTCGGGTGGGACTGCCTGTGGAAACGCAAGCCGCCCCATAGCGTGGAACACGCCCGTTTACCTAGCCCATACCCCATACCCCTTACCCCTTCAATCCTTCTTCTTCCCCTGCATGAGAAAATTTTAATGTTGGGTTCATCCCGGCTTCATGTTCCTGCATTACCTTTGCCCTTAAAGACGGGGCGTTGAATGAGAAGGAACATCCCGAAACGCATGCATACGAGCAAGGAGGGAACCCATGTTTGAGAGAGTCAGAATACTTGCAGGAAACAGGCGATGGGGTAGGAAGCTGCCGGTGGTGGCCGGCGTTCTGCTCCTCGTCGGCCTTTTCGCAGGATCGGCGTTTACGGCCACGGACACCCCGGCCGTGCCGGAGATCCCGGCTCCGGCCGTGCAGGGAAGCCCCGAGAACGGCGTGTCCCTGGCACCCCTGGCCGAGGTGCTCAAGCCCTCGGTGGTGAACATCCGCGTGACCAAGGTCCAGAAGACCGGTCAGATGATGCCCGGCTTTCCCAGGGGGGGGCCGTTCGAGGACTTTTTCGAGCGGTTCGGCCCGCGCGGCGGGTTCCAGCCCTATGAGCGCAGGGTGCAGGGCGCCGGGTCCGGGGTTATCATCAGCAGGGACGGCTACATCCTGACGAACAACCATGTGGTGGAGGGGGCCCAGGAGGTCATGGTCACCCTGGACAGCGGCCGTGAGATCGAGGCCGAGATCGTGGGTCTGGATCCCAAGACCGACCTGGCCGTGCTCCGAATCCAGGGCGAAAACGATCTGCCCGGCGCAGCCATGGGGGACTCGGAACGACTGCGGGTCGGGGACTATGTCATGGCCATCGGCAATCCGTTCGGACTGGGCCACACGGTTACCTCGGGCATTGTGAGCGCCAAGGACCGCGTGATCGGGGCCGGGCCGTATGACGACTTCATTCAGACGGACGCCTCCATCAACCCGGGCAACTCGGGTGGCCCGCTCTTTAACATGAAGGGCGAGGTCGTGGGGATCAACACGGCCATTGTGGCGCAGGGCCAGGGCATCGGGTTTGCCATTCCCATCAACACGGCCAAGGCCCTGATCCCGCAGCTCGTGGAGCACGGGGAGGTGACCCGCGGCTACCTGGGGGTCCACATCCAGACCATCACCCAGGAGCTGGCCGACGCCCTGAAGCTGGACGACCGCAAGGGCGCCCTGGTGGCCGAGGTGATTCCCGGCAGCCCGGCGGAAGAGGCCGGGGTGAAGCGGGGGGACGTGATTGTTTCCTTCAATGGCAAGGCCGTGGACAACAGCCACGATCTTCCGGCCATGGTCGCGGCCACGCCCGTGGGTGAGAAGGCCTCTCTGAAGGTCCTCCGGGACGGCAGTCAGCAGGAGCTCAGCCTGGAGGTGGGCAAGCTCGAGGCCGAGGGCGCCAAGGTCAAGACCTCTGCTGCCAGGGACGCCGAGGGCAAGTGGGGGCTTCGGCTTCAGGACCTGACCCCGCAGATCGCCCAGAGATTGGGCGTGGACGCGGAACAGGGCGCCCTGGTGACGGACGTGGAGCCGGGCAGCCCGGCCGAGCAGGCCTCGCTGCGGCGCGGGGACGTGATCCTGGAGGTGGACCAGAAGCCCGTCACCTCGGCCGAGGACGTGAAGCAGGCCGTGGGAGACAAGGACTCGGTCCTGCTCCTGGTCCAGCGCAAGCAGATCAAGCAGTTCGTGGCCATGAGCGGCTGACCCAGGGAAAAGGGCTTATTCGAGCATCCCGCCTCGTTCGAGCGGGGCGGGGTGCCTTCACATACCGGAAGGCGCCGAAAGAAAGGCCGGTCCTCGGACCGGCCTTTCGACGTGTCATGGGGGAATCGGCGGTATGTAAAATGCCGCCCTGCGAACCAGATGGATATGTAGGCTTAAAATGCCACCCTACAGGCGCATTTTGGGCGGCATTCGGAGTGATGCTCCAAAGGGTGTTTTCATGGGAATTTGTAGGGCGGAGTTTTACACCCCGCCCTGTTTCGTCACCGCTTTGTATGAACAGGCCAACCTACCCCTGGAGCATGGCGTGAAGCGTGCGTGCGGCGAGGTCGGCAAAGGCCGGGTCGTTGATGTGATGCTCGCACTCCTCGATGGGGATGGCCGGGTCCAGGTCCCGGCGCAGCCGGTCCACCAAGGCCTGGCTGATCTCCGGGGCATAGAGCGGCGCGCCCGGGCCGTCCGCCTCGGACCACCCGCCCCGGGGCACGAGCAGCTGTACGTTTTGGGGCTGCAAATTGAGCTTTTCCACGACCTGGTCCGCGATCACCAGGGTCTCCTCTGGGCTCAGGCGCACGGCCGAGCGGAAGTCGTAGAAAAAGATGGGCCGGTCCCGGTACTCGGCCGGGACCGTGTCCCGGGTGAACTCCAGGACCAGGCAGTCCAGCCCGCCGGGGACCACCAGCCGGGGGACGGTGCGGCCCGGGACCGGGGCGAGCCGCTGCGGGCCGATGCCCCGGCAGTACCCTCCCTTGAGCTCGTCGGCCAGCTCGTGGGTGGCGAGGTCCAGGAGTCCGTCAAAGCGCCCCTCTGCGGCCAGTTCCTCCATGGCCATGCCGCCGGTGCCGTTGGCGTGAAACGAGACTACCTCGTAGCCCAGAGCCTCCAGACGCTCCTTGACCGCTTCGGCGGCCCGGGTGATGAAACCGAACATGGTGAGCCCGATGCGAGGCCGGCCCTTGGGAGGGGACCAGGTGGGCGCGGCCATGCCGCAGACCGCCCCGGCGGCTGAGTCCAGGATCGGGCCGAGCAGGCTGTTCACCCCGAGGATGTCGGCCACGCTGTGCATCATGGTGATGTCCCGGGTACCCACCACGGAGGACATGTCGCGGCTGGCCACGGTAGAGACCATGACCTTGGGCACGCCAAAGGGGAGCACGCGCATGATGCCCGTGGCCAAGTGTGTTCCCGTGCCGCCACCGGCCGAGACCGCTCCGTGGACCGCCCCCTGCTCGTACAGGGCGCGAAGGCGCCTGCGGCCCTCCTCTCGCACGGCCTGAATGGACCGGTCCCGATCCCTCTCCGCCGCGGGAAGGGCCTCCACCACCTCGCTGAAGAGGTCGTGATCCGGGGGGAAAGGCGAGGGCCCCCGGGTGCCCACATGAAGTGTAACGGTTTGAAATCCCCGTGCTTCAATGCGTTCTTTTAGAAAAAGGTGCTCCTCTCCCTTGGAGTCGAAGGTCCCCAGCACGGCAATGGCGCGATTCGGCATACAATTCTCCCCCCTGTGGCCGCCCCGGGCGTTGAGGCGCGACCGCCATCGGTGAAAAAAACGGTTGAAAACCGCGTCAGACGGGCGTTTGCGGTCTCTCGGCAAAAAATAGTCTTTTCATTACAGGGTAATATAGTGTAAATAGGATGGACAAATCAAACGCTAAGGCCGTTTCCCGCCGCTTCCCGCCTATTTTTCGTCGCGCTCACGCGGTCGAAAGCCGTTTGAGGCGCCATTTTAAAACGCACACAGGAACGCTGCGTGCAGAACGCCTTCCGGAGGAGAAAGGAATATGACCGAAAACGGGTCGTCCAGGTTGTACTATAAATCCCCCATCGGCTGGCTCGAACTTACTGGGATTATTGAGGGAATCCAGACGGTTCGCTTTGTGGAGCGTCGGCGGAAGGACAGCAAGGACACGCCCGTGTGCCTCGAGCTCTGCCGAAAGCAGCTGGATGAGTACTTCCAGGGCACCGGAACCACGTTTGCGGTTCCGCTTTCCGTGAGCGGTACCCCGTTTCAGAAGGCGGTGTGGAGAAGGCTCCTGGAGATTCCTTACGGCGAGATCATGACGTACGGGGCGGTGGCCAAGGCCATCGGCCGGCCCCATGCGGCCCGGGCCGTGGGGCAGGCCAGCAACGTGAACCCCGTGCCCATCCTCGTCCCCTGTCACCGGGTCGTGGGGGCCCGCGGATACCTGGTCGGGTACGGAAGCGGCCTGTGGCGCAAGGAGTGGTTGCTGGAGCACGAGGGTCTCTCGGTCCAGTAGGGAACCCGGAAAGAACCGCTCATGCATTCGATGCGGGCTCCTGCCTGCCTTGATTCCCCGGAAAACTCCCAAAGACCTTTCTAGATGCCTTTTCGTGCGCTTCGCGGTGAGGCTTCAGAATGGAATGTAAGCGCATTTTGATACGATTTTTACCGCTTATCGGGAATGTATGTAGGACGGCATTTTAGATGCCGCCTTTGATGTTTCGCCCCCTGAAAGACGGCGGGGTGTAAAACCCCGCCCTCCAGGAGGCGCTGGACCGCGTGACCGCTTGAGGCGATCCCGCGTTCACGTCTTGGGCAACTCAGCCGAGGAGAGCACGGTACAGATATCCGCGCAGGAGTGGCTGAGGTTCGTGTAGGCCATGGCCAGACCAATGACCTCCGCCAGGACCGCGAGCGAATCGAGATCGCTCTCCGACGGGTTCCACACCTGCGAATGGTAGAGGCGCAGTGCCCCCGTAACCCGGCCCGAAAAAACGATGGGCACGGACACGATGGCCCCGATTCCCTCCTTGATCGCCTGCTCCGGGTACTGGAGGAGGTCACTTTCCCGGATGTCGGGTACGACCACGACCTCGCCCTTCAGATTGGTGGCCAGACTCTTGTCCCCGAATACCCGGCCCTTGCTCTGGTAGGACGGGCTGAGCCCGAAGCTCGCCAGGCGAAGAAGCTGGTTGCTCCCCATCTCGAGCGTGAACACGGCGCATGCCTTGATGGCCAAGGCACCCACCAGGTACTGAGCAAGGGTGTGCGCCACGGTCTCGATGTCCAGGGACCGCGCAACCGCTCTCGTGATCCCCTTGAACAGTTCAATGGTTATGCGTACGTCGGGACTCATCGGCATACTCCTTTCTTCCCGCTGCATTCGCCGGTCCATGCGGGAAACGGACGTGCCCCCGATTACACGGAGACGCAGACCGTGACGTCCTTGAGGTTCGCAATGGCCTTGCAGTGCACACTCCTTCCCAGAAAGGGCGGCCTGCCGCTCGCGTGCCGGGTCAGCACGAGATAGCTGAAATGCCCTTTGTGAGCCATCTCGATGATCTCATCGGCGATGGAGTTGTGCCGCTCCCGCAGTATCACCTCGATGCGGTCCTCCGGGAATCCGTTGGACACGAGGTACTCTTTGGTCTCCTGAAGGCCGTTCTCCAGGGAGGACAGCTCACTGGCCAGGTAGGACTCCCCCTCGGTCATTCGTTTCATCACGGGATTGGATTGCGTGTCCACCGCGGGTACCGCCATGTAGGTACTGAACAGGGTGAGGGTCGTGTCCTCCAGGTCCTTGAACGCGTGGATCGCGAAATCCAATGCCTTTTCCTCGCCGGGGTTGAAGCTGAAGGGGACCAGGACCTTTTTTTGGTTCATGGCGATTCACCTCCTCTCTTCCGAGCATCCCCGCCCCCCTGCGGGACAGCAGGGCCTTGGTGCGGATTCGCCTCCGCGTGGCCTTACCCGAGATCGCATGACTTCACGGCCTCGGTTACGAACGTGAACACGTCGGTGAGCCTCAGGATTCCCACGATTTTCTCGCCGTCCGTGACCAGGAGGGACTGGTAGCCTCCCATGACCAGGGCGTTCACGGCGATCCCGAGCTCCGAATTTTCTTCAATGAATTCGCCATGTTCTGGGATATGCATGAAGTCCCTGACTGTGGCGTTCGCTGCCTTGGTGCAGAGATCGCGCAGGGGTTTGTTCAGGAGGGCGTACTCCTGGGCCACGGTCTGAAGAAGATCCGGAGAAAAGCCTGCGCGGGAAACGGCCTTGCGTTCTTCCATTTTCGTGCTTCGGGGTTCCAGGGCCCGAAGCACGTCCAGTTGGCCGATTTTTCCCACCACCACATTCTTATTGTCCAGTACCAGCACGGCGCGATGCAGGTAGGGAGACCGACCCCTGTCCATGGTCTGTTGCGCCTTCTCCAGCGCAAGCACGGCCTCAAACAGGGTCGCATCCTCCGAAACCGTGGCATACTCTGACAGGGGGACCATGAAATGGCGTACAGCGGTCTTTTCCATGTCTCACCTCCTGGCTCGTGGTGTCCAATGCGCCTGCCATCCTTCCTGTTTGGAAACGGAAGGAGATTGCGGGCTTCCAAACCGGGATCTCGAGAGTGCAGAAACGGAGTTTTCCACCGTGTTTCAGGAGGATTTCAGGAAATCCATGAATCAGGACCGCACTTTTGTCCGACTCAGGGAGAGGCGTCCTTACCAGGTGGAGGACCAGGACCTGGGAGCCGAAGAATTCGAAGAAACGAACCACCGAAGAATGGGAGTTGCCGGTCGGTTCAGGAAGGGGACAGATGAACGATGATCGAGGGAAGGGACTGGAAATCAGCAGGATGTTCGCTCAATTTTCCTCTGGAATGAAACAAAGATAGGATACCAGAGAAATTGGGAAAATGTCAATCGTTCCCGGCGACGTGTGAGTCCGCAGTGCCTACGGAGGCACGTTTCTTCGTCCGGACTCACTACGCACCACGGGGAGGGGTCCTGCCCGACGCGGGCAAGGAACGGGGGCGGTTCATCAGTGAAACGTCAGTCGGTCCCAGAACGCCTTGTCCGTTTCCTTCCAGTCCGGCCCGAACCGCTTTTCGCAAAAGGTGGCCAGGCGCTCGAGCCACTTGGTCCAGGGGTTCTTGCCCTTGGCACGCGCCTCGAAGATGTCCCGCAGGAACGTGGGGAGGTGGGTGATTTCCTCCTTGGGGATGAAGGAATCGGCCCCCATCTTGCGGGCTTTTTTGATGTTTTCGAGGCTCAGGGCGTGGGCGGTGAGCATGACGGCCGGAATGCCCTTTTGCACGGTACGTTCCAGGAGGCCGTATCCGTCCACGCCCATGATGTCCAGGAGGGCCAGGTCGAAGTCCTGGCTTTCCAGCAGCTCCCTGGCCCGCTCAAAGCTGGCCGCCGTGACGACCCGGCACATGGGAAGCAGGTCCTCCACGGTTTCCAGGACGTCGTGCTCGTCATCCACCACGAGGAGGGTTTTCCCCTCCAGAATGTCCTCCGCCATGTTTCACGGCTCCTGTGCGCTGGATGGTGATCCGTGCCCCTGAAGACCTCATTGGCTCCACGGGGTGGCCGGGTCGAGAAGATCGCAGATGTTACGCTCCAGCATGTCGATGCCGCCGAGGATCCGACGGGCGTTTCTCTCCACGGCAGGGATGCGCTCCCCTTCTTTCCGCAGGTCCTCGGCGGCCTGTCTCAGGACCCGAATGCGATCGTCAATGCGTTTCAAATCGGTTTCATTGAGCTCCATGGCGCTACGGCCTCCTTGTTCTCGTCATCCAACCGCTTCATATCAATTTTTCTTTTCTTAATCCTTAATCCTTTTTCCTTAAGTCTTTGAAGCGCTTGGCCTTGACCTCGTATCGCGGCAGGGTCCCCACATCGTGCATCTCGAGCACGTAGCCGAGATTCGTCTTGAGCCGGAGCTGGTCCCGAAGGCGGACCTCGATCTCCTTCTGCTGTGCGCGTGCCTCGGGCAGGATTTCCACCTTCAGGCTGATGCTCTCCCGGTCGCCTGTCCGCTCGACCACCACCTCGTACTCGTCCCCGAGGCCTTCGATGCTTCGGACCACTTCCTCGATGGCCGAGGGCGCCAGGAGCACGCCCTTGACCTTGGTGATGTCGTCCGCACGGCCGATCACGCCCCCGGCGAGCACCCGGAAGGTCCGGCCGCAGGGGCAGGGGTCTTCGGCCCAGGCCACGATGTCCTTGGAGTCGAAGCGCACGCAGGGCTGGGCGCGCCGGTCCAGCGCCGTGATCACCATTTTACCGCTTCTGCCGGGCTCCTCGATGATCTCGCCGGTCTCCGTGTCCTCGATCTCCACGAGAAAGAAGGCCTCGTTCACGTGAATGCCCGCCGGCTGGTGCCGGCACTCAAAGGACCAGGCGCCGATCTCCGTGGCCCCGGCGTGGTCGAACACCTTGGCGTCCCAGGCGGATTCCAGGCGTTTTTTGGTCGCCGGAATGCCGGCCCCGGGCTCACCCGCGCACGTGATCTTTTCAATGGGGAACTCCCGCGGGTCCAAACCCATCTTGCTTCGAGCGGTCTCGGCCATGCCCAGGAGGTAGGTGGGGGTCCCCATCATGGCCGTGGCCTGGAGCTCCTGGATCTTCAGGATTCGGGCCTGGGTGTCGAGTACGCCGCCGGGGACCACCTCGCAGCCGATTTTCTCCGCCGCGTAATGGCCTGCCCAGAAGGCCACGAACACGTTGTACCCGAAAGGGATGAACACGCGGTCGCTCGGCCGGTACCCCTGGGACCACAGCACGTAGGCCCAGCACTCGCTCCACCACTCCCAGTCGGTCCAGGAGTCCGCCTGGTACACGGGCTGGCCGGTGGTGCCGCTGGTCTGGTGGTACACGGTGACATCGTTCAGGGGCATGCACAGGGTGTCTCCGTAAGGGAAAGGGTCCTTGCGCTGAATCCCCCGCAGCATGGATTTTTCCACCTTGGGCACCTTGCGCACGTCGGCCAGGGTGCGGATGTCGTCCGGGGTGATCCCGGCACGGTCGTAAAGGCCCCGGTGAAAGCGGCTTCGCTCGTAGGTCCATTTGAAGATCCGCTTGAACTTCTCGAGCTGAAGGCGCTCCAGTTGCTCCCGGGGAAGGGTTTCGAGAACAGGGTTCCAGTACTCTTGATCCATGATCGTCCTTTTCTTCAGAGACCGGGTGTCCCCCGGCCGGTTGTTGCACGCAAGGGGAGGTCCTGCGGGAGATTTGTCCTGGCGCAGGATTCCTTTCCGCGCCCCGGCTCTGCGTGCGTCAGTACATGAGGTGCGGCAAAAAGAGGATCAGGTCGGGGAAGATCACCATGATGATCACCCCGGCGATCACGGCCAGCAGGAATGGAAGGATGCCCTTGAAGATGCTTTCCAGGGGCACTCCGCCCACCACACCCTGGGCTACGCCGTAGACCACGTACACATTGATGCCAACGGGCGGCGTGATCACGCCCATCTCCGTCACCATGACAATGATGATGCCGAACCAGATCGGGTCAAATCCCAGGCCGGTGACCACGGGGAAGAAGATCGGGATCGTCAGCATGACGAACGCCAGCGCGTCCATGAAGCAGCCGCCGAAGAAGTAGACCAGGATGATAATGGCCATCACGATTCCCGGAGGGAGGTCGAACCCGCCGATCCAGCTCGCGAGGTTGAAGGGGATGCGGGTAACGGCCAGAAACTTGCCGAAGATGACCGCTCCGGCGATCAGCATCATGACCATGCACGACGTGCGGAGGGTCTCGTGGAGGGCCTTGACAAACCCTTTCCAGCTCAGCTGTCTTCGAATCACGGAGACCGCCAGCACCCCGAACGCCCCCACGGCCGCCGCTTCCGTGGGTGTGAAGATCCCGGCAAAGAGCCCGCCCATCACCAGTACAAAGACGATGAGGGTGTCCACCATGCCGGTCATGGAGCGCAATTTCTGGCCCCAGGTGAACCGCTCTCCCGGGGGACCCTGGAGCGGGGAGATACGGCAGCGAATATAGATGGACAGAATGAACAGGATGGTGACGAGAATGGCAGGCACGATGCCGGCCACGAAGAGCTCGCCGATGGACTGCTCCGCCAGCACCCCGTACACGATGAGCACCACGCTGGGTGGCATGATCATGCCCAGCCCGCCTCCGGAGGCCACGGATCCGGCGGCCAGCTCGTCCGAGTAGGAGTAGCGCTTCATCTCCGGCAGGCCTACCGTGGCCATGGTGGCGGCCGTGGCCGGACTGGACCCGCACACGGCACCGAAGGCCGTACACGCGGAAACCGTGGCCATGGCCAGGCCTCCCCGGGTGCTTCCCATGAACCGGTACCCCGTGTCGTAGAGGCGCTTGCTGATGCCGCTGTTGAACGCGAACTGGCCCATGAGGATGAACAGAGGAATGGTGGTCAGTCCGTACGAGGAAAAGGTCTCGTAGATGTCCCGGGAGAGGATGGCGAGCCCGCCGGGAAGCGAGATCATAATCGAGAACCCCACGAATCCCACGAGGGCCATGACATAGGCCACGGGCATTCGGGAGAGGAAGACGACCAGCATGACGGCAATGCCGATGATACCGATCCAGGTCGGGTTCATACGCGATCCGTTTTTCTCAGGGTTTGGACAAGGTCCTGAACGATTGCAAGGGTGAAGACCATAAAGCAGAAGGCCACCACGCCGATGATCAGGTAAGCGGGGATCTCCAGGTTCATGGACACCTCGCCCGAGGTTTTCATGGTCCGGGTGTAGAGAATCATTCGCCAGGTCACCACGGCGAAGAGGATGAGGGCCATGGTGCTCGTGGTAATCTCAATGATCTTGCGGGTGCGGTCGGACAGGAGCCGCACCACGATTTCGACCCCGATGTGCCCCCGGGCCTGGTGGGTGTACGGAAGGGCCATGGCCACGGAGATGGCGGCCATGAACCCGACGATCTCCACGGACCCGAAGATTGGGTGTCCGAAGAATCGGCCCACCACGTCCGCACACGTCAAAAACATCATGACAACCAGGCAGAAGGCCCCTACCGCCTTCATGGATTCCACGATTCCCTGCAGTCCCTTCCATAACCGGCTCATGGCACGATCCGCTGCCTCCATGGGTGTTCGCGCACGCCGGGCGCCCGGCCGAACGGGCGCCCGGAGTATTCAAGGACACGGAGAGCCTGATTGCCTGTACTCTCCGTGCGTGAAACTTCTACCGCATTTCCTCAACGGTTTTCACCGTGAAGTCGACGATTTCCTGTCCTTTAAAGCCCTTCTTGTCCATGTCCTTGACGTAGTTGTCCAGGATGGGCGCCACGGCCGCCTTCCAGCGTGCCGCTTCCTTCTCGTCCAGGCCGATCATCTCGTTTCCCTGGTTGAGGAAGTACCGAATGCCCTCCATGTCGCTTGTATCCCAGGCCTCCCCGTGCTTGACCACCCACTCGTCGTTGATCTGGCGGATGATCTTCTGGATGTCCTCGGGCAGGGCGTTCCACTTGTCCTTGTTCATGACCACGAAGAAGGAGGTCGTGTAGGCGGCGGAAAACGCGCAGGTGACGTAATCCGTGACCTCGCCCAGGCGCCAGCCCTTGTTGGCCTCAAAGGGATACACAGCGCCTACCACCACGCCTTTCTGAATGTTCTGGTAGCACTCGGGCATGGGGCTGGGAACCGGGACCGCCCCCAGGGCCTCCAGCACGAGCGCGCTCGTGCCGTGCCCGCGCATCTTGAGCCCCTTGATGTCTTCCAGCTTTCTCACGGCCGTTCCCTTGGTGTGGACCAGACCCGGGCCGTGCGCATGGAGGTACATCACCTCGGTGTCGCTCAGCTCCTTGGGCTTGAACTTGTTGTACACCGCGTTCACCACGGCCGTGGCCTGCTTGCCGCTCTCGTAGCCCAGGGGAAGGTCCACGGCCGCAATGAGCGGGAAGCGTCCCCGCGTGTAGGCCAGGACCGAGAACCCGATATCCGACATGCCCGTGACCACCCCATCATAGCACTGGGCCGCCTTGGTGAGGGTCTGGCCGGGGTAGTACTCCACCTTGACGCGACCGTCGGTGCGCTTTCCCACTTCCTTGCACCAGCTCTCGGCGAGCTGGCTTTGAATGTGGGTGGGGGGAAAGAAGTTGCTGTAGGTGAGCTTGATCTCTTTTGCGGTAGCAGGGGCTGGAGGGATGGAGAGCAGGAAAGCCCCTGCACATACAATGGCCAGGAATTGAATCAACCGTTTCATCACCTTCACCTCCGAAATTAAGGTTTGAGGTTCATGATCAGAAAACGCATCCAACCCGTAGAAATCGAGTGATCACCTCCTTTGATCGGGTTCTGGGTTTGCGAAAAGGGCGCTTTTCGAATGAAAGGCCGCTGCATGGTTTTCCTACCCCTTTACCGAACCGGACCGCGGTTGTCTATGATGCCGATCATAGTCCTGAAACCGAACTGGTTTCCATCCAGAAATGGCTATTTTTCAAATCTCATCGTCAATCTTCAGGATTCCTTGTGCGACATACTGAAGTACGTCTCCGCGCAATCCCTTGATTTCCTTGATCTTGCGAAAAATCTCTCATTTCTGAATTGGAAACTTGCAAGTGCCCGACAAGGATTTCTGGACGGGCACGAACTATACCCACAGGGTTTCCTCGCAGGCCTCCTGGAGGCCGGATACATCCTGGATGAACACTTCTCCGCGCCTGGAGCGCACCACGCCAGCCTGGCGGAGCCCGGCCATGGCGCGAAGGGCCGACTCGGGCGTGGTCCCGGCGAGATCGGCCAGCTCGAAGCTCGTGAACGGGACGGGATTCCCGAACTTCCGGTAAAGCGTGTGAAGCACCTTTTTCACGCGCATGTCCACCGGCTTCTCGAGCATGTCGATGATCCTCCCGTTGGCGCTGTCAATGGCCTGCCCGAGAATGCGCATGATGTTGGGGATGACCTTCGGGTGCTCGTACACAAAGGAGAGGAACGGGTGCTGGGGGATGGACGCGACATGAGCATTGGAGAGGGCGTACGCGGCGAGAAGGCGGGGTTGGCCCGTGAAGGGCCCGATCAGATTTATGGGCTCCCCGTCCTCTGCCAGGAGATACGTAACCTGCTTGCCCGAGGCCGACCCGATCGACACCTTGACGAGCCCGTCCGCCACGATCAGGAAGTCGGTGCATGGGGAGGACTGGGAGAAGATCGTCTGCCCCTTGGCGAACGCGTGGAGTTCGATGCACGGTTCAATCCCGGCAAACTCCAACTCTTCCAGGTCCTGGAACACCGGGCATCGCCGGAGCAGGTCCCGTTTCTCGCATTCCCCGGGGGGAGGGGCTGTAGGGTGTCTCATCATGAGCAGCCTGGCCGTCCGGCCACGCCGTGCCTGCGATCCTCCCTCGGGCGAATTCCGTCCGCCCGAAGGCAGCTGTGCTTCTCACGCGGCTTTTGTGTATTCGTCCGGCGGCTCCCTTGGCTTTTCCGGGATGGTCGGGTTTCGAGTCTTCAAACCCCTTTTTGGAATCGCATCATATCCCTTTAAAGCACAAAGCGCAACCCGCCGTCCCGGCCGTCCGCGGCGGGGCGACCCCGGGCGTGCAGTCTAGTAGAAAAGTTGCCTGTACTCGGCCCGCTTCTCCTTTCGCCACTTGGGGCAGAACGCGGCCTTGCCCTGCATGACGAGCTCCATGCAGGCATTGCACTTGGGGCTGCACTTCACAATGGAGGCGTCTCGTCCCTCCCTGGCCTTTTTCAGCCAGTCCGGGTCCACCCAGAGCATGCGTGCCAGCCCGATGAGGTCCGCCTGCCCCTTTTCCAGAATGGACTCGGCCAGGGCGGGGGTGGAGATGCGGCCTGCCGCAATGACCGGGATGCCTACCTCCTTGCGAACGGCTTCGGCCAGGGGCGCCATGTACCCGGGCTTTTTGGAGCGTTTCACCACATCGGGGAGAAAAAAGGACTCATACGTGCCGCCCATGACGGACAGGTACGCCACGCCCGCCTCCTCCAGTTTTCGGGCGAGAACCCGGGATTCTTCGAGTTTCAGGCCGTCCGGCAGCCACTCGTCTGCCATGAACCGGTATCCCACCGGCATGTCCCCGACCGCATCCTTGACCCGTTTGACCACCTCCAGGGGAAAACGCATGCGGTTCTCAAGGCTTCCTCCGTAAGCGTCGCTTCGCTCGTTCGTATGCGGCGAAACGAACTGGGCGAGTAGGTACCCCGTGCCCCCGTGCAGCTCCACCAGGTCGAAGCCAGCCTCCTTGGCGCGCAGGGCCGCAGCCGCAAACTGCTTCTGGATGGTCAGGATCTCGGATTTCTGAAGCGCGCGAGGGGTCTTTCCAAAGGTCTCGACGGCCGATGGGGCCACAGGGTCCTTCACCCCGGCGAACCGGCCGGCGTGGTTGATCTGGAGTGCGGCCACGGCCTTCTCTTCCCGAATGGCGCTTGAAAGCCATCCGAGCTTCTGAAGGTAGCGGCTGTGATCCGCGCGCAGGGTCCTCTCTCCCCCGCTGCCCCCGGACGCAATGCTCGCGTTCTCCACCACAATGAGGCCAGCCCCGCTTTGGGCCATGAGGCGGTAGTGGCTCAGTAGCAGGGAGGAGACCTTTCCCCCCTGAGCGGCATAGCCCAGGTAGAGGGGCGCCATGGTGATGCGGTTCTTCAGCCGAAGGCCTTCAAGGGTCATGGATTGAAACAGGCGGGTGTAAGCGGGTGTGTTCATGGTTGTTGTCCTTTCCTCGCGTTCCTGGGGCACGGATCCGGCGTTCTTTCTCAGAAGGGATCGGATTCCCGCGCAGTGAAGGAGTCCAGCAGATGAAATACCATCGGCCAGAAGAGATCGGGCCGGTCGTCCATCATGAAATGGCCGCTTTCCGGAACCACGGGGCAGGGGATGCCCACGCCCTCCAGAAAAGCCGTTTTCCCCGAGTCCTGGGACCGCTCGCCGGAGAGGTAGGCCTTGGGCGCGGGAAGGGACACGAACCGTGCGCGCAGGTCCCCGTGCCTGCTTTCGCGGACCAGGGCGGAGGCGCTCCGGTGCAGGGCCCTGGGATCGGCCCGTTCGAGGTCCCTCATGTAGCCTCGCATGCCCGTCGAAGGATCGCGATCCACCAGAGTGCGAAGCATTTTGCGAAAGAGGGCGATCCCATGCCGCTCAAAGGCGTCAATCGGTATGGAGGCGATCCTGCGGCTGAAAAAGCCGTCCTCCTGCCCCAGGTTGCCCTCGAGGTTGATAAAGCTTCCCAGGCGGCGGCCCAGGCGCTCGCCCAGGAAGAGGCCCACCACGCCGCCCATGCTGTGCCCCACCAGGTGGATCCGGTCGGCGTCCAGGCGTTCCACCCATTGGGCGGTCAGCTCGGCCAGGTCCTCCATGGCGTAGGAGAACCCCTGAATCGGCGGGCTCTCGCCGAATCCCGGAAAATCCACCGAGGCCAGGGTGAACCCGGCCGGGAGCCCAAGCTCGAATCCGCGGTCAAAGCTGTTCCTCGAACCTCCCAGGCCGTGGAGAAAGACGAGCGCCTCCGAGCCGCCCTGACGCACCCGGCAGGCGAGGCCGTCGGCCCATCGAATCATAAAGGGATGGCATTCCACAAAACTCAGGATACTCCATTTTCAAGTGAACCACAACGACGCGCACGATATGCACTTTTAAGAGGCCCCTGTTCAGGTTGACACGCCCCGGTGAGAAGGCCTAGACTCCGTTTCACTCGAAACGCGGGAATGAAAAGAGGGACAGGACATGAATGCCCACGATGAGGGCCGGGAAACCGTCTACCGCATGCAGAAGTCCGGGACCGGGGCCGGGGTGGGCTGGTTCTCCTGCGTGCCCGAGGAGCCCGTCGACCTGGAGCAGGGCCTGGCCCTTCTCCAGGCAAGCCCCCGAGACCGGTTCATGCACCAGCACGTGCTCGAACGCCTGGCCGAGCAGGAGCCCGGGACACTGGCTGCACTCATCGAGCGGGGAAAAGCGGGCGAGCCCCACGTGTTGACCCTGGCCTACGAGGCATGCATGATATCGGAGCGGTTCCAGGGGCTCATGGAGCGGTTTCAGGACGTGGAGGTCCCGGAGCTGACTCGTTTTTCCCCCACGATCCGCATCCCCTGGTCCCTGGAAAAGGCCTCGGAAGGCCGTCTCTTCTGGTTACAGCAGTTCTCGCACAACAGCATCCGCCATGTGCCCCTGTTGCCCCCGTCGGAATCGGCCCACCCTGTGCCCGTGCTCGAAAGCGAGATCGAGGCCTGGCGCCGGGGGGTCGTGCCCATTCAGGGCATGCCGTTCGCAGACACTCTTCTCGACCGGGGCTCGCCCCCGGGCCCGGGAAAGCCGGACCGAAGGGAGGCCACGGCGCTTCAGAGGAAGCTGGAGGCGCTCGGCATCCTGGAGGGCTGGGAGACGCGCACCGAGGCCACCCTGAGCCCGTTCGCCGTGGAACGGCCCTGGCGCTTGGATGTGCGCACGCATCATGGCAGGAACCGGTGCCGGCTCACAGGCGCCCAGGTGAGCTACGGCCGGGGCCTGAACATCCACCAGGCGCGCATGTCCTGCCTTATGGAGGTGGCCGAGCGGTATGCGGCCTTTGCTTCCGTGGAGCAGGACCGCCTCCCGGGGTATACGGAGAACCCGCGTCTGATCACAGGAACGGCTCGGGATCTGGAGGCCCGGGGCCTGCGCGTACTGGACCTGGAGCGGGTGCGGCTGGAGGTGCCTTACCGGGGAGATCCCCTCGGCTGGGTG
>JASFQI010000079.1:0-16302 GCA_050115555.1 Desulfobacteraceae bacterium
GGGGTCCCGAATCCCGAAGACCCTGGACAGCACCCGGCGGACATTGCCGTCCACCGTGGCCTCGGGCATTCCAAAGGCAAAGCTCAGGATGGCGCCTGCCGTGTACGGACCGATCCCGGGAAGGCCCAGAAGTGCGTCCCGGTCTCGAGGAATCTCCCCGGAAAACCGGTCCACAACCTCCCGGGCGGCCCGGTGGAGGTTGCGGGCACGGCTGTAGTAGCCCAGGTTTTCCCAGGCCTTGAGCACGTCCTGAAGCGGGGCGTCGGCCAGTGCCTTCACCGTGGGGAATCGCTTCAGGAACCTTTCATAGTAAGGGATCACGGTGTCCACACGTGTTTGCTGTAGCATGATCTCGGATACCCATACGGTGTATGCGTCGGCAGACCTTCTCCAGGGGAGGTCCCTTTGGTGCTCCGCGTACCAGTCCAGAAGTCGCTCGACAATCCACTGCTGCTTACGCTCCATACCTCGCCCCCGTTTCCTTGACCCAAATCCCGCTTTTCCCCTATACTTCATTCACATCGTATCATGGAGGCAGATCCCGGCACGCTCCTTTTCTTCGATCCCTTTTGTCTCGAAGCCCGGTTTCAAAACCGGGGCCTTGAATCCGACCCTGTGCCGGCCCCTCATGTCCACCCTTCGCAGTCAGGATATTTCATGGATAAGGACCTGCCCGATCCGATCCTCACCAAGCTGATCCGGCTGACCGGCGAGGTGTCGCGGGGCCAGTACGACAATGCCCGAAAGATCTTCGAGCTGACCAAGACGGGCCATTACCCGGACCGCGTGACCGAGCTCGCCGAGTCCTTTGGCATGATGCTCGTTCAGATCGAGGCGAGGGAGTACCGTCTCGAGCAGATGATCGAGGACCTTCACCGCAAGAACGCCGAGCTGGAAGAGACTCTTCGCAAGGTCGAGCTGCTCGAAAACATCCGGACCCATTTGTGCAAGTTCGTGCCGGAGTCGGTCAAACGCATCATCGAGGCCCGGCCCGATTCCCCGGACCTGGAAAAGCACAAGGCCGACGTCTCGATCCTCTTCCTGGACATCGCCGGATACACGCGCATGAGCGAGAGCGTGCCGCAGGACCGAATGAACGAGCTCGTGGAGACGTACTTTTCGAGCTTCCTGGACCACATTCACCAAAACAAGGGAGACATCAACGAAACCGCCGGGGACGGGCTCATGATCATCTTTCAGGATGCGGACTCGACCCGGCACGCTCACAATGCCGTGTCCACGGCACTGGCCATTCATGAGACCACGGAGGGCATCAACCAGAAGCTGGCAGAGCGATCCCAGCCCGTGACCGTGAATATCGGGATCAACTCGGGCACGGCCTCGGTGGGGTCCACGCGATTCGAAGGGATCACAGGCACACGCTGGACCTACACGGCTTCCGGACCCGTCACCAACGTGGCCGCCCGCATCGGTTCCCTGGCCCGGGACGGCGAGATCCTGATCGGCGAGGAGACAGCCGGCCGCATTCGGGATACCTTTCCCCTGGAGTCCAGGGGCTGTCCCAAGCTGAAAAACGTGCAAAAGCCGATCGAGGTGTTTCGAGTGATGAAAAGCAGGATTAAGGATTGAAGGGGTAAGGATTAGCAAAAACAGGATTGAAGGATTAAGGGATAAGGGGTAGCCTCGGTTTTTCGTAATCCTTAATCCTTACCCCTTAATCCTCGCCCTTCAATCCTTACCCCTCTAATCCTTAATCCTGAACAAACCGGCCCTTCGGGCCCGCATTCGGAGACCACCGTGAACGAGAAATCCGCCAAGAAAAAGGTCGTATCCATGAGCGTGCCGGCCGATGCGGCCTTCCTCCCCCTGGCCACGGCCTTTGTGGAAAAGGCTGGAAACGGCCTGGGCCTGGGACACAGCGAAGCCCTGGCCCTGACCCTGGCCACGGAAGAGCTCTTCAGCTACCTCTGCGGCCTGGCTTCGCCGGACCAGGAGGTGGGCATTCGATGCACGAACGGGGGGTATTACATACGCGCGGACTTCGACTTCCCGGTCGAGGACTTCAACATGCGCGCCTTCAACCTCACCGCCCAGGTCTCGGTGGAGGACGAATCCAGCCTCCAGGAAATGGGCCTCCTCATTGCAGCGCGCTCCGTGGACCGCTTCCAGGTAACCGAGCAACCCGGGCATGGGGTTCAGCTTACCCTGCTCAAGGAAAAGGCCTATCCCGGAGTGGAGCACGAGGAGCAGGCGCCATCCGCAAGGCCTTTGGAGACCTTTTCCGTTCGCCCCCCGGAGACGGAGGAGCTCAAGCTCTTTGTTGTGCTCGTGGAAAGGTTCTACCCCGCGCATCTCATGCCGCGCGCCTTTCATTACCCGGGCAAGGTCGTGGACATGGTGGGCGGCGGAGAGTACCGCGCAGCCCTGGCCGTGGGATCGCGCGGGGAGATCGGGGGCGGTATTCTCTGGCACTGGATCGGGCAAAAGACCGTGGAGTGCTTCGGCCCCTACCTCTTCGACCAGGAACCCGGGAGCGCCATGGGCCGGGAGCTCCTCGAAGCCTGCCTGGGAAGCATCGCCCGGACCCCGGTGGTCGGCCTTATCAACCGCCTCCCCACGGACGCCTTGCCCCGCGAGTACTTCGAGCCCCTGGGCTCGGTCCATGTGTATCGGAAGGGGGAAGACGAGCCCGTTCTCCTGGAGGCCTCGTTCCGGCAGATGCAGGAGGACCCCGGCACCTCGGTCTGGTGCCACACGCAGCTGGAGCCCTTTCTGAAGGATGCGTACCAGCGGCTGGTCCTCCCCCGAAACATTCGTCTCGTGCAGGACCTCGGGGAAACCAAGTCCCAATACTCCGTGCTCTCCGCGGACGTGAACCGGTCCCAGCAGGTGGTCACGCTGCGGCCCATTCATACCGGCGCGGACATCCAGGAGAACCTGGCCGGGCATATTCGGCTCTTTGAGCAGGACGCCCGCACGAGCCTCTTCTTCGAGATGGACGTGTCCCGGGCCTGGCACGCGGACTTCACGCCCGCGCTCTTTGCAAACGGCTTTTCCCCGCGCATCGTGCTTCCCTATGCAGGCGAGGGCGACCTGGTCATCTTTCAACGGGCAAAGGGAGGGGCCGCATGACCCTGCCTACCCTGAACCGGCTCGTCCCCGAGCACATCCAGCGTTTCGAGGCTTACATTCCCAGCAAGCCCGACGACGAGCTCAAAAAGCTTTACGGGTGCGAGCGCCTGTTCCGCCTGAACAACAACGAGAACCCCCTGGGTCCTCCCCCGGCCGCCTGCGACGTCATTGATCGTTTTCCCCCGCCCCGTGCCTCCATCTACCCGAGCGGCGATGCCTTTCACCTCCGCCGGGCCCTGGCCGACACATTCGGCCTGCATCCGGACCAGTTCCTGGTAGGAAACGGGGCCAACGAGGTCATCTCTTTTGTGATCAAGGCCTTCTGCCGGGAAGGCGACAACATCGTCACTGCGGACAAGACCTTTGCCGTGTACGAGTGGGTGGCCGAGTTCTCGGGATTCGAGGCCCGCCTGATCCCCTTGATCCACTTCGGATTTGACTTCAACGGGATGCTGCACCACGTGGACGAACGCACCAAGGTGATCTTTCTCTGCAACCCCAACAACCCAACGGGGCACTACTGGAACGAAGCCATGCTTCGGCGCTTCCTGGAGCAAATCGGGGGACGCCAGATCGTGGTGGTGGACGAGGCCTACGCCGAGTTCGTGCAGCAGGACGACTACCCGGACGGCCTGCGCCTCATCGAGGAGTACCCGCACCTGGTGGTCTTTCGCACGTTCTCCAAGATGTACGCCCTGGCCGGGCTTCGCATCGGCTACCTGGCCGGGGACCCGGAGGTGGTAGACATCATCCGGCGGACATGCGTGGTGTACTCGGTCAACGCCGTGGCCCAGGAGGCCGCGCTGGCCGCGTTGGGCGATTCGGAGCACATTCACCGGACCCGCGACATGGTGCGACAGGGCAAGGCCTTTCTTCGAAAGGAGCTGGAGGGCTTGGGGCTTCAGCCGCTCGACGGGGAAGGCAACTTCCTCATGGTCAAGCTCCCTATGAGCGACAGCCTGGCCTACCGCAAGCTCATGACCCAGGGGGTCATGGTCCGCACCATGACCGGTTTCCGCTTTCCCAACTTCATCCGGGTCACCATCAGCCACATGGAGGCCATGGAGGCGTTCGTGGAGGCCCTGGCAAAGGTGCTTCCGCGGTAATGGAGAATCCATGGCCTTCGTAGGTGAGGTTTTACACCCCGCCATCCGGCGGAACGCTCCAGTACAGCCCACGCTGGCTGTGGCGGCATATAAAATGCCGCCCTACAAAAAGCAGAACCCAAGGGCCTAACGGTTTTCGTAGGGCGGGGTTTTACACCCCGCCGTCAGGGGGAACGCAACGGCACGGCCCACGCTGGCTGCGGCGGCATGTAAAATGCCGCCCTACAAAAAGCAGAACCCAAGGGCCTAACGGACTTCGTAGGGCGGGGTTTTACACCCCGCCACACTTGCATTCGCTTTCTTAAATACGCTGAAAAACATGACGATTTCCGATAGAACCAACAATCAAACCCCGCATCAACGCCATCATCCAAGGCTGAAGGATCGCAGCATCTATCAAAAGCCCGGATCTATTGGGCACATCATCATCGGCACCAAGGACAGGTACCCCCTGTTTGAAAAAGAGGCGAATGCTTCGGAATTTAAAGATATAACGATTCGCACTTCTCAGGAGACGCAATGCCCTCTTTATGCATACTGCATCATGCCTGACCATATCCACCTTCTGATTGGAGCCGTAGAAGGGACGGGAATCGTTGAATTCATAAAGATACTCAAAGGTCGGTTCGCAGTGTTCTGCCGGAAAACCGGGTTGAGGAGCGGACTTCAAAAGAGTTTCTATGATCACATGATTCGGAAAGACGAGGACCTCAGAACGGTTGCCGAATACATCCTCGGAAACCCCGTGCGAAGTGGTATCACAAAACGGATCGGGGAATACCCTTTTGCAGGATCATTAGTGTTCAATCTGTGAAGGCGCTTGAAAGGTATGTTCGATTGGCGGCATGTAAAATGCCGCCCTACGAAAAACAGAACCCCAAGGAACCGACGGTTTTCGTAGGTGAGGTTTTATACCACGCCGTCCGGGGGAAGGTAATGACACGGCACACGTCGTCACGGCGGCATGTAAAATGCCGCCCTACAATAATCAGAGGTGGTAACCCGCCTCTCAGGCAAAGCAACACGCAGCCCTACGTGAAAACCGACCGGGAACGCGCATGATTGAAAAGCCCAACGACAGGATCCTCACCCGCGAGTTCATGCTATTGAATCTTGTCGTGTTCCTTGGCTTCAGCAACCTGGCCCTGCTCTTCCAGCTCTACGACTACCTGCACACCCTGCCCATCGACCCCAAGGCCTTTGGCCTGCTCATCAGCGTGTTCTCCTTCACTGCGCTGATCCTGCGCCCTGTGATCAGCCCCTTTCTCCACCCGGGAAACGCCCGGCTCTGGATGGCCCTGGGCGCTGCCGGGAGCATGATCGCTCTTTTCGCCTACAGCCTGGCCCGCACCTTTACGCCCCTGCTCCTGGTGCGCATCCTTCACGGCGCCGGTTTTGTGACCCTGGCCTCGGCCATGATGGCCATGGTGGTCTGCTTCATTCCAGCGCAACGAAGCGGCCAGGCCTTCGGCCTCATCTCCGTGAGCACCCTGCTCCCTTATGCCGTGCTGCCCCCGCTCCTGGACCCGGTCCTGCAGGCCCTGGGGACCTTCGATCGCGTGCTCGGAGCGGGCGGCCTCCTCATGGTCCTGGTCTTTCCCTGCATCCTCGGCGTGAAACCGCCTTCCCTGTCCTCAGCCGAGAGCGGCGCCCCCGGACTGAGCCGGTCCGGCCTGCGCGAGAACTTTCAAGAGACCCGCATCCCCCTGCTCCTCGCAATCACCCTGCTCTTCTTCACCGGATACACCATGATCTTCTTTTTCCTGCGAGGGTTCGGCACGCGCATCGGGATCGCCAACCCGGGGCTCTTCTACACCATCGCCACTGCGGCCATGATCGCGCTTCGACTCTTTGTGGGAGCCTTGTTCGACCGCATGAACAAGGTCCGACTCCTGGGCGTCATGCTCCTACTGGTGGCCGGAGGCTACGGCGTGCTCCCCTTCGTCCGCGGGGCGCTCCCTTTCTTCGGCCTGGCCTGTCTCCTGGGCGTGGGCTGGGGCGCAGCCATGCCTCTGATGAACGCCCTGATCTTCGACGCCTCCCTGCCCCGGTTCAAGGGCCTCAACCTGAACATGGCCATCTGGATGATCGACGGCGGGTTCGTGCTCGGACCGCTTGCAGGCAACCTGGTCCTGGCCGGCGCGGAGGATCGCTACGGGCTGCTTTATGGGGTCTGCGCGGCGCTCATGGTCGTTGCGTTCGGGATGCTTGGGGGAGTGAAAAGACCGGGTTCAAGGGTTCGAGGGTCCTAGGGTTCGAGGGGAAGGGCGAAAGGATAAAGGGAAAGGTGTTAAGGTATTGAGGTGTTGAGGGAAGAGGGGGAATACAGGAACCAGAGATCAGGGTGTCAGGGGTCGGGTTCGAGGATAAAGGTAAAAGGAAAAAGGAGAAAGGATAAAGAAGAAAGGCATGACTCACAACCACAGCCGATACAAAATTGCAGTTTTGCTTTTCACTTAACAGCTTAACACCTCAATACCTAAACACCTGGAGACCGAAGGTCTCCTTGCTTAACAGCTCGGACCCGAAGGGTCCGCCCCTTAACAGCTCAGCAGCTCAACAGCTGAACAGCTGGAGGCCGAAGGACTCCAAAACCATGCCATCCGAAAAGAACTCATCTCGAATCGACGTCACCGGCCTTCAAACAATCCCCAAGGCCGAACTCCACATCCACCTGGAAGGGAGCCTGGATCGCGCCACCCTGGACCGCATCGGAGCGAGAAAGGGCCTGGAACCCTTGAAGGCCGACCCATACGTGTTCAACGACTTCGAGGGGTTCAACAAGGTATTCAGGTCCCTGGCGCGCTTTCTCGAGGACGAGGCCGACTTCTACGACGCGGCCCTGGCCCTGGCCGAGCGCCAGGCCCGGGATCATGTCATCTACACCGAGTGCTTTCTCATGCCCCTCTTCCATGTAACGCGCGGGATCGCTGTGGAAGCGCTTTTTCAGGGTGTGGACGCAGGTCTCCGGGAAGGAGAGGCCCGCTTCGGAGGCCGCACCCGTCTTCTCTTCTCCATCCCCCGAATCTTTGGCGCGGAGGCGGGGTTTCAAACCCTGGAGATCCTGGAAAAGTACCCCTGGGACCGGGTGCTCGGAGTGGATCTGGCTGGAACGGAAAAGGTGGGCGACGTGCCCGAGTTTGCCCCGGTCTTTGAAAAGGCGCGTGCCCTGGGGCTACACACCGTAGCCCACGCCGGAGAGCTCACCGGCCCGGAACAGGTCCTCCAGACCCTGGACCTCCTGGGGGCCGAGCGCATCGGACACGGCATTCACGCAGTGGAAGATCCCGCACTTCTCGAGCGTCTCGCCCGAGACCAGGTGGCCCTGGAGGTCTGCCCAACCAGTAACCTGCGGCTCGGCGCGGTCCCCTCCATAGAGGATCACCCTCTGCGCACGCTCTTTGATAAGGGTGTCCCCCTGGTCATCAACACGGACGATCCGGCGTTCTTCAAAACCACGCTCACCCGGGAGCTCGAGCTCCTCCCCAGGCATTTCGATTTCACATCGGACGAGGTTCATACCGTTGTTCAAAACGGCTTTCGATTCGCATTCAGCAACAAGGAATAGGGCTGGAAGGAATTCTCTTGTAACTGCAAAGGGTTTTCCTTATACTTCCGACTCATTGAAAAGGCTTCGCTTGTGCATTCCTCCCCCCCTTCAGCGGGACTGCGAGGAGACTCAAAACGCTCCACTCACGCTATTTCATCCCGTTTTGTGGGGACCGGGGGACATTGAATCTTCTTTCATCCTTACGGGGCGAAGCAGGAAAACATTACGAATCACGACGCGTCATGCATTCAAAAAAACATCGCTCGCTGACCCTGTATTCGGTCTGGCCGGTACACCGGAACAAGCGAGCGAGGGATCGTAAGCCACTCTCGCCTATGGAGGTCGTCATGCAGATTCGGAAGCACGCAGCAACCCTTGGCGCACTGGGCTTTTGCCTGGCCTTGTTCGTTACCACAGGAACGATCCGCGCCGAAGCGCAGGAGCAGATAACGCCCCTGCCGGGCATGACCTTTGTCTCCATTTCACCGGGCTCGTTCACAATGGGAAGCCCTGAGGACGAGGAGGGCCGCGAGGCGGACGAGGTCCAGCACCAGGTCACGATCTCGCAGGGCTTCTCCATTCAGACCACCGAGGTGACCGTTGGCCAGTGGCGAACGTTCGTCGAGGAGACCGGGTACGAGAGCACGGCCGAGAAGACCGGTGCCATGGCACTGGAGGACGGCGAATGGAAAGTACGAAAGGGCTATGACTGGAAAAACCCCGGTTTTCCGCAGTCCGACAACCACCCCGTGACCTGCGTGTCCTGGGACGATACCAAGGCCTTTGCCGAGTGGCTGAGCGAGAAGGCGGGCGGCACCTTCCGTCTCCCCACGGAAGCGGAGTGGGAGTATGCCTGCCGCGCCGGCACGACCACGCGGTTCCACTGGGGCGATAAGATGGACTGCGACAAGGCGAACTTCGGGAACAGCTGGTCGAACGAGTGCGGCCGCAAAGAACCCCTTCGTACCGTGCAGGTGGCATCCTATCCCCCGAACGCGTGGGGTCTTTACGACATGCACGGCAATGTGTGGGAGTGGACGAACGACTGGTTCGCCCCCTACCAGGAAGGGTCGGCGACCGATCCGAAAGGACCGGAGTGGGGCGAGCGAAGGTCCGTTCGGAGTGGAAGCTGGTGGAGCTACTCCCGGTACTGCCGATCTGCAGTGAGGGTCCGCAACAGCCCGGACCAGGCGTTTCAGACCCTGGGATTTCGGCTGGTACGGACGCCGTAAACCGAAACGGAATGGACCACGTTGAGACGGCGGCATGTAAAATGCCGCCCTACAAAAAAACAGAACGCCAAAGCCAATGGTTTTCATAGGGCGAGGTTTCTGCCCTTCGGGTTCTCGTAGGTGCGGTTTTATACCTTTCTTGTTTTCGTAGGGCGGGGTTTTACACCCCGCCGTTAAGGCGAAGCGCGAAGGCACGGCCTACATTGTTCCGGCGGCATATAAAATGCCGCCCTACAAAAAACAGAACGCCAAGGCCAATGGTTTTCATAGGGCGAGGTTTCTGCCTTTCGGGTCTTCGTAGGTGAGGTTTTATACCTTTCTTGTTTTCGTAGGGCGGGGTTTTACACCCCGCCGTCAAGGCGAAAGCACGAAGGCACAGCCTACGTTGTTCCGGCGGCATGTAAAATGCCGCCCTACAGAGAAGCAAAACCGTCCAAAGGCGCACCCGCCTACGGACGGGAATTACCAATACAAGTTAGAGGGCATTTCTCATGGAAATCACAGACCAAAAACAAGGCGACATCGTGGTGATATCGGTCAAGGGACGCATGGACGCGATCTCTGCGCCGGAGTTCGAAAAGGACCTTGACACACGCATCGGACAAGGTCAAATGCGTTTCGTGATCGACCTGGCAGACCTTGACTACATCAGCAGCGCAGGCCTCCGCAGCATCCTCGCCCTGGCCAAGAAGGTGAAGACCGGCGAAGGCATGCTCCATCTGGCAGCGCTCAAGGAGCCTGTCAAAGAAGTCTTTGACATCTCGGGGTTCAGCTCCATCATCCCCATCTTCGACTCGGTGGACACCGCCTGCTCGTGAGTCCGGGGAAAAACCGTCCCGGGACCCGCGATTCACCCCGAGACGGACACGTACCCCTTCCCCGCCGCGCGGCGGTCCAGCGGGGAGCTTCTGTCATGCCGTCTTAGGACGCAACTCAGAAAAACGCATGCCTGAAATCCGACTCCCAGCGCGGATCGAACACCTGGAGCCCCTCATGGCCTTTGTATCCGACTGTGCCGAGGCCCAGGGGTTCAGTGGAAAACGTGTCCAGGAGATCCAGCTGGCCACGGAAGAGGCCCTGGTGAACATCTTCCACTATGCCTATCCCGAGGACGGGGTGGGCGACGTTCGCATCCTCTGCAGGAGCGGCGCGGACAACACCCTGTTGGTCGAGTTCCGCGACACCGGGATTCCGTTTGAGTTCGAGAACCTTGGCACACCCGATGTGGAAGCCTCTGTGGACGGCCGGGAGATCGGCGGCCTGGGCATCTTCCTGATCCGGAAAATGGTGGATGAGGTTCACTACCGGCGAGAAGAGGGGGAAAACGTCCTCACTTTCACCCTCCAAGCCCGCGAATGATCCCCAAGGTGAGGACGCCGAGGAATCCTTTGAATTTCACGTTTCACCCCTTCCGATCTGCACGAAACCGGATTCTCCACACCGTGCATGAAGGAGCCCCGCGGCCCCCTACAAACCTTCGGACCCTTTTGAGGCCATGGGCCCGGGCCCTAATCGTGCTCCTGCTCCTCCTGCCTGCTGCTGCCGGTGCAGAGGAAGCCGGGCTCAAGAAGGCCACTTTTATCCCCCAGTGGGTCCCGCAAGCCCAGTTCGCCGGTTACTACACCGCCCTGGACAAGGGCATCTACCGGAAACACGGTATTGACCTGGAGATCCTTCCCGGCGGGCCCGACCACCCTTCGGACGCTGCAATCGAGAACGGCCAGGCCGACTTCGGCACGCTCTGGCTTTCCACCTCGATCCCCATGCGCGCAGAGGGGGTTCCCATTATCAACCTCGCGCAGATCATGCAGCACTCCGCGCTCATGCTCGTGGCCAAGAAGTCGAGCGGCATCCTGGAGCCCCGGGACATGAACGGCAAAAAGGTGGGCCTCTGGGGACCTATCTTTCAAATTCAGCCCCGTGCATTTTTCGAGAAGTATGATCTGGACGTCCAGGTCGTGCGCCAGTCCTACTCCGTGAACCTGTTCCTTCGGAACGGCGTGGATGTGGCATCGGCCATGTGGTACAACGAGTACCACACGATTCTCAACTGCGGGCTCAACCCCGAAGAGCTCACCACGTTCTTCTTCCACGAGCACGGGCTCAACTTCCCAGAGGACGGTATCTACGCCCTGGAAGCCACCCGGGACCGCGACCCGGAGCTCTGCCGCGCCTTTGTGCAGGCCTCCATCGAGGGCTGGGAGTACGCCTTCGACCACCCCACCGAGGCCCTGGACATCGTCATGGCCAACCTCAAGCGTGCTCACGTTCCGGCCACGCGCGTACACCAGCGCTGGATGCTCGAGCGCATGCGCGACCTCATTCGGCCCGAGGGATCCACCGTGCCTGTCGGAACCCTGAAGCGCGAGGACTATCGCCGGGTCGCCGAGGGCCTGATGGAAAACGGGATGATCGAGACGATCCCACCCTTTGAAACCTTCTACCGGAGCTGCACGGGCCATGCTGAAAAATAGGGGACTGGCCTTCAAGCTCACGCTCCTGATCCTGGCGAGCATCTCGCTCATCTTTGCCGGGGTCTTTGCGTACAACTACGTCTACACCAAGCGGATCATTGTCCAGAACATCGAGAAGAACGCAGTCAACCTGGCCCGCGCCACGGTGAACCGGATCGACAAGGTCCTCGCCTCCGTGGAAAAGGCCCCTGAGAGCCTGTCCTGCTTCATGGCCGCCGCCTCTTACTCCGGGGGCGACCTGATCGAGCTCCTCCAGGCCATGGCCCGCCAGAACACCGAGATCTACGGCTCTGCCATTGCCTTTGCCCCGTTCGAGTACAGCCGCAACATCGAGCGTTTTGCCCCTTACGCGTACAAGAGCTTCGGCAAGGTCGAGTTCATCTACATCCCCTACGACTACCTCTACTGGGACTGGTACCAGATTCCCAAGGAGCTCAACCACGCGGTCTGGAGCGAGCCTTACTTCGACGAGGGGGCGGGCAACATCATCATGTCCACGTACTCGGTCCCCTTTTACAGGACCCGCGTGGGCGAGCGGATCTTCTCGGGCGTGGTGACCGCCGACATCTCCCTTTCCTGGCTCCAGCAGATGGTCTCGGCCATCCAGATCGCGAAGACCGGTTACGGGTTCCTCATCACCAAGAACGGCACCTACATCACCCATCCCTCGGAGCCGCTGATCATGAACGAGACCATCTTCAGCGTGGCCGAGGCGCGCAATGACCCTCACCTCCGCGAGCTGGGGCGATCCATGATCCAGGGGGAGTCCGGATTCGTGCCCATGAAGAACCTGGACGGCCGGGCCTGCTGGATGGCCTATGCACCGCTCCCTTCCAACGGGTGGTCCCTGGGCGTGCTCTACCCTCAGGACGAGCTCATGGCGGACATCACCCGCCTGAACCGAACCGTCCTGGTCCTGAGCTTCGTGGGGTTTCTGCTCCTCCTCCTTGTGATCGTGCTCATCGCCCGATCCATCACCCGCCCCCTGCGCCTGCTCTCGGGCGCGACCGATGAGTTCGCCACGGGCAACCTGGACGTGGAGCTTCCCGCGATTCGAGGCAGGGACGAGGTAGCCCGGCTTGCCGAGTCCTTCGGGTCCATGAAGGGCTCGCTCAAGCAGTACATTCGAGAGCTGACCGAGACCACGGCGGCCAAGGAGCGCATCGAGAGCGAGCTCAAGATCGCTCATGACATCCAGATGGGCATCCTGCACAAGATCTTTCCGCCCTTCCCGGACCGTCACGAGTTCGACATCTACGCCACCATCCTGCCCGCCAAGGAGGTGGGCGGAGACCTCTACGACTTCTTCTTCATGGACGAGGACCACCTCTGCTTCATCGTAGGGGACGTCTCGGGCAAGGGCGTGCCTGCATCGCTCTTCATGGCCATCACGAACACCCTGATCAAGACCAAGGCCACCCGGGGCCTCTCGCCCGAGGACGTGCTCAGCCGGGTGAACGAGGACCTGTCCATGGACAACCCCTCCATGATGTTCGTGACCCTGTTCCTGGGCATCCTGAACATCCGCACCGGCGAGCTTCGATACGCCAACGGCGGGCACAACCCGCCTTTTCTCCTTCGGGCGACCGGCGAGGTGACCCCCCTGGAGATGACCGGCGATGTGGCCCTGGGCGTGGTGGAAAAGTTCGAGTTCCATTCCCGTCAGCTCACGCTCCAGCCTGGAGACTCGGTTTTCCTGTACACGGACGGCGTGACCGAAGCCATGAACGCGCAGGACGAGCTCTTCGGGGAAGCCCGCCTCGTATCCGTGTTGAAGCGCCTTCGGGAAGCGCCCATGCGAGGGCTCATTCAGGGCGTCATGAAAGCCATCCAGGCGTTCTCCCAAGGCCTCGCACAGAGCGACGACGTCACCATGCTCCGCCTGATCTACAAAGGAGCTCCCAAGGAAGAAACGTAGGGCAGAATTTTCATGACGCCACAGCGGTGAAACGCGGTAGACCAGCCGCACGTTTTAATAAAAAAAGGATTGAAAACGGATAAGCGCGCAAGTTATTAATGCCCCATGTTTAAGGCTGCTTTCGATTCTGCCGATAAAGGAGGCGGAAAATGCACGGCGGGGTATAAGGCCTCGCCTCACGTGAACCGCCTTCTGTATGGCGGCATTCCACATGCCGCCGGATCAGTTGAAAGGCGTCCCCCCATTTTAAGGAGAGACTATGAACGAATCTGCACTCCCCCCTGTGGCTGTCATCGGCAGCGGGTACTGGGGTAAGAACCTGGTCCGGAACTTCCACCGGCTCGGCGCGCTTCGGCTCATCTGCGACCGCAGCGAGGCCGTGCTCTCCGACTTCCGCGAGCAGTATCCGGACGTGAAGACCTGCCTTGCCCTGAACGATGTGCTCGCCCGGAAGGACATCCCGGCCGTGGCCATTGCAACGCCTGCGGAGACCCACGTGACCGTGGCACGCGAGGCCCTGCTCGCAGGCAAGCACGTGTTCACGGAAAAGCCTGTGGCCCTTCGGGAGGAGGAGGCCGCCGCCCTGGTGGCACTTGCCGAGAAAAAGGGCCTCAATCTCATGGTGGGGCACCTTCTCCAGTACCACCCCGTGTTTCGAAAGCTCGAGGAGCTGGCCAGTTCAGGGGAGCTTGGACGCATCAACTACATCTACTCCAACCGCCTGAACCTGGGAAAAATCCGCCGGGAGGAGAACATCCTCTGGTCCTTTGCCCCGCACGACATCTCCATGATCCTGACCCTTGCGGGCGAAGAGCCTGCCCGCGTGCTGGCCACAGGCGGATACTACCTTCACAAACAGATCGCGGACGTCACCACCACGCACATTGCATTCCCGTCCGGGCTTCAGGCCCAGGTCTTTGTTTCCTGGCTGCACCCGTTCAAAGAGCAGAAGCTCGTTGTGGTGGGCGATAAAAAGATGGCCGTATTCGACGACACCCAGGCCTGGGAGGACAAACTCCTCCTCTACCCCCACGAGATTCACTGGGAGAACCACATGCCCGTGCCGACCAAGGCCGAGCCGGAGCGCCCGGATGTCCCACAGGACGAGCCCCTGCGTCTGGAGTGCCTCCACTTCCTGGAATGCCTGCAAAACGGGGAGCGCCCCCGCACGGACGGCCGGGAAGGCATCCGCGTCCTCAAGGTCCTGAATGCCGCTCAGCAGTCCCTGGACCGCGACGGG
This sequence comes from Desulfobacteraceae bacterium, assembly GCA_050115555.1. Lineage (GTDB taxonomy): Bacteria > Desulfobacterota > DSM-4660 > Desulfatiglandales > HGW-15 > JASFQI01. The sequence goes on from JASFQI010000079.1 coordinate 14,614, forward strand.
CAGTGCATTGAGATCACCCCGGGCGCAGAGGCCCCTGAGCCCGAACCGCAGGAATACTTCGTCCACGAGACCTCGCTTGTGGATGATGACTGCGAGATCGGGGCAGGCACCCGCATCTGGCACTTCACCCACGTGCTCGCCCGCTCCCGCATCGGCGAGGGATGCAACATCGGGCAAAACGTGGTGATCGGCCCTGACGTCACGATCGGCAACGGGTGCAAGCTCCAGAACAACGTGAGCGTCTACCCCGGCGTCACCCTGGAGGACTACGTATTCTGCGGGCCGAGCATGGTCTTCACGAACGTCTACAACCCCCGGGCCGCCATCCGCAAGATGGACCAGGCCCGCCCCACCCTGGTGAAGGAGCACGCAAGCATCGGGGCCAATGCCACCGTGGTCTGCGGCAACACCCTGGGCCGATACTGCTTTGTGGGGGCCGGCGCCGTAGTGACACACAACGTGCGGGACTACGCCCTGGTCGTGGGCAACCCGGCCCGGCGCATCGGCTGGGTGTGCGAGTGCGGGGAACGCCTCCCGAACGATCTCACCTGCCTGTTCTGCGGCAAGGCCTTTCAGGAAGACGGGCAAGGGGGGATTGAAGCCAAAGACAAGGATTAAGGATTAATCCTTTATTCCTTGGGAGGAACCAACCATGAAACGATCGCTCCGGTTTTCAGTCCTCTTTACCATTGCCCTGGTCGCTTTTCTTTCCGTTCCTCCCACAGGATACGCGGCTGATCCCAAAGCGTCTCTCACCAATGACCTCAGCATGACCTTTGTCTGGATCCCGGCCGGGAGCTTCATCATGGGAAGCCCTGAGGACGAGCCCGAGCGCAACCTGGATGAGACCCAGCACCAGGTGACCCTCACCCAGGGCTTCTACATCCAGACCACCGAGGTCACCCAGGCGCAGTGGACCGCCGTGATGGGACGAAACCCGTCCCGATTCCCCCCGTGCGGCCCGGACTGCCCAGTGGAGAGTGTCTCCTGGGAGATGTGCCAGGAGTTTATTCGGGAGCTGAGCGCGTGGGATCCCGACCACACTTATCGGCTTCCGACCGAGGCGGAGTGGGAGTATGCCTGCCGTGCAGGCACCCCCACGTCCTTTTCCATGGGCCCGTGCATGGATACGACCATGGCCAACTACAATGGGAACTACTTCATCAGCGGGTGCACCGAGGAAGGCGTCTATCGCAAGAACCCTATGCCGGTGAAAAGCTTCTCCCCCAACCCCTGGGGCCTCTACGACATGCACGGAAATGTGGGCGAGTGGTGCCAGGACCGATACGGGGAGTACCCCAAGGGACCGGTCACCGATCCTCAAGGGCCGGACGAGGGGACCTTTCGCGTGTTTCGCGGGGGCTCCTGGTACAGCAACCCGGCTACGTGCCGCTCCGCCAACCGAGAAGAGGGCAACCCCCAAGGCCGGTACCACAGCAAGGGCCTCCGCCTGATCTGCGAGTAACGAACAAGCCGGGGACGTGGTTAAGTTTATAAGTTTTCATTCAAAACTTATAAACTTAACCACGTCCCCATTAACATCCGCACTAAAGATCCAATTGGATCGCGATAGCTCGATCAATGCGATCCATCTCTTCTGAGGACAGGAATCCATCTTGGTTGATCAGCCGCTTCTTGCTCACTGTGGTGAGCTGATCTACCATGGCTTTGGCCTGTTTTTTCCGAAAC
>JASFQI010000080.1:0-16244 GCA_050115555.1 Desulfobacteraceae bacterium
TCCCCGAAAACCCTTCCCGCGGGACCAGGGAGGCCGAGTCAAGACACGCAGGGAAATGGGGTGCCATGATGGCCGTGGGGCTGAGCATCTTCATGGCCACCCTGGACGTCAACATTGTCAACGTGTCCCTGCCCACCCTGGTCAAGGAGCTGCATACCGATTTCGCGACCATCCAGTGGGTGATCCTGGGCTACGTGCTCGTGGTGACCTCCATGACCCTGAGCATGGCCCGCCTGGGCGACACGCACGGAAAAAGACGCCTGTTTGCCTTGGGCCTGGGGCTGTTCACGCTGGGCTCCCTCTTGTGCGGGCTTTCCCCACGCGTTTACTGGTTGGTGGGTTTTCGCATGGTCCAGGGCATGGGGGCGGCCGTCACCCAGGCCCTGGGCGCGGCCATCGTCACCGAGGCCTTTCCCAGCAGCGAACGGGGACGCGCCATGGGGATGATCGGCAGCACCGTGTCGGTGGGTTTGGCCATGGGCCCGGCGCTCGGGGGCATTCTCATCGGTGCGTTCGGATGGCGGAGCGTGTTCCTTGTCAACCTGCCCATCGGGGTCTTTGCCGTCTGGGCCACGTTGCGGTATGTTCCCCGAAGCGCCCGAAAGGATACTGGGAAGCCGTTCGATTTTTCAGGTGCTGCACTCATGCTTCTCCTCATGGGGGCGTATGCCCTGGGCATGACGCTGGGGCAGCGGCACGGGTTCGCTCAGACGAGCTCCATCGGGATCCTGGTGACGGCCGCGGTTTTCCTGGCCGGATTCCTCCTCGCGGAACACCGCACGGATGCGCCCATGGTCGACTTGAGCCTCTTCCGGAACACGCTTTTCAGCATCAACCTCGTAATGGGCTGGCTCGTATTTATTGTGGTGGCCGCGGTTTTCATCGTCCCCTTCTACCTGGAGCTGGTCAAGGGATACCGCCCGCAGACCGTGGGTCTCCTCATGATGGTCGTCCCTGTGAGCATGGGGGTGGTCTCCCCCCTGGCCGGCACTGTGGCCGATCGGGTCGGCGGGCGGGGAGTGTCCCTTTTCGGCCTGATCGTGTGCGTAGCCGGTTGCCTGAGCATCAGCAGCCTGAACCAGGACACGGACCTGGCGGGGATCGTGCTCCGGCTCATCCCCATTGGTGTGGGCATGGGAACGTTTCAGTCCCCGAACAACAGTGCCATCATGGGTGCGGTTCCGCGACACCGCCTGGGCCTGGCCTCCGGGTTGATGACCCTCTCCCGGACCCTGGGCCACACCACCGGCATTCCCCTGGCAGGGACAGCCTTTACCGCATGGGTACTTGCCGTGGCCGCCCCGGGGGTCACGGACGTGGCCAAGTCGTCCCCGAGTGCTCTGGTTGTAGGCCTTTCGAACGTGTACCGTACGGGTGCCGTGGTGATCGGGGCGGCCATGATTCTCGCCGTGGCTGCACTCTACCTGGATTCGCGCCGGAGGAGTGAAGCGTTGGCGCGGGCACGGTCATCGGGCTCAAAGGGGAATGAGGCCTGAAGACGCGCCGGCAAACCTTACCGGCGATGAATCCGAAGCAGGGAGAAGCGGTTACGCAGAATGAGGAGGTTTCCGGCCAGGACCATGGGCACCCCGAGCATCGCATGAACCGGCCAGGAGTAGCCCTCGAAAATCGTGGAGACGAGAAGGGCCATGACAGGGGTGATCAGGGTCACGTAGGCCGCTCGGTCCGCACCCACCCGTCCCAGAAGGGTCAGGTAGGCGCCGAAGGCCAGGATGGAGCCGAAAAGGGACAGGTAGAGAAGCGAGCCCACGTAAGCGACCGACACATGGAATCCAAAGGGCTTGTCCAGGAGCAGGGCGAGCCCGAGCAGAACGAGCGTCCCGTATGCCATGCTGAACGCATTGGTTTGAAGGACCGGCAGCCGGCGCCGCTGGTTGCGCGCAGAGAGGATATTGCCCACCGAGGCGATGGTCACCGAGAGCATTCCCAGAGCCAGGCCTCGCAACTCCCGATCGCTCCAGCGGAAGGCCTCGATCTCGGGCCAGAAGATGAGGCCGAGGCCCAAGAGCCCCAGGAGCCCGCCAGCCAGGACGGGACGCCGCACGGGCGAGCGCAGGATCAGGAACCCGTTGAGGCTGTTCAGAGACACGAGGAGGGAAAACAGGACCGCAACGAGCCCGCTGGTCAGGTATTGCTCGGCCAAGTAGACGAGCCAGTAGCTCACGGAAAAGAGGAAGACCCCCTGGACCGCCATGTCGCGGTGCTCTCGCAGGCTGAAGCGCAGGCGGTGGCCTGCCGCACGGCAGTAAGACAACAGCAGGAAGGCGGCCGATCCGAAACGGTAGCACACCGACACCATGGGATCCACCTCCCCGATCTGGTACGTGATGGCGAGCCACGTGGTGCTCCAGATCAGGACGGTGGTCAAGTAGAGCAGGATATTCACGGATTCCCTTCCGGTCTTGGGCGCAGTGCGCCGGGGTTCGGGAAGAAGGCATCCTACCCCATGGGGCCCTGTTGGGGCGAGAATTTTTACAAGGTGTTTCCGATTGCGGGCATCTTATTCGACGAGGAGGACACGATCCCATGACCGCGACGAGGGAAGAGAACGGGGGCTCCGAGGACACCCTGTTGAGCTTTGAAAGGACCGGCAGCGCGATGGACCGGGCCATGGATGCGCTCATCGAGCAGGCGGGCGGCGTACAGCACCCCGAGATCGTGCGAGAGATGATCGTGGCGGCGCTCAAGGCCGGACAGGAGGGGGAAAGTCGTGCCGATCTCAAGCTCATGAATGTGTCGCTCAAAGAGATGCGGTACACTTCCAAGGTCTTCGCGCCCTATCGAGCGATTCGCAAGGTCACCGTGTTCGGTTCGGCTCGCACCCGCCCGGAGGAGCCGATCTACACCCTGGCGCGCCGTTTCGGGAGCCTCGTGGCGGAGAGCGGCGCTATGGTGATCACAGGGGCCGGGCCGGGAATCATGCAGGCCGTGAACGAAGGCGCAGGCCCGGAGCACTCCTTTGGTGTGAATATCCGGCTCCCGTTCGAGCAGAAACCCAACCCGGTGCTCGATGGCCTACCCAGGAACATCAACTACAAATACTTCTTCAACCGGAAGGTCGCCTTTGTCAAGGAGTCGGATGCCGTGGCCCTGTTTCCCGGCGGGTTCGGTACCCTGGACGAGGCCATGGAGATTCTGACCCTGGTCCAGACAGGAAAGCGGAATCCCCTGCCCATTCTCCTGCTGGATGTCCCGGAAGGCAGGTACTGGATGCAGTGGGAGGCCTTCATTCGCGAAGAACTCCTGGCGCGTAAGGCTGTCAGCCCGCCGGATCTCTTCCTGTTTCGGCGTGCGGCGTCTGCCGAGGAGGCGATGGCCTTCATTCAGACATTTTACCGTCGATATCACAGCCTGCGGTATGTCCGCGGTCGCCTGGTCATGCGGTTGAACGCTCCGCTCGATCCTGCCCGAGTTCAGGCGCTCCGGCAGGAGTTCAGGGACATCCTGGCCCCCGGTGGGGAGATGACCCTCAGCGGCCCGCTCCCCGAGGAGCAGGACGAGCCCGAGACCCTGTCCCTCCCCCGCCTCGTGGTGGATTTCAACCGCAAGGACTTCAGCCGGCTGGTCCAGTTCATCCACCGGATGAACGAGGAATAACCTGTTCCGCCGAAGGCCCTTGCCGGACCGCACGCTACGGTCCAAAACGACTTGGCGCTTGTCAGGAAGCATGCGAAACTTTATAAAATAGAACGATTTCCTTCTATTTTCTTGGCGTCTTCGCGTCTTAGGAGGAAAACAACGGCTTAGGGGACAAGGAGGCTATTGAATGACGGAATCGACTGTGGGGTACCGACGAGAAGGGCATACGGGGATCATCAAGTTCAATCGACCGGAGCGGTTGAATGCAATCAACACCGCGTTTCTGCGCGACTTCATGAGCTGTCTGGACCAAGCCCGCCAGGACGCTGAGGCGGTGGCCGTTGTTCTCACGGGCGCAGGCCGGGCTTTCTGTGCCGGCGAGGACCTGAAGGAGACGAGTGAAGGCAAGTCCCTGGAGACGTGGATGGAGGAAACGGAGCGGCTGCAGGAGGTGGAACGCATGATCCTCCAGCTCGGCAAGCCCCTGATCGCGGCCGTGGCGGGGTATGCGCTGGGGGGCGGGTGCGAGTTCGCCATGGCCTGCGACATCCGGATCGCCGCAGAGGACGCTGTGTTTGGATTTCCGGAGACCGGGATCGGGCTCACGGTGACCACGGCCGGGACCAAGCTCCTGACCCATCTCGTGGGCCTGGGCAGGGCCAAGGAGCTCGTGTTCACCGGGGAGTTCATTGACGCGAAGACGGCCGAGCGGATCGGGCTCGCAAACCGCGTGGTCCCGGCGGAGCGACTCATGGACGAGGTCCTGGCCATGGCAGGGAAGATTGCGCAGCGTTCCCCTCTCGCATTGAAGCTCTCCCGGATCGCGATAGATCAGGGGATCGGGGCCACACTGGAGCAGGCCCTGGAGCTGGAGGCGAGTCACCTCCTGATCTGCGTGCAGTCCCAGAACCAGCAGACGTACGTCAAAAAGAAGCTGGACGAGATGAAGGGAACGTAGCCTCGCCAGGGGTTGCGCTTTGAGCGGTCCACGGGCTGCACTGTTTTTAAGCGGGCTGTCGGGGCAGGGCACAACGTGAGCGCTGTGCGCAAAGGAGAGAGTATGGCGGAAGGATCCTTTTTCAATGAGGCCATGGAGACCCTCACGCCCGGGGATCAGCAGAGACTGGAAAGAGAAAAGCTGGAGCAACAGCTGGCATATGTCTTCTCAAAAAGCCGCATGTACCGGGAGAAACTCGCACGGGCAGGTATCCCGGGGGACGCGCACTGGGACGAGGACCGTATCTGCGACCTGCCGTTTACGACCAAGACCGAGTTGAGGGAATCCCAGGAACGGGAGCCCCCGTTCGGGGACTTTCTGGCCGCCCCGCCTCACGCCGTGCAGCGGGTGCATCGGACCAGTGGCACCACCGGCCGTTTCGTATACACCGCCCTGACCCGAAGGGACCTGGATGTCACCCACGACTGCGGCGCCCGATCGTTCTGGGCGGCCGGGCTTCGGCCTCACCACCGGGTGATCCACTGCCTCAACTATTGCCTCTGGATGGGCGGCTACACGGACCACGCCAACCTGGAGACCACCGGGGCCACGGTGTTCCCGTTCGGCGTGGGGCGTTCGAGACAACTCGTGCGTGTGGTCCGGGAGGCCGGCATCGATGCGATCTCGTCCACGCCCTCTTACCCTGCGGTGCTGGAGGCGGTGGTTCGCGAAGAACTGGGGATCGAGCCGTTGGACCTGGGCCTCCGGCTGGGCCTTTTCGGCGGGGAACCCGGTTTGGACGATCCGGCGTTTCGTCGGCACCTCCAGGAAACCTGGAGCATGGAGGCGCGAAACGCCAACTATGGCGTGTCGGACGTGTTGTGCAACTTCGCGGCCCAGTGCGAAGAGACAACGGACCTTCACTTCCTGGGCCAGGGAGCGCTCCTGGTCCATCTGATCGACCCGGAGACCGAGGCGAATCTCCCCTTGGCTGAAGGCTCGATCGGGGAGATGGTGTTGACCCATCTGGACAAGGAGGCACAGCCCCTCGTCCGGTATCGCACCTCGGACGTGATCGAGATCACCGGCACCGGACCGTGCGGGTGCGGACGCACTGGCTTCCGGTTCCAGGTGCGGGGCCGTTCGGATCACATGCTCCACGTCAAGGGCATCAATGTGTTCCCTGCAGGGATTGGCCGGGTGCTGCACGCCCTGGTGCCGGATGTGACCGGTGAGTTTCAGATCGTAGTGACCCACCCGTCCCCATACACCCACCTCGACGTGACCGTGGAGCACGGACGCGATCTCTCCCCGGAGGAGCAATCCGGGCTCGCCCGGCGAATCGAGGAACGGGTCAAGGAGGAGCTCGGCATCCGGGTGAAGGTGACCCTGAGGCCGCCGGGCTCGATTCGAGGGGCGGACACGGACAAGGTCGTGCCGGTCCTGAAGCAGTACGACATCGAAATCGATGGACAGGGGTGAGCTGTGAAACCGGAAGACTCGAAGGACCCGGGTCCCCAAGAATGTCCGCTTCGGGCGATGAGCCGCCGGGAGGGCCGGTATGAATGACTACGTACGCATCGCGACGCTGGATAACGAGATCGAGGCCCTGCTGCTCGAATCCATCCTCAAGGAGCAGGGCATTCCCCACCGAATGCAGTCCTTTCACGACACGGCCTACGACGGGCTGTTCCAGACCCAGAAAGGCTGGGGTATGGTGACTGCTCCAGAGGCCTGGAAAGCGACGGTTCTGGAAATCCTGGAAGACCTTCGTGTGGCACGGGAGGCCGGGCCTGAAGACGCGGCCTGATTCCGGTCAAACGGAGGACATGCGCCGTGGGATGAATCCCTTGGAGAGGAGCTCGGTCTCGTGAATGAGCCGGGCCATTCTTTCGGCCAGGACATCCAGCTGTGACGCGGCATCCCTGGAGAGGGGCCCGAAATCGCCGTTCCTCACCCGCTCCATGTCGTCTCGAATCTGCAGGAGCTCGTAACCGATGTGCCTGGAGAGAATCACCGAGAGCGTCGCGATCTGTTGCTTGAACTTGCGAATCAGGTCGCGGGCGTGAATGTCCCGCTGCTCGAGCTCGGCCCGTTCCAGACAGTCCAGGACACACGGCCACAGCTCCGGTCTCCCCGAGGGCGAGAGTACGTAGTCCCACCCTGCAAAAGACACCGTGTCGTGATCAAATCGAGCGTGCTCGTTGCTCCCGATCAGGACGATGACGGTGTCGGGGTTTCCCGCCTTGGCATTTTTGATCACCATGTCCCGCTGATCGGGCTCCATGATTCGGGAGACGATGACCACATCGAATCGACGGAGTCTCAGAAGTTCCAGGAGCTCTTCGTGCCCCTGACCGGAGGCCCGGGTCACGCGAAAGCCCACCCCCTCGAAGTGGGAGGAGATGACCTCCAGGACGGGATGGGCCTCATAAGCCATCAGTATGGATACATCTCCCATGCTGTGCTCCAAACCGGGGGGAGTTGCCGGTTCCTCTGTGCCTCGCAGCCCACCCGTTCCGAGTCTGGCTCTCTTATGGAAGGCCGAACCGCAACGCACGTCCATCACGTGGGCCCTGCACATCAAGGCGCAATGAACATGCCAACCTTCCATAAGGAATCCAGAAGAGGATAACCCTCCGATTGTACGGGAAATGCTTCGGTTTCGATTTGTGTGTGGAGAGACGGGGGAGGCTCGTTTTTGTCGGGAATTTTTGCAGGGTGTAAATCCGGGGAGCCCTCCCGACCGGAGAGAAGGCAGAGACGCCTCCTTCCGCCGGGCGGCCTCGATGGCCTGTTTTTGAAAGGGCAAGGTGAAAGCAGTTATGTATGATTTGAGTCAGATCATATTCAGGAGCAGCACGAACACAATCCCCGCGAGCAGCGAAAAGATGGTTTTGTGATCGGTCCCTGCGCAGGAGTTCGGGATGATCTCGTCCGTCGTGATGTAAATCATCAAGCCGGCTGTGGCTGCGACGATGAAGCCCACGACCTCGGGAGGAATTGTGCCGAAAAGATAGCGGGCGGATGCATACCCCGCCAGAATGGGTATCGCAGTGGACGAGGACACGAGGAACGACTTGAGCCTGGACCCGTTCGTGTGAAAGTAGGGCGCAGACGTGCAGATGCCTTCAGGGATGCCGTGGATGGAGATGGCCAGGGCGATCACCAGGGAGGCCTTGACGTTAGTGACCGACCCCACGGCAATGGCCATGCCCTCGGGGAAGTTGTGGAGAAAGATCCCCAGGATGAGGTAGACAGAGGTTCGTTCCAGGTTGCAGCCCTGCTCTTGGACGCAGAGCCGGGGATGGATGTGGGGAATCAAGCGATCCAGACCGTTCATGACCAGGGCCCCGCAGATGATGCCTGCCACGCAGACAGGCACGGAGGCGAGGTGGATGCCCTCGGGAATGAGCTCCAGAAAGGAGATGGCCAGCATGACGCCTGCGGCGAAGCAGAGCATGTTGCAGATGTACCCGAACGAGGGTTGCCGGATCACGCCGATGGCGGACCCGATCACCGGGCCGAGGACCGAGATGATGACGATGAACGAAATCGGATCCATGAACCTGTCCTTTCTCCCGCAGGCCTGAAGAGGCGTCCTCGTTCGTTTCTGTGGGTTCGAATGGGATAAAACCGGCCCGTGAGCGGGGTCTGGCTCGTTGCCGGGAGATTCCTGTATAGCAGCTACCGCGCTTTCAAGTCCAGTTCCGCTCGCCTTTGCTTGCTTCTTGACCGGGACCGAAGGCTTGCACTACACTGCATGACCGTGGGCGTTCTTCCAGCGGACGCGAACGACGGAGGCGGAGGAACCATTTGACCCGTTCAAAAGGAGGGAACTCATGCCCAGAATCGGTGTGCTGCTGTCGGGGTGTGGCGTCTTTGACGGCTCCGAGATTCACGAGGCGGTCCTGACCCTGCTCGCACTTGACCGCGCAGGAGCTGAAATCGTCTGCACGGCACCGGACACGGATCAGCTCCACGTGATCGACCACCGAACGCAGGAGGTCTCCGGGGAGACGCGAAATGTGCTGACGGAGTCCGCACGGATCGCCCGAGGAGAGATTCGCGACCTGAAAGAGGTCCACGCCGGCGATCTGGACGGGCTGATCATCCCAGGCGGCTTTGGCGCTGCAAAGAACCTGAGTGATTTCGCCGTGAAAGGTCCTGAAGCCACGGTGTACCCCGAGGTCCAGCGCATTCTCGAGGAGATGGTGGAGGCGGGAAAGCCCATCGGGGCCATTTGCATCGCCCCGGCGACTTTGACCCGGGCGCTCTCCGCACGGCGGCCCGAGGTGACCATTGGGACGGATGCGGCCACAGGCTCGGCCATCGAAGCCATGGGCGGGACCCACTGCATCTGCACTGTGGACCAGATCCACGTGGATGAGACCAACCGGATCGTGACCACGCCGGCCTACATGCTGGGTCCCGGCATCAAGGACGTGGCCGAGGGGATCCAGAAGCTCGTGGATCAGGTGATGGAAATGACCGGCAATTAAACGCCTTTTTCAGGTGTTTTGAGGTCTGGCAAACCTTACAATTTGGGGCGGTCGGTGTTTCGAACCCCGCCGTGGGAGGGGCGTCGAGCCTGCCGCAAGGATGGGGATCTGTGCCCGGGCCGAGGCTGTATTCCCTGGCTCTGAGAGCAGGTTTGAGCCTGGAACAGTTGGGCGGGAGGCGGCATGCCGCAGCGGTGGGAATTGCACTATGACCAGAGAAGGGTCGGGCTGGACCGGGCCCTGGGCGCGGTCCAACGCGGATCCAAGGTCTTCCTGGGAACCGCCTGCGCCGAGCCTCAGTACCTGGTGCAGGGGCTTCTCGACCGGGCGGATATCCTGTCCGACGTCCAGCTCCTTCACTTTGTGACCCTGGGGAACGCCCCTTACGCGGACGAGCGTTTCGACAACCGATTTCGCCATAACGCGTTTTTCGTGGGCCCGAACAGCCGGGACGCAATCAACCAGGGCCGGGCGGACTACACACCGGTTTTCATCTCCGAGATCCCAGGCCTGTTTCGCCGGGGTATTGTGCCCCTGGATGTGGCCTTGATTCAGACCTCCCCGCCGGACCGGCACGGGTTCGTGAGCCTGGGCATCTCGGTGGACATCGTGAAGGCGGCCGCTGAAACCGCACGCGTCGTGATCGCCCAGGTGAACCGGGGGATGCCTCGGACCCTGGGCGACTCCTTCCTTCCAGTGGAAAAAATCGACTACTTCGTGGAGCACGATGCACCCCTGGTGGAGTTCCACTACCCGGAGCCGGATGCAACGGGCCGTCAGATCGGGCGGAACGCAGCCAAGCTCATCAACAGCGGCGACACCATTCATGTGGGCTTCGGGCACCTCTCCTACGGGGTCCTCCGCTTTCTCGAAGACAAACGCGACCTGGGCGTTCATACCGAGGTGATCTCGGATGCCTTTATCGACCTGATCGAGCAGGGTGTGATCACGGGGGAGCGGAAGAACGTTCACCGGGGCAAGGTGGTGTGCAGTTTCTGCATCGGTACCCGCAGGATCTACGACTACGTCGCGGACAACCCCCGAATCGCATTTTATCCCGCCGAGTACGTATACAACCCCATGAATGTCGCCCGTAACGAGCGCATGGTGTCCATTGGAAGCGCCCTGGAGGTGGACCTGAGCGGACAGATCTGTTCCGAGTCTATGGGATCGCATTTCTACAGCGGCATCGGAGGGCGCCTGGATTTCATTCGGGGAGCGGCCATGAGCCCGGGGGGAAGATCCATCATCACGCTGCCCTCGGTCACTCGGGACGGCGCCAAGTCCCGTATTCGAGCCCAGCTTCAGGAGGGGGCGGGTGTTGCAGCCACGCGCGGGGACGTCAAGTACGTGGTCACCGAGTACGGCATCGCCTACCTGCACGGAAAATCCGTGCGCGAGCGGGCCATGGCGCTGATCAACATCGCCCATCCGAAATTCCGGAAGGAACTCCTGGAGGAGGCCAAGAAGCGGGCCTACGTGTATCGCGATCAGTTGTTCCTCCACACGGAGGGCCACGCCTACCCGGAAGAGGAGGAGATCGAGCAGGTCCTTTCCGACGGGCTCACGGTCACGATTCGGCCCATTAAGCCCACGGACGAGCCCCTTTTGCAGGATCTTTTCTACTCACACTCGGACGAGACCATCTACCGGCGGTACTTCAGCCCGGTCAAGGCCATGCCCCGCGCCAAGGCCCAGAAGCTGGCCAACGTGGACTACCGGCAGAACATGGCGCTCGTGGTCGCCATCGGCGAGATCGGCCTGGAGCGCATCATCGGCGTGGGCCGCTACGTGGCCCTCAAAGAGAAGGAGGGCATGGTGGAGGTGGCCTACACGATCCATGATGCCTACCAGGGGCGGGGGCTCGGGAGCCTTCTTCAGGAGCGATTGGAGCGGTATGCGGAGCGCATGGGGTTCAAAGGGGTGACGGCCTGCGTGTTCGAGGGAAATCGAGCCATGTTCAAGACATTTTCAAAGCGGGGCGCGTATCAAGTATCTTCGGCGGATGGAGGCGTTCTCGAGATCTCGCGCGGATTCTCGGAACCCGATCCCACCGGTTGATGAGAGAATTCCTAGGTGCGGTCAAGATCGTCCTCTTTCCCTGCCAGTGCCATTCGAATGGACTTGGACAATTCCGAAATGACGACAGGTTTCATTACGAGAGCCCGGATGCCGATGTTTCCGGCCCTCTCCTCCAGATCCGTTTCGCTGTAACCGGTGCAAAGGATGACGGGGATGTCCGGCTGGATGCGCATGAGCTCCATGGCCAGTCTTTCTCCTGTCATGTCGGGCATGGTCATGTCCGTGATCACAAGATCGAACCGGGAAGGCTCTGCACGAAAAAGAGCCAAGGCATCGATACTGCTGATTTGGGTCTCCACTGTATAACCCAGACGCTCCAGCATCTGCCTTCCCAGGTCCACGAGGACCTGCTCGTCGTCGATCAACAGAATGTGCTCATGGCCTCCCGGGATCTCCTCCCTTTTTGGACTCTTGAGGATCTCCTTTTGCTCGATGGAAGGAAAAAGGATCTCAAAGGAAGCGCCTTTTCCCGGTTCGCTTTCCAACGTGATGGCGCCACCGTGTTTCTCCACGATCCCATGTACGATGGCGAGGCCGAGACCCGTGCCGACCCCCTTTTCTTTGGTCGTGAAATAGGGATCGAAGATTTTATCCGTGATGGTCTTATCCATCCCTGGACCCGTGTCCTTCACCGTGACTTTTACGTAGGGCCCGGGTTCGAGGTGGGGATGAACGGTGGCCTGTTTTCGATCCAGAACCCAGGATGCCAGACGTACATCCAATACGCCGCCCTTCTCTTTCATGGCGTGATGGGCGTTGGTGCAAAGGTTCATGACCACTTGGTGGATCTGCGCGGGATCGGCCATGACGTATCCGAGATCGGGTTCGATCTGCTGGCGGATTTCGATCGTGGTCGGCAGGGAGGCCCTCAAAAATTTGAGCACCTCCTTGACCGTGTGGGCGATCTGGACCGGTTTTCGTTCCTCTTCGCTTTGGCGGCTGAAGGTCAGTATCTGCTGGACCAAGTCTTTTGCGCGCTCGCCTGCCGCCAACACCATTTCGATGCTTTTCCTGGCCTTCGAATCCTCTTCGGTGTCTAAAATTGCGAGTTCACTGTAACCAATCACCGCTCCCAGGATGTTGTTGAAGTCATGCGCCACCCCGCTGGCCAGAGTCCCAATGGACTCGATCTTCTGAGACTGTATGAGCTGCTCTTCCAGATTTCGGGTCTCGGTGACATCCCTGGCATTGAGCACGACCCCCTCGATGTCCCCCTTTTCATTCCTCATGGGGAAATAGTTGACATCCATAATTCTCTGACCAAGCCCTGCAATGTTAAATACTTCCTGATAGCGGACGGTCTGGCCTGAAAAGGCCCTGTCCATCCAGGGCTGGATCTTTTCCTGGAAAATTTTTTCTCCCGTGACCTCGGCTACGCTTTTTCCCACGACCTCTTCCCGCTGTTTGTTACGGCTCCTTAAAAAGCTTTCGTTGACCGCTTCATAGACATAGTAGGTGTTGATCAGGGCCATCAGGTCCTGGGAGGAGCTCACAATGCGCTCATACTTACGCAGCGTCTCTTCGGCCTGCTTGCGTTCCGTAATATCGACGATAATTCCCTGGAAATGGCTGGTTCGCCCCTCTGTATCCCGTTCAACGGCTGTCCTGTCATCCACCCAGCGAATGTGTCCGTCCTTTGTAATGATACGGTATTCCTGCTGGAAACGGTGCGCTCCACCGGCCACATAGGTGTGGACCTCGTCGATGACACGCCCTATATCTTCGGGATGGACGATTGCGCTGAAGGGCGTTGATCCGTCGAGGAGCTCTTCAGACGTATACCCGATCTGGGTAACATTCTGGGAAACAAGCACTACGGGCCAGCCCTCCTCTGCTTTCCAACGAAACAACATGACGGGGCTGTTTTCCACGACCAGGGTTGCCTGACGAAGCGCCTCCTCCGTCCGCCTCCGTTGACGATTCTCCTTTTCAAGTTCAGCCGTTCGCCTCTTTACTCGGCTTTCAAGCATTCGATTAGAATCCATCAGTTTCAAGTAGAGCCAGATGCCTGTCAGCACCAAGAACAAACAGAACAGAATGTACAGATAGGGATAGATCGTACGGCAAGGCCATAGAGCGGATATGGTGCCTATCCTTTTTCCTTCAAATTCAATGGCGGCCTCCAGACGGTAGGCGGGGATCAGGTTCACAGACATCAAAAAGGTATCCATCTTCGACTGCCTAGGACCTCTAATATCCAGAAAAGTCCTCCCTTGATCGTCCATGACCACAACACTTTTGTAAGCGTTGGCTTCGGCGGCCAGCGTCAGGTAGGCCGTCGGGCTGTTCGTTTCAAAGGTCCAAAGCGAGTTGGCAATCACCTTTGCATGGTCATGGAGTTGAACCAAGGCCTTGGAGCGGACGTGACCCTGATAAAACACCGCAAAGAGACAAAAAGCGGTGGCAAAAAGAGCACAGCAAAGGGTCATGATCGCTTTTGTTTTCACGCTTCTATCCTTGGGCGGACAATCCCGGCGTTTTCGTTTGTACAACATCAATGGTACTTCAGTAGTATTGACGGTAGTGTACCATCTTTCTTCATCTCTTTGATGGTCCTATTGAAGTCCGACAACAAGGTCACCCAGGAGGAGCTCTTTCTTACCAAAACGTGAAATGGCATCTTGCCCAGTATAATGTTCGTATCCACGATGTTGGCTGAAACGCCCACACGACGAATGTCCGGCCAGGCGCCGGGCGGCCATTCGATAACCGTATCGCCTCGCTTTTCCGAAAGCATTTTCCAGACGTTCTTCAGATATGCAGTCTCATAGGTTTTGATTCCAAGTGACGCGACATGTTCTTGATGCCAGCCGTTTCCAATGTACGTGATGACGGAAAAGTTTCCTTTTTTAAGGTCCTTGATCTTTTTTATCTTTTCGATCTCCGCCATTTTGGGGTGGTCCATATAGGTGAATAGATGGAGCGTTTTTTCATAGAAAGGGTCTTCATGGGTCACGGTATATGCTGCACGTTCTTCAGTGGGCACGGTCAATATCGCATCTTCTTTCCCCGCTTTAATATTCTCCTGACAACGAGGCCACGGATAGGCCGTCCAGATCACCTTCAGCCCCATTCTTTTCTCTATCGCTTCAGTGATGATCTCATAAAAGAAGCCCCTCATCTCTCCGTTTTCGTCGGCCCAGTGAAAAGGTGGAAAGTTCGGATAGGCCATACGCAAAACGGTTTGTGCCTTGACCACGGGTGGCATGACCAAAAGAAGGATAAAAGAAAACAAAAAAGCCGCCTTTTTCAAACCGTTTTCGATCGCGTTCTTTTTCATTTTCCCTCCGCTAAAAGGATACGGTCCGGAAACCGGGAGTTTCACACTTCTCGGTGATGAACCATCCGTAATTTGGGATTGGAGGACGAGCTACTACATCACCTCGGTTGCCATTTTTTTGCAATCCAAAGGTACCTTTAGACCGAGTGCCTTGGCACGGCTGCAATTCAGCCGCAGACAGCGTTCAGGGTTGGCTGCTGGAAGGGTGCCAGCCGGGATTCTTTGAAAGCGTTATCGGCGAATGGGGCGGCCTGCCCTCCCAGCTCAGCCGAATCAGGGGCATAGAGTAAATGCAGCCCCATGATAAGCGCTGAAAGGCACAGCACCTGCAGTAGGCATCTTACCATACTAAACAGCAAAAATAATACCAGGCAACCGCTGATTCCTTCGTGCAGTAAACAGAGCTTCAGGAAAAACCTCATGACAGTGGAACCGTCTCAAAAAATGAGAACAGTACCGGCAATACATCACCTGGGGAACGCCTGGCTATGCCTGGGGTCCTGAAGAGCTTGACAATTCCGCGAGCTAAAGAGAGCCTCCTGAATAAACAACGCCCGACGACGAGCGCACAGCGCCCAGGAATGTAGGGACCCCATCGCCTGGATTCCGAAAGGACGCAGGAAAGTGCTGTATGAGTGAATCCGAAAATGTTAAAGAAATAGGTCTCGAGAACTGAAAAGACAACGGGAGTTTCAAATTTTCCAAGGGCCTTTATGCGCAGTCCGTGTGCACAAGCCCATTTTCATTCCGCCCAAGTCCGCAGAGGCGCAAGTTATTGGTTTCATCAAGGGCAAGCGAGCCATCCGCACTGCGAGAATTTTTGGCGATCCCGCTGGAAATTTTATTGGGGAGCGCTTCTGGGCTCGGGGACACGATGTCTCCACAGCGATCGGCCGGGACGAGAACGTGATCCGCGGATCTGTATGTTTCTCATGAAAGAGACCCACCCGGAGCGCACAACAGCGGGGATGTGACGGCTCGGCGGGTTTCCAGGCGACCGGCAACGACCGGTCGGAGGGATGCAGTATGATTTTCCATGGAACGGGCGAGGTGCAGGATGGCTTTCATGTGCTGGGTTCGGCGTCCGTACCGGTATACCTCCTGGACGGTCCGGAACCGGTGCTCTTTGACGGCGGCCTCACCTGCCTGGGAGAGGCCTATGTAGAGGGTGTGCGAAAAGTCCTGGGCACGCGCTCACCGAAGTGCCTTTACTTGACCCATGTCCACTTTGACCATTGCGGCGCTGTATCACGACTGCGTCGCGCATTCCCCGGGATGAGAGTGGCCGGGTCGGACCATGCCCGGGAGATTCTTCAGCGGCCCAACGCGATCCGGCTCATTCGCGATTTGAATCATTCCGCATCCGACGCCGTCCACGGCCTGGATCCGAACCTCCTGGTGAACGATCCTTTTGAGCCTTTTGAGATCGACGACCTGCTCGAGCCGGGTGGCATCCATTCCCTTGGAGACGGACGAACCCTTCGAGTCCTTTCCGCACCGGGTC
This sequence comes from Desulfobacteraceae bacterium, assembly GCA_050115555.1. Lineage (GTDB taxonomy): Bacteria > Desulfobacterota > DSM-4660 > Desulfatiglandales > HGW-15 > JASFQI01. The sequence goes on from JASFQI010000080.1 coordinate 15,906, forward strand.
ACACCTGGGATTTCCTGAGCTTTTACGTGCCGGAACAGGATATCCTGGTGGCGTCCGAGGCCGCAGGGATCCTGCACCCCAACGGGTACGTGATGTGCGAGTGCCTGGTGGATTTCGTGGCCTACCTGACCTCGCTCCGGCGTCTGGCCTCCCTGAACGCACGTCTTGTTTCCCAGGCCCACCACTACGTGTTCACGGACCGCGATGTGGAGGTGTTTTTTCGAAAGTCTACACGGAGTGCCCTGGAGTTTCATTCCCTGGTGGAGCGCCTCTGGGAGGAGACGCAGGGGGATGTCGCCGAGACCGTGGAGCGGGTCAAGGTCCTGGAGTGGGACCCCA
>JASFQI010000081.1:0-16177 GCA_050115555.1 Desulfobacteraceae bacterium
TCGCGGACACCATCATGCACCGGGCAACGGCAGCCCTGAAAAGAGTGCGAATGAAAGCAAGACGAGTCGGGAACGCATCGGTCGCCACGTCGACCTCTTGACAATGCCTTCTCATGAAAGGGGTAAAAAGGCGTGATTCGTGGTTCGTTTTCCCTCAACACCCAACACCTCGGGCTCGGAGGGCCTTCCCCTCAACAGCTTAAGGGCTCAACACCTGGAGGCCAAAGGCCTCCTTGCTCAACACCCCGGGCCCGAAGGGCCCGCCCCCTAATCCTTACCCCTTCAATCCTTAATCCTGCCTCTCAGCCCATTCCCCCTGAATCCTTAATCCTGATCTCCCCCGTCAATCCTGGTTTTGGCGTTGAAAATATTGTCAACCCATAACTGAAAATCCGTTGACAATGCCCCTGCCGCATGATACTCCCCTCCGACATGTCTACATTGCAGACCCTTCTTCAGATCCTACGAACCCACGCCGGAGACTGGATCTCCGGAGAGGACCTTAGCCACGAGCTCGGTGTCACGCGGTCGGCCGTGTGGAAGCACGTGAGCAGGCTTCGCAGGGACGGGTATGCGATCACTTCCGCTCCGCGAAAAGGCTACCGGCTGACCCAGACCACCCCGCTTCTCCTTCCTGAAGAAATTCAGAGCGGGCTTCGCACTCGGCACTTCGGAAACAGGAAGATCGTCTACCTCGAGACCACGGACTCCACGAACACGAGAGCCAGGGAGCTGGCGAATCGCGGAATCCCCGAAGGGACTCTGGTCGTGGCCGAGGAACAGACTGCGGGCAGGGGAAGAAAGGGCCGTGTATGGCACTCTCCAGAGAAAGGGGGTATTTATCTCTCGCTCATTCTGAGGCCGAAGATCTCACCTCTCGAGGCCCCCAAGATCACCCTGCTGGCAGGAATCGCCGCAGCGGAATCCATCCTCTCTCTGGCGGATATTGACGTCCACATCAAGTGGCCCAATGACATCCTCATCGGGAAACGCAAGGTGGCAGGGGTGCTTACGGAAATCGCGAGCGACCTCGATGAGGTGAGCCACGTGGTGACCGGCCTGGGCATCAACGCCAACGTTCGGGAGTTCCCTGCCGAGCTTCAAGACGTGGCCACATCCCTGGCCTTGGAGATCGGGCGTCCTGTGGACCGGGCTGCTCTGGTTCGTGCCTTTTTGGAACGGTACGAGCACTATTACACGATCTTTCTCCAGGGCCGCACAAATACCATCCTGGAACGCTGGAAAGCCCTTTCCCGGACTCTTGGGAGCCGCATTGCCGTGGAGATCTCAGGTAAGCGCATCACCGGGATGGCGCGGGACATAGAGCGCGACGGGAGCCTGATTCTGGAGACGCCGGACGGAAAAACACACCGGGTCTTCTCAGGCGACCTGGAAACCGTATGAGGAACGCATGAATCATCCCTCTTCTCCATCCATTCGCGGACTGGTGTACGCATCCATGCTGGGTGCGGCTACGGCAGCCGGGGCGTACATCATTGTTCCGCTGCCCCCGGTCCCCATTACCCTTCAGACGCTCTTCATGGCGCTGGCCGCCGTGCTCCTTGGGGCCCGCCTGGGCGCCCTCAGCCAGGTGGTGTACGTCTTACTCGGCCTGATCGGTTTGCCCGTGTTCGCCGGCGGTAAGGCGGGCTTCGGTGTCCTGCTGGGGCCCACAGGGGGCTATCTGGTCGGCTTTGTGGCCGGGGCTTTTATCACGGGGTTCCTTGTGGATCGAATGAACCGTCCGGGGGCTCTGCGCATCGCCTTTGCCGTGGCCGTCGGCTACCTCGTGGTGTATGTCCCGGGAGTGATCCAGCTCTCCCTTGTGGCCAAGATTTCCTTGGTGAAAGCGTTCTCCTTGGGCGCGCTTCCGTTCCTGATCGGCGATGCGCTCAAAACAGCCGCCATTGCCATCGTGGTTCCCAAGATTCGGGACCGCGTCCGGATCGGCCATACCGCCGGGAAGTCGCTCCCCGGAAAGAGGATGCAGGCATGATCCGGGTTGAAAACCTCACCTATGCGTATGAGCCGGGAAGGACCCCGGCGCTTCGGAACGTGGCGTTCGAGATCCGGGACGGCGCCCGCATCGCCCTGGTCGGCCCGAACGGCTCCGGCAAGACCACCCTGCTCCGCCACCTCAACGGGCTCCTTCTCCCCAACGAGGGCAACGTCCTCGTGGACGGACGAAACACGAGGGACAGGGCTGCCCTGCCCTGGATCCGGCAGAAGGTGGGTATGGTCTTTCAGAACCCGGACAACCAGATCGTGGGCATGACCGTGGAGGAGGATGTGGCCTTTGGCCCGGGCAATCTTCGACTCCCTGCCGAGGAGATTCGCCGCCGCGTGGACCGTGCACTGGATACCGTCGGCCTGCGCGGGTTTGCCGAAAGAGTCCCCCATGCCCTTTCGAGCGGTGAAAAACAGCTCGTGGCCATGGCTGGAATCCTGGCCATGGAACCCTCCACCGTTGTCCTGGACGAGCCCACCGCCTACCTGGACCCTGCCGGACGAAGTCGCGTCCGTGAGGTGATACAACGGCTTCACGCAAGCGGTGTCACCATCATCCACGTGACCCATGACATGAATGAGGTGGTGAACGCAGACGAGGTCTTTGTCCTGGATCACGGACAGCTCGCCTTTCAGGACACGCCTTCCCGGGTGTTTCGCCGGAACGAGGAACTTCGCCGAATCGGGCTGGAGCCTCCGGCCGTCACCGCGCTCATGGAACGCCTTCGAGCCGGGGGCCTGGACGTCCGCCCGGACGTGCTCACGATGGACGAAGCGTGCGCAGCCCTGATGGCGCTGCTCGGAAAGGATTGTGAAGGGGAGGGGCAAGGGATGGAAGGAGCGAAGGGGTAAGGATTAGGGGGCGGGCCCTTCGGGCCCGAGGTGTCGGGTGTTGAGGTGTTGAGGGAAAACGAACCACGAATCACGAACACGAGCCACGCATCACGGCCTTTTGCCCCTTACCCCTTCAATCCTTAATCCTTACTTCAACCGTTCCTGAAAACGCTAAAGGCTCGATTGCAGAAATTGGAAAACCCCGGAAAGGAACTCGAACGCCCGTGATCGCACTCGGCCAGTACATTCCTCGCACCTCGATCCTGCACGGCCTGGACCCGCGCATCAAGATCGGCGCGACCGTGGCCCTGAGCCTGCTGGTGCTCCAGGGGGGATTCCTCCCCTGTGCCCTGATCAGCGGCTTCCTGGTCATGGGGGCCGGAATCGGAAGGATCTCCCTGAAAAACCTTATTTCCGCGGTGCGGCCGGCGGCCGTGTTTATCGTCCTCCTTTTTTTCCTGCACCTGCTCCTCACCGATGGGACGCCCCTTCCTCCTTTTGAGGACGGCCCTGTCAGCGTGACCCGCGAGGGCCTCTATCAGGGGACTCTGGTGGCCTGGCAATTCGCCTTGCTCCTGGCAGGCGGAGCCCTCCTCACGATGAGCACGTCTCCGAGCGAGCTCGTGATCGGCCTGGAGTGGTTGCTGCGACCGCTCCGCGTGATCGGCATTCGCTCTCACGAGATCGCGCTCATGGTCAGCCTGGCCCTTCGGTTCGTACCCACGTTTGTGGAAGAGATGCACCGGGTGCAGGAGGCCCAGATGGCCCGCGGTGCAGTGCTGGGAAGCGGCGGTCCGGTGCGAAGAGCGCGAGCTGCTTCATCCCTGCTTATCCCTGTACTTTTGGGGGCGTTTCGAAGGGCCGACGACCTGGCCGTGGCCATGGAGGCCCGGGGATACGCGAGTGGACCCCGCACCCACCTCCACGAACTGCGTCTCTGTCGAAAAGACCTTGTCGCAGCCGGGTTCGTGATCCTTGTGCTTGCCTCTATCTTCTCGAGTGAGCTTCTGATCCCAGGCCCCTGACTCACTCCACAGGCGGAAGACCGGAAAGGGGAATGGAACGTCTCGTGACGGAAAAGACGAACAGCAGGCCACGGGCAGGGATCTACCCGCACAGCGTACCGGTTGTGCAAATCGCACGGATCCTTTTTACCTCGATCCTCCTTCTAATCCTTGCTCCCGGCACCATGACCGCCCGCGAGCCTGCTCCCTTTCTCCTGGACCAGGCCCTCGAGGCCGTTGCCCTGACCCGGTCGGACCTTTCCATCCGTTCCGAACTTCTGGACTCCCCTCACAGGACCCCGCTCTTTGAACAGTGGATGAACGAGCCTCTCCTCTCTCCGCTCCAAGGGCAGGACCTCGCCGTACGCCTTCTCTCCCTGGCCGACCGACCCCCCTCCTGGGTTGAGGCACTTCCCGGCCTGAGCGGCAGCGAACCGCCGCCGCCATTGAAGCCCGTTCCGACCCGAAGCTGGTCCACCCCTGAGGGCGTTTCGCCGGCTGTTCGGGAAGCCGTCCAGTGTGTGCTGAACGGTATGCAGGAAGCCGGCTCCTTCCTGAAAGAAGCGTTTCGCGACCTGTCCCCGCAAGAAAGGACCCTCCTGGCCGAGCACCTCTATCCCGAATCCCTGGGGGCCGGGGAAGACAGGGCATCCATCGAGCGGTTGCTTGCAGAGGATGCCGTTCGAAACGCCCTTGCCGCTGCGTCTAAGGCGGACCGGGCTCACATCCTGCAGGCCGGCCGGATCGTGGTTCAGGCCGCCTGGCTGGCAGCGGACACACTCCTGCACCACAAAGACGAATCCCTTTCCCTTTCGCCATCGACCTTCATGACGCCGCTGGGCATCGTTCGTATCGGCGGACCCGGGGACGACGTCCACGAAGGCCCTGCCGTGCTGATCATCGACCCGGGCGGTTGCGACACGTACAGGGGGCAGGTTGCCTTCGGCAGAGACGGGGCCTGCGCCGTGGTCATCGACCTGGCCGGAAACGACATCTATCTCGGGGAAAATCTCACCCAGGGCGCGGGCGTGCACGGGGTGGGCGTGCTCCTGGATTTTCAGGGCAACGACCTCTACCAGGCTGCAAACGGAGCCCAGGGCATGGGGCTTTTCGGCCTCGGGCTCCTCGTGGATGCCGAAGGGGACGACCTGTACCGCGGGCGCCGCTTTGTCCAGGCAGCGTCATGCTGGGGATACGGCGGTCTGATCGATCTCAACGGAAGCGACACCTATGTCTGTGACTCCGAAGGCCAGGCCAGTGCGTGGCTCCCGGGGGCGGCCGCCCTGTGCGACCGGTGTGGAGACGATCGCTACATTGCTGGAAGGAACGCCCTGGATCGGCGGGAACCGGACATGCATCAGAGCTTTGCGCAAGGGTTTGCCATGGGCATGCGCAACCTGTGTGCCGGGGGAACGGCCGTTCTCGCAGAGGGCGCGGGAAACGACCTTTACCAGGGCCAGTACTTCGCACAGGGCTCTGCATACTGGCAGGCCCTGGGTATTCTCTTTGACGACCAGGGACGCGACACCTACATTGCGCGGCGCTACGCCCAGGGAGCAGGAATTCACAGTGCCTTCGGTCTGCTCCTGGATGTTCGCGGGGACGACCACACCGCATCCTGGGGGGTGAGTCAGGGCTGTGGCCATGACTGGGGCGTCGGGGTGCTGGTCAACGGAGACGGCAAGGACACGTACGTGGCGGACTGGCTTTGCCTTGGGGCCTCGGAGGCCAATGGTTTCGGGTTTTTCTGCGACAATCGCGGGGACGACGGATACGAGACCCGGGCCGGTGCAGGAACCGGACGTCTCGTGCCCCAGCGCCGCTCCGGCGGGCTCGGATTGTTCCTGGATGCGGACGGTGAGGACCGGTATTCCGAAAGGGGTGCGAACAACCTCACCTGGAGTTCGAACCGGTGGGCCGTGGGCGCGGATGCGGCCTTGGAGGGCCGAAGCGGCTTGGGCTTCAACAGTACGAGCATCCTTCCCTTTTCCTGCGCTACAGGCCTTGAAGCCAGGCAGGAGGAGGAACAAAAAAACCTGGAGGCCCTTCTGGAGGGTGCCGAGGAACTTCCTGTTTCAAAGCGCGTAGAGGCCCTTCTCGCCATTGCTGCCCATTGGGGCCTGGAAAAAGAGATCCCCCGGATTGCACGCGATCGCCTTCTGGCCCTGGATCCGGCCTTCTCTGTGCCTGTTATGGCTGAACTGCTCGACACACCGGACATCCTGCGCCTGCGCTGCATGGAGGAGGTCTTCTCCGTCCATGCGTTTCAGGCGCTTCCCCTCCTCGTTCAAAAGGCAGGAGAGGATGATCCGCTCACCGCTTCCCGAGCCTTGTTCATGCTCTCCACTCTCCGCGACACCCGTGCCCTGGCAGCCTGCCTCCACGCCCTGGATCGTGAAAGCGCACGTGTTCGTGCCTCTGCCCTGAGAGCCCTGGGAGACATGCTGGCACACGATCGACTGAAGGGACTCACCCCTCTCAAGGAGGCCTTGGATCGAGGGCATGAACAAAACTGTACCGAACCCATCCGCACCTACCTGGCGGATCGGCCGGACGCAATGAAAAAAAGCCTTTCCGTGGCCGTACGGGCCTTTTCCGTGGACGGCACGACCTATAAAAAGTACGCCGACCTGAACCCGCAGGAGGCACCCGACCGGGAGCTCAGCGCCTTTGCCGCCTTTCTGTTCGAGCACAAAGACACGCTTCGCACCCTGCTCGAGCAGTGGATCAGGACCTTGAACGCCTCTGAAAAGGCCCTGCTCCGCATGATTTCTCTTTTACACGATACGGAACCCGTGGTTCGTGCCCACGCCGTGTATGCCGTGGCGCAGGTCGGAAATGCCGAGGACCTTTGCCGGCTCGTGGAGGCGCTTCAGGACCCACACGCCCTGGTCCGGGACGCTGCGGTCCTGGCCGTGGCGCTTCGTGGGAATGATGCAGTGGATGCACTTTCACAATCCCTGGCTGAAGGGAACACCCAGGTGCGCATCCTCGCATTGGACGCCCTCGGCCGCATCGACACGCTTCGGTCCCGAGGCGTCCTTGCAGAATGGCTGGAACACGAAGACCCCGCCGTACGGCAGGCAGCGGAACGTGCGTTGGGGTTGCCCTAGGGCCGAGGAGAAAGGAGAAAGGAGAAAGGGGGAAACCCTGTGTAGGTGAATGTGAAGGTGGAGGGGTGGGACCTTCGTGTCCGAGCTGTTGAGCCGTTGAGCTGTTAAGGGGAAGGCCCTCCGGGCCAGAGGTGTTGGGTATTTAGGTGTTAAGGTGTTGAGGGAAAACGAACCACGAATCACGAACACGAGCCACGGCCTTTCCTCTTTCCCCTTTTTCCTTTACCCTTTAACCTCCATCCGAGCCCGCAGGGCTAGAGGATTCCGGCACCGGGATGGTCAACACCGGGCACGAAGCCAGGCGGACAACCTTTTCAGCCACAGAGCCGAACACGAAACGGCGCCATCCGGTCCATCCGTGGGTGGCAATGACGATCACGTCCGCGTTTTCCCTTTCCGCGGCGGCCGCGATCTCCTCGGCCGGGTTCCCCTGAACCACTTGCCCCCTCGCCCGAATGCCTTCCCGGGTTCTCTCCTCGACCATCCCGTCCAGGGACTCAAGGGCGGCCTCCTCGAGCTCTTCCATCACGGATGACATCTCAAAACCCGAGTGGACCGGCGGTCCGGTTGGAGGAATCGAACGAACCGGCGCCACCACGTGAATGAGAAGGAGATCTGCGTCGTTCTCCCGGGCCAGCTCGCCGGCCGCCCTCAACCCGCTCAGTGAGGGCTCACTGAAATCCGTCGGAGCCAGAATACGTCGAAATGGCAGCATATGCACCTCCCCCGTAGAAAGCCGAAACATGCAACCCGATCCCCACCGGCAAGGCATGCCGGGACACTCGACCCCGGCGGGCTCGGGTCAGTTCACCACCCAGACGGCCAGGCCCCGGGCCAGGTACACCACCTTCTTGCTCACCCTGCCCATGAAGAACTGCTGAAGCCGGGACAGCCCTCTTCGGCCGATTACGATGGTTTTGAATCCCTCCATGCGGGCTTCTCCCACAATGGCTGCAGCCCGACTCTCCACGCCGGTCACGATCTTCGTGCTCACCTGGTCCGGACCGAAGCCCGCCTTGGAAAGCTTTTCCAGGGCTTTCTCGAACACCTCTTCGATCGCCTCCCGATCCGCCTGAATGAGCTTTTTGTCCGTCCCCCGAACCACATGGAACAGCCGGACCCGGGCGCTGCTTCCTCGCATCATGCCGGCAAGGTACCTCACCTCGCGAATGGAGTTGGGAGATCCGTCCATGGTGACCAGGATTCCATCCGCATCGGCCTCCTTGCCCACAAAGATCAGGGGGGCAAAATCGACCTTCTCGAGGAGCTTTGCAGCCACACTGCCCAGCATGAGCTCCTTGATTTTACCACTGCTGCGTCTTCCCACGGCCACTGCATTGAACTTCCTGGCTTCTTTGATGAGGTCCCGGGCAATCCCCTGCTTCAGCTTATGATTTCGAAGGATCACCTGGCGTTCCGGAATGCCCGCTTCCACAAGCATGCGTTGGGCCTCCCGGAGCTTCTCCTCCATGGCGTCCCTGCTCTGCGTTTCCCAAGCGTGGATCTCGCCGATACGGTCCTTGAACAGCGGCATCTTCTGCAGATCCCAATAGGCCTCGGGGATTTCGCTGTACACGCTGAAGAGCACCACGTTCATCAACCGAAACGCGGGAATCCTGCTGACATACTCGACCGTGTGCAAGGAACGCTCGGAACCGTCCAAGCCAATCAGGATCTGTTTGCGCTTTTTATCCGGCATGTCATGACCTCCCGAGTTTTCCGTGCGGGGGTGCGAAAGGGCTCAGGAGTTACCCCCTTGCGGAGTGAAAAAAAGCCTCGACCTCGGCGGTGGAATGCCTATGCCACGGTTTCAGAAATCGGGAACGAGCGCTTTGAATTCGCGCCAGGGCCTGGTGGAGCCGCTCCATGGGAATCCCCTGCCGAAGGAGCTTGCTTCGAATAGTTGCCAGGCCTTCTCGCACAAGGTGCTGGTCCTCACAGATCAGGAGCAGATCCGCTCCGGCCTCAAAGGCCTCTGCCGCGCCCCGGGCCACGCCTCTGCCCCCGGCGATGGCCCCCATCTCCAAGTCGTCCGTGAGCACCAGTCCATCAAATCCCATGTCCTGTCTCAAGAGATCGTTGATGACGATGCGCGAGAGGGTGGCGGGGTTCTCCGCATCCAGCGCAGTGTAAATCGCATGGGAGGTCATGACACCCGACACGCCCTCCTCGATGGCGATGCGAAAAGGCATCAGGCTCTTGGAGTCCAGTTCATCCCGGTCCAGTACAATCTTCGGAAGGTGCAGGTGCGGGTCCTTGGAGGTCCGTCCCAGCCCTGGAAAATGCTTGGCCACAGCCATAACGCCTTCGGCCTGAAAGGTTTGAATCACGGTGCGACCCAGTTCGGCCACGACCTGCGGGTCCTCCCCGAACGTCCTTCCCCGAAGGTGCTCCTCCGGATCGCCGCACGGCACGTCCAGCACCGGGGCCAGGTTCATGTTCAGGCCGACGAGCTTCATTTCCCTCGCAGTGATCCGGGCGAACTCCTCGGCGCGATGCCGCGGGTTCCCGTCGTTCCCAATGGCCTCGTTCCCGGGAAACTCCGTGAACGGCGACTTGAGTCGCGCCACGCGTCCTCCTTCCTGATCCACGGACAGGAAGAGCGGATTCCCATGGGCCTCCAGGGCTGCCTCCTGAAGCTCGCGGCACAGGGTGGAAAGCTGGACCGGGTCTTCGATGTTCCGGGAGAAAAGGATGATCCCTCCCGGGTGGACCTGCCGAATGAGCGTTCGTGTTTCCCTGTCCAGGGTCTTCCCTGGAAGACCGCACATGAAAAGCTGTCCGACCATCCGGTCGAGTTCCGAGAGTTCGAGCGTGGTATTCAAGAATCAAGCCCTTATCGTGAAAACACCCCTCATTCCATGTTCATCCGGATTCGATGGTGGATTGTGGCGGGGTGATTACGTGTTCATGGGATTATAGGATGAGTGCGACACATGCCACGAATCACACGTTTTCTTGAACGAGGGGAATCCGCCCCTTGGGTCGTGTCTGTTTTGGGAAAGCTTGTGTACCTGCACGGTTTGCGCGAACCCCGTCCTCCGGCAGGACACGGCACACGTTGATTCGCCCCGGTCATTTCTCTATACCGAACCGGCACGAAATGCAACGGGAATCCCGGTGTTTGCCCCCCGACACCTATTCGGATTCGTCATCTTCGAAGAGACGGCCAAGCGAGAGACTGAGCTCCATCACGTCCACCGGCTTGGTGATGTAACCCGCGAGCATCTCGCGGGTGGTTTCGTCGATCCCGTGCGGGCCTTGTTCATCGTATCCCGAGATGAGGATCACGCGGGCCTGGGGGTCCATGCGAAGCAGCTCCTTCATGCCCGCGATCCCGTCCATCCCGGGCATGTTGCGATCCATGAGAACGAGCTCCGGCGCCTGGCTCTGATAGACCTTCAGGGCCTCCGAAGCGCCGGGAGCGGTGACCACTGCATAGCCCAGGGATTCGAGAAGATCTCTCAGGGCGCTCAGCATGCTCTCCTCGTCGTCCACGACCAGAATCTTGCGCCCTTTTCCGTGAAACGGGATCTCTATCTCTTCTTCTGTGTCGCCCACTTCCTCCTGGATCACGACGAGAGGCAGGTGAACGCGAAACCGGGTTCCCCTTCCGGGAACCGAGTAAAGACTCACTTCGCCCCCGTGGTTCTTAATGATGCCGTAGCTCGTGGAAAGGCCGAGTCCCGTTCCCTGATGCTTTTCCTTGGTCGTGAAAAAGGGGTCGAAACACTTCTTTTGAGTCTCCGGGGACATGCCCTCTCCGGTGTCCTCGATCTCCACCTCGGCGCGGTCCCCTGAGCTCTCTGCACGAATGGACAGAACCCCTCCATCCGGCATGGCGTCCCGGGCATTCGTGCAAAGGTTCATGAAGACCTGTCGCAGGGCGGGATCGTCTCCAAGAATCGGCAGGGACTCCGGAAGGGACATGCGGATCTCGATTTTCCGGTCAAAGGACTGGCGGATCAGGTCATACGTTTCCTGAAGAACCCCCACGAGTTCCACCCGCCTGAACCCCGAGCCCCGACGCTTGCGGGCAAACTGCATCAGCCCTTCGACCAGGCTCGATCCGCGCTTCACATAACGGTTCATGCGCCGGGCCAACTCGGAAAGCTCCTGATCGTCCCCGCGCTTCATCTGAAGCAACTGGCTGTTGACCGAGATCCCGGCCAGGATGTTCCGAAAGTTGTGGGCCACACCACTGGCGATGGTCCCGATGGACTCCATCCTCTGGGCGTGCTGAAGCTGGGCCTCGAGCTTGCGGTTTTCGGTGATGTCCCGAAGGATCATCAGAAGACCTGCAGGCCGGCCCTCGTGGTCGTCATAACGAGAGGTACTGATGCTTACGTCCAGGAGCCGGCCGTCTTTGGTGTGCCGTCGAGTCTCAAATCCCTGAATAGGCGTTCCCTGCTCAATGAGCGTATGGAGGAATGACTCGGTCCGATCCTTCTCGCTTTCAGGGACATACGGCAGGGGCCGCCCTTCGAGCTCCTCCAGGCCCCACCCGAAAATCCTCGTGAACGAAGGGCTCACGTACCGCGTGCGGCCCTCGAGATCGTACAGCACAATGGCATCGGCCGATGAATGGAGCAGGGAACGGTATACCTCTTCACGCTGAAGGCTGGATTCGTATAGTTCCCGATACTCCTCCCGGCTTCGGCTGAGTTCCTCTTCGGCCCGCCTTCGTTCCTCCACCTGGCGTCTGAGGAGCTCATTTGCGGCCAGGAGCTCTCGAGCTCGATCCTCCACCAGGTCCTCGAGGTGATCCTGATGGCGGCGGATTTCTTCCTCAATGCGTTTGCGCTCCGTGATATCGCGCACAATGCCGCGAAAGCCTATCTTTTTCCCCTTCTCGTCCCGGATCAGGGACACCGAGGCCTCGATCTGAACCGGGGTACCGTCCTTTCTTTGAAGAACCCAGTCCAGGCCCTTATCCGCTTGCCCCGTACGGTACACTTGCCTGAACGCCCGATACACCTTCCCGGCCACCTCCGGGTCCATATATTGCCGGTTGTTCATGCCCGTAAGTTCTTGGCGCGTGTATCCGGTCAACCGGCAGACGGAGTCGTTGAAGAAGGTGAAATTTCCATAAAGATCGACTTCGTAGTATCCTTCTTCGATGCTTTCCAGGATGGTTCGATATCGCTCCTCCCCCTCTCTCAAGGATTTCTCCGTCCGCAGGCGATCAGTGATATCCTGGGCGATTCCCTGCACATAAGCCGGCTTGCCACCATCATGGACCAGCCGGTTCCGGTACTCCAGGATCCGGATGCTGCCGTCCTTTCCAATGGCCCGGATCAAGCCCTTGTCCTCCCCCTGACGCAGAATCCTCTCCAGGTACGCATCGAACTCGTCGCGGACCCTCTCTTCGAGCATTTCCTTAATCTTACGCCCAATAAGCTCCTTCTCGCTGTATCCGCCGGCGCGGCGAACCGCGACATTGATGTCCGTGAACCGGCCCTCCAGGTCGTGGCAGTAGAGGTACTCCGAAGCGCTCTCGAACATCCGCCGATACTTCTTTTCACGGGCCTCCAGCGTCTTCTGCGCCGCACGCAGTTCGCGAAGCTCCGTCTCCAGCCTCTCGGCTCGAGCTATCGTCTCTTCAAGGTCCTTTTGTGCGTTCAATGGTTTGTTTTTTGACAAGTTTTCGCCCCTCTTTCTTGCGATTGAAAAACCATGAACTCAGGCGTGAAAATCCAGGGCACGTTCAGGGTTGCCCTATCCGCAGCGGAAAGCTATCGTACGGCATACAGAGACAAAAGCGACGATTCTCTTCCCTCCTTTTTGCCGTCCGGACGCCTGGAAACCGAACCCGAGGCAGGCAACGCCCGTTCCCCTGTAACCGACGGAGGCCTATCTTTGAAGGCGATGATTCTCGCAGCAGGACTCGGCACGAGGCTCCGCCCGCTGACGGATGTCCGGCCGAAACCACTCGTTCCCGTATTAAATCGGCCGGTTCTTGAACGAACTATAACATATTTGAAAAGCCAGGGCATCACTCGCGTTGTGGTAAACGCGCATCACCACGCACAACGCCTCATTGCTTACCTCCAAGGCGGCCGTGCCTTCGAAATCCCGGTGGAAGTCCGCTTTGAGCCCCGCATCCTGGGAACCGGCGGAGGCATTCGGAATGTCTCCGACTTCTGGGGTGAGGATCCCCTTCTGGTCGTGAACGGCGACATCGTGACCGCGATCGGCCTCTCCCCGGCCTTCCGGTTTCACCGGGAATCCGGCGCCGAAGCCACCCTCCTTTTACACGACCACCCCGCGTTTCGGCAAATCCTGGTGGACGAAGTCGGACAGGTGCGGGACATCGCCTCGAAGCCCCGTCCCGGAAGGCTGGCTTTTACCGGCATTCATATCCTGGAGCCCGGCATGCGCCGTTGGATCCCTGAAACAGGATTTTCCAACATCATCACCTCCTATCGGGAAATGATTGAAAAAGGAGAACCGCCGGCTGGATACGTAACCCAAGGGGAATACTGGCGAGACATTGGCACCATAGAGAGCTACCTTCTTGCCAACCAGGAGGCTTCCGAGGGGGCCGTGCACGTAGGAGAGAATTGTTCAGTGGATCCCTCTGCGCACCTAGAGGACTGGTGCGTGATCGGAGCCGGCAGCCGCGTGGGACCGGGGGCCTCGATCGCCCGCTCCGTGCTCTGGGAAGAGGTGACCGTAGAGAAGGGCGTGCGCATCGAGGACAGCGTGGTCACGGCCGGCCGGACGGTCGACCGGGATCTGTTGGGAGGCGCATGGTAGGGGGAGGTCTGGATTAAGGATTGAAGGGGTAAGGATTATGGGAAGGCCCGCCGGGCCCGAGGTGTTGGGTGTTGAGGTGTTAAGGTGTTAAGGGAAAATGAACCACGAAACACAAACACGAGCCACGGCCTTTCATCCACGACTTACGCATCACGCCTTTTTACCCCTTACCCCTCTAATCCTTAATCCTGATGCTGGAGCTGATCCGCCATGGACAGGGCCTCCACATAGCAGCCGGGAATGAGGGTTGGATCCAGTCCCACCGCTCCGGCAAGGGCATCCACCTCGGCCCAATCGCCGTGCTCGTATTGTTCGACCAGGCGAAGGATGTAGCCGTACTTTCCGTTTCGGTGAATCAGGGCCTCCTTGATGGCGTCGGAAAGGGGTAAGGGCTCCATGAGCGATGCCATGGGCGCATCCATAATCGCATCGATCAGGGAAAAGAGCCCCAGCGTAAAAAGCTCGGCCGGGTTCTTGCCGAACCCTCCCTGGACGCCAATCCCCTCACAGAACCGGGCCCGGACCATGGACTCCCGGATCAGCTCGTCGGGTTTTTCAGAGTTCAGGCTCGACATGGCCACCAGCGAAAGAAAGCGGCGAATCCCCTTCTCTCCCAGGAGCACAATGGCCTGCCGAATGGAGGTGATGTTCGAGAGGCGTCGGAAGTAGGCCGAGTTGATGTACCGAAGAAGCTTGTAAGAAATCGCAACATCCTGCTCGATAACCTTTTCCAGCTTCCCAAAGGCCACGTCCTCCCGGTTCGCCTCGGCCATGATTTGGAGAAGGTGCATCTGGGGGCTGTCGACGTCCTTTCCCACGAGCACCTCGGGACGGCTGAAAAAGTACCCCTGAAAGTATCGAAACCCCATGTCCCTGGCGGCTTGAAACTCTTCGTGCGTCTCCACCTTTTCCGCAAGCCACAGGAGATTCTTGGAGGAGAGCGCCTCCAGGACCGGCGGAAGCGTTTCCAGAGGCGTGGCCCTCAGATCAAACTTGATGATCCTGGAGACCTCGATCAGCGGCGCCATCTCCGGCCGGTAGCAAAAATCATCCAGGGCAAGGGTGTAACCCGCTTCCGCGATCTCCCGACACGCCCGGACCACTTCTTCCTCCGGCTCCACGTCCTCGAGGATCTCCACCACCACTCGCTCCGGAGGGAACATCATGGGGACGCGTTTAACCAGCAGGTCTCGTGTGAAGTTCACGAATGCGGTCCCCGTGCCGGTCACCCGCTCGATTCCCATGGAGAAAAAACTGTTGGAAAGAAGACGGGAAGTGGCCTCGTCACCGTCGATATCCGGGAATGCATTGTCCAGCCCGTCACGGAACAACAGCTCATAACCGTAACGGTCCTTGCTTGTCTTGAAAACGGGTTGCCTTGCCACGTACACGTCCATACACATTTCTCCCTGATTTCCTATCGGCGACTGAGTGAAAGCCGACATCCTTATGGACTTTGCAAAAACCATTCCCTAGAATGACATGAGATCCCGCTTGAGGGTGCTGAACCGAAACCAAGGAGAATCATGCCCGTGAATCCTTCGTCCCCTTCGTCGCAGGATGCGTTTTCTGCGTTTTTAGGTGCGTTCTTCGGGGACCTTGCAGGCACGGGGCAGGGATTTGCCGCCACCCGCCTGGCACCGGACGGTTCCCAGCGCACGTTTCTGCGGCTTGTCGCTGAAGACGGGAATTTGAGTGTCATTGCCGTCAAGAATCCGCCTCTCTCCCGTGCTGCCCGAAGCGAGAACCGGTCGTACCTGGAGATCGGTCGCCACCTTAGAGGTGCAGGGGCCCCGGTCCCGGAAATGTATCGATGGAGCCTGAAGAACGGATGGTTTCTGATCGAGGACCTGGGGGACCGAAAGCTCCAGGCCGCAGCCTCCAATGCAGAGGAACGAATCCCCCTTTACGAACGCGTCTTGAGGCGCCTTTATTCCATGCAGACCCGGGGAGCGGCCGGCTTTGACACGGCCTGGTGCTGCCAGACGTCACGCTACGACCTGGACGTCATGCGTCGTTTGGAATCCGACTATTTTCGGGATGCGTTTCTCGGGCGCTATATGGGGCTGGACCCATCGCCGTACGCGCTCGACGCCTGCTTCGATTATCTGGCCGAGACCGCCTCGCGGGCAGGCGCCAAGTGCTTCATGCACCGGGACTTTCAGTCCAGAAACCTGATGGTCCGTGGCGACGGGATCGGCGTCATAGATTGGCAGGGGGGCCGCCTTGGGCCGCAGGGTTACGACCTGGCCTCTCTCCTGATCGATCCTTACGTGAATCTGGAAGCAAGTGAGAGGCGCCACCTCTACAACACCTACCGCGGTATGCTCGAGGCGCACCAGCCGGGAGAAGTCGCACTCTTCGAAGACACCTACCCCTACCTTGCAATCCAGCGAAATCTCCAGATCCTGGGGGCCTTTGGCTTCCTGAGCCGCGTCCGGGGAAAGCCCTTTTTCGAGG
>JASFQI010000082.1:0-16138 GCA_050115555.1 Desulfobacteraceae bacterium
CTGTCCTCAACGGTCGAGCGGGATTCCGCCAGACCATCGGGTACGGGTTGCTACTATAGGGAACCGGGGCGGAAAAATCAACCGTCGGACCGGATCGTTCGGAGGTGCAAAGAATTCAAACGGGGGTCTCCGCAAAAAAACGCCCCCGAATCTTCCGATCCGGGGGCGTGAGGATCATGAGGATGAAAAGAGGGATCAGCCCTTTTTCGCTTTCCTGGCCTTGGCCAATTTTTCTCCGAGGTTTTGTTCCTTGGCCACTTTTCTACGCTTTGCCGAGAGGTATTTGGCTGCAAGAGGCTGCCTGGCCTTGAATCCCCATTTTGCCCGGTATTCCTTGGGGGTGAGCCCGTGTTCCTGAAGGTGGCGCTTCGTGAGGATTTTAAAGGCCTTTCCGCACTCCAGACAGGTCACAGTGGCCTGCTTGATCGATTTCTTGGGGTCCATGGCCGGAACATCAGCGGATGTTTCTCCTTCGCTGGTTTCATCCGACTTGACCGATTTTAATGAATCATAGGTGGACGTGATGAAGGAATTGATTTCCTCGGGTGTGAGTTTGGAGACTCCGGCTTGGGCCTGAACAATTTCTGCCGCCAGTTCATACAAGGACTTTGTCATCATGGACCTCCTGTGTTCAAAGGGCAAAGGGTCTATCGGCCTTCACATGGGGGAAGGCCTTCATTCAATGAGGTTCGATAAACAGCAATTTGGAATCACATACTAATGCAATGGAAGTCATCTGTCAAGTAAAGGTTAAAATTATTTGAACTATACAGAAATCCATCATGCTTTTTCTATTAATTACGTGGATAATGCACGAAAATCGACACACAGGTTCCCTTATTCATACGGTAGCAAGCACGAACAATGCCTCCTGTTGTTGATGGATCCCTCGAATCCTCTCAGACCGTTGGCGAGGACCGCGAGGATTCATCCCATTAACCCCTGGTTTTGTCTTTCTTCACCCCTGCTACGCCCCCGACAGACCCCTTCAAGTCCTCCATTCGTTGTCGCTTTCCTCTTCAACCCTTGAGAATCCATTGTGGAAATGCCGTTCGTTGTTCTGGAGTTGTTCCCTTTCCGACCCGTTGAGTTTCGACCCTGCCGCTCGAATGGGATCCAGCATGCTCGGCAGCGGTCGAGCGGGTTTGTTGCGAGGACTTCGGGGGGGGTCAACGGGGTGGACGCTGCGGAAGACATTATTACGAAAAATTGCGCTCAGCGAAGGATGGGGCCTTTCGGATCCGTAGGCCAGTCCGTGCGACCGCGGCCCACATGGGAGGAAAGCTTCAAGCCGAGCATCTTGTACACTAGCTTGGCCACGGCAAAGGCGCCGTTTCGGTCCGGAGGATCCTGGGAGAGCTCGACCAGATCGAAGGCGATGACCTCCCGCTCCCGGAAGACGGATCGGACCACGTCGAGGGCTTCGTACCACAGGAATCCTCCGGGCTCCGGCGTGCCGGTGCTTCGAACGACGCTCCAGTCCAGGGCATCTACGTCCACGGTCAGGTACACGGGATCGGGGAGTTGTCGAACGGCGGATTGAAGATTGAAGGTCCCGGCGCGGTAGTCTTCCATGGTGCACACAGAGAGGCCTTCGCTTTGAATTCGTTCGTCCTCCTCCGCGCACAGGCTGCGGATGCCGATTTGAAGTGTGCTCGAGGTGTGCTCGCGTATGCGTGCCATGACGCAGGCATGGCTCAGTGGATTGCCTTGGTACGTTTCCCGGAGGTCGGCATGTGCGTCGATCTGAATCACGGAAAGAGAGGGATACGCTTCGTGAAGGGCTTGGAAGAACCCGATGCTTACTGAATGGTCGCCGCCCAGGAGCACAGGGAAGATCCCCTTATTCAGAATGTCCCGCGTGGCTCGGCGAACCGACGAGATCATGGCCTCGGGGCTGGAGAGATCCCCCTGGAAGGAGACGGTGGCAATGCCCATGCGGCAGGTTTCAAAGCGGAGCGTTTCGTCATATGTCTCCAGTTCGGCCGATGCATTGAGCACAGACTGTGGCGCCAGGGAGGCTCCACGGCCCCATGAGACCCCCCCCTCGTAGGGGACCGGAAGCACTGCAACCGCCGACGATTCGGGGTCCGCGTAGGCCGCAGGCGGGGCCAGGAAGGGGGTGGCGTGGGAAATCACAGCGCCTCGTCGAGACCCCGGGCAACGGAGTCCATTCTTGAAGTCAAGTCCCGAGCCGGTCGTTCCTCGCAGGTCTCCAGTGCGTAGGCGGCCAGGAGAGGAAAAAGGACGCTGTACTCCCCCCAGATCTGGATCAGCTTGTCCTCTTCGGCTTCGCGGTACTTTCCCCAGGTGACCGCTTCGCTGAACGTGCAGCTCGAGAGGCTGCCCTCCCGTTCCACGGCCGTTCCGATTTGGAGGCCTCGATCCGCGCCCTCGAAGTCCACTCCGAGGATTTGCCGAATAAAAGGACCGGTTTGCTGAATGAAGTTCTTGGGTCCTCCTCCGCCCAGCTCCAGAAAGCCTGTTCGGTCCGAAGAAAACACGATGGCCGCGGAGTCGAACAGGTCCTTCTGGGCCGACAGGATCACCGGGAATCCCTCACGATCGGTCCGGGCCAGGTTCATGGCGATGGAGTGATTGGCCAGGGAGTCCCAGAAGACCGGGACCCCGAGACGGGCGGCAGAGGCCACGAAGCTGCGCTCGGGGTGCGGCGCATGTTCCTGCACCCAGAGCCCCAGGGCGTGGTCCAGCTCCCAGCTCGACAGGGATCGCCCGGAGAGGTCCTTTTCCCAGCGTGACCGGACAAAGTCTCG
The DNA here is from genome assembly GCA_050115555.1 of Desulfobacteraceae bacterium. Taxonomy (GTDB): domain Bacteria; phylum Desulfobacterota; class DSM-4660; order Desulfatiglandales; family HGW-15; genus JASFQI01. The sequence goes on from JASFQI010000082.1 coordinate 2,775, forward strand.
AATCATCGCGTCCTGGGCCTCCAGGGTTTCCTGTTCCCGGATCCCGATGTCGTAGATACGCGTGTCGCCGCGGCGCCGCAGTTCGTTGTCGTCCGTTCGGGGAGAGATGGCCTTCACAGGCAGGTCGAAGGCAAAGTGAAGATCGTGGTACACCTGGGCGCCGGTGGAACAGATCACGTCCACGAATCCGGCTTCGAGCAGGGAGGACACCATGCCGCCCATGCCTCCGGCAATGCCGGCCCCGGCAATGCCGAGCCAGATCACGTCGTCGCCCTGGATCATTCGTTTCAGGAGGCGGGCTCCCCGCGCCACGTTGCGGGCCTCGAAAGAGGTCTTTCCGAGTACGTCCACGAGCTCCCGGACGTCCATGCCTCGCGTAAGGCGAGGCGGCAGGATGTCGGGGGCTCCTTTGAAAAGCGATTCACGCGATGTCATGGCACGCTATTACTCCCTGCCGGACGCCGCAGGCGTCCGGCACCGCCACGGGTGAGCGCATTCAGTCCAGCAGCATGACGGCACAGGCGATCACTGTGGTCCAGAGTCCCCTCTTGTCTCCCCTGGCGGACTGCGCCACGCTTTTGGACACGAAGAGCCGCTTTCCCACCTTGTAGAGTTGTTTCCGCTCATCCCACGCCACGTCCGGGTCGAGCTCGATACCCATGGTGGAAGCCAGCATGGTGGCGGCGAGATCCTCGGCGAAGTCTGCGGACTTGCGCATGGTCTCTCCAAACGCGTGGTGCTCGCTGATGTATCCGTACTGCTTTGCGTTTTTCGGCCGGGCAAGGCCCACGGCCGCTGAGATGAGCCGGTTGGGCTCGTTCGTGCTGTTCTGCGCGAGGACCGTAAAGGTGATCTGCCCGGGTTTGAGCTCCTTGACCCCGGCCTCCCGCGTGATGAGCTTGCAGTCGGGAGGGAAAATGCTGGAAATGGTGACGATGTTGCATTGCTCCACGCCGGCGTCCCGAAGGGCGAGCTCGAAGCTCTGGAGCTTGTTGCGATGGTACCCGACGCCTTTGGTGAAAAACATGCGCTTTGGAATGTAGGCATCCACGGTTTCAACCCCCTTGTCCAGGCTGGGTCCCGGCCGGGCCCGGAAAAGACGGGCCGGTTGCGATCGGGAAAGAGCATAATACAAGGGGTTTGTCCACGCAACCATGAACGCGAATGCGCTGTTCTGAGGGGTAGACCGGCCGGAGGGAACGAAGGGCTTTTTCACATCCGGCAAAGAACCCGGACCCTTTATGTGCAGAATAGGCCTTCAGCAGAAGAAGCAGCGACGCATTACGGTCCGCTGCCGCCGGGGAATCCGGCGCTTCTCGCAGCCGCACAAACAGCCTGGCCCAGGGAAATGCCGCCGTCGTTGGTCGGGACAAGGGCGTGCGTGTAAACGGTAAATCCCGCTTGATCGAGCTCGGAGTTGAGCCTGGATAGCAATGTGGCGTTTTGAAAGGTTCCCCCGCTCAGTGCGACCTCGCAAAGACCGGTCTCTTCGCGAAGGGTCACGCATAGGGCGGCCAGGAGAAGGGCCATGGTATTGTGGAAACGCCGGCTCACGACCGCGGGGGGAACAGCGCGAGTCAGGTCCTGAACGAGTTCCCGAATCAGGGGGTCGGTGCGCAGCACCCGCATCCCGTCCCGGTGCTCGATCTCCCAGCCGTACCGTCCGCTTTCGTCGAGGTCCTGCACCATCTCCAGCTCCACAGGGGCCTGGCCTTCGTAGCGATTTTCCCGGCACACGCCGCAGAGCGCTGATACCGCGTCAAAGAGTCTCCCGCAGCTGGAGGTGAGAGGGGAGTGGATCCCCTTTTCCACCAGTCGAATGACCACCTGGGCCTCTCCGGGATCGAGATCCCGGACAAAGGGGATCGGCAGGTCGAAAAGGTCCTCGCCATAGGTGCGATAGAGGAAGCTGAGGGCCATGCGCCAGGGGTGACGGGCGGCTGCGTCCCCTCCCGGCAGCCGCGCCTGCTGGAGGTGCGCGGCCCTTTGAAAGGAGGTCAGGTCCGCCACGAGGGCCTCGCCGCCCCAAATGGTTCCGTCCTGGCCCATTCCGGTTCCGTCCATGGCCAGACCGATCACAGGCCCGCGCACACCGTTCTCCGCGAGCACACTCACGATGTGGGCGTGGTGGTGTTGTACGACGACAGTTGAAAGGTCGTTTCGCTCGCGGGCGTATCTCGAGCTGAGGTAATCGGGGTGCAGGTCGCAGGCCACCACCTCGGGCTCGATCTGAAGAATGCATTCCAGGTGGGAGACGGTCAGATGAAAGAACTCCAGGGTTTCCAGGTTTTCCATGTCCCCTATGTGCTGGCTCAGAAAGGCCCGGTTTTCCTTGATCAGGCAGATCGTGTTCTTGAGCTCCGCACCCACGGCCAGGACAGGAGGAAGGGGGCCCCACGACTCCGGAAGAAAGATCGGAACCGGCACGTACCCGCGGGAGCGCCGACACTGCCGGGGCGCTCCGTCAACCACCCGTACGATGGAGTCGTCGCTTCGAAGGTGGATCTCACGGTCGTGGACCAGAAAGGCGTCGGCTACACCGGAAAGACGTTCGAAGGCGTCCCGGTTGTCGATGGTGATGGGTTCCTCGCTGAGGTTTCCGCTCGTCATGACGAGCGCACGGAACCCGCCTTCACAAAGGAGGAGATCGTGGAGAGGGGTGTACGGGAGCATGATGCCGAAAAAGCGGTTTCGAGGCGCAACCTCGGGGGAGAGTCCGTGGTCGGCCCGCTTTTTCAGGAGCACGATGGGGCGCTGGATGGAGCACAGCACGTCGGCTTCCTTGCCGTCCACGCGGGCAAGGGCTCGGGCCGCTTCCAGGTCCCGGACCATCACGGCGAAGGGCTTCTCCTCCCGGTGCTTTCTCCGGCGCAGCCGGGCCACGGCCTCGGGATTCGCCGCGTCCACGGCCAGGTGAAAGCCTCCGAGCCCCTTCACCGCCAGGATGTCCCCGCGTTGAAGCCGGGCCACGGTTTCTGCAAGCGGGTCGTGAACGGGAATCCCTGCGCCCTTTTCGTCATGAAGGGAGAGCCGGGGGCCGCATTGCGGGCACGCATTGGGCTGGGCATGGAAGCGGCGATCCTCCGGGTTCTCATACTCGGCAAGGCACGCCGGACACATGGTGAACCGGCTCATAGTGGTCATGGGCCGGTCATAGGGAATGTCTTGAATGATGGTGTATCGGGGACCGCAGTTCGTGCAGTTGATGAATGGATACCTGTAACGGCGGTCGCCGGGATCATGGAGCTCTCGCAGGCAATCTTCGCACACGCACACATCCGGGGAGATGAGGGCGGAGCGGGCGTCACCGGACCGGCTCTTCCGAATATCGAACCGTGATTCCCCTCGAAGGGGAAGCCCATCCGTGCGTTCCACAGAGGAGATGTGTGCAAGAGGAGGGTGCTCTACGCATATGGCTTGGAAAAACCGGTCGATCTCCGAGGGAGCGCCTTCCACCTCCAGGTCCACGCCCTGGGGTGTGTTCACCACGTGACCGGCGAGCTGATGGCGTCGGGCGAGCTGGTAGATGAAGGGGCGAAACCCCACCCCCTGAACGATTCCGTGGACAGCTCCCCGGCTGCGCCTCGTCACTCCTTCTTCACTCGATCGCGAAGCCAGCCGAACCATGCTTCAAGTCCTTCTCCGGTTTTACAGGACACCTCGAAGATCGTCATGTCCGGGTTGATCTTCAAGGCCTCCCTGCGTATGTCCTCGACATGACACTCCAGGTAGGGGAGTAAATCCGTCTTGTTGATCAGGAGCACCGCGGACTCGTGAAACATCAGGGGATACTTGACGGGTTTGTCTTCTCCCTCGGTGACGCTGAGAATCATGACCTTTACGTCTTCCCCGACCTTGAACTCGGCCGGGCACACCAGGTTCCCGACATTTTCCACGATCAGCAGGTTCAAGCGCTTGAAGTCAAAGGCGTCGAACGTATCCCGGATCATGTTGCCGTCCAGGTGGCACGCCCCGCCTGTGTTGATCTGGACCACGTCGATGTCCTTTTGGGCGATTCGCTCCGCGTCATGGGAGGACTGCACGTCGCCCTCAATGACGCCGATTTCCATTTCCCCTTTCAGGGCGTCGATGGTTTTTTCCAGAAGGGTCGTTTTCCCTGCACCCGGGGAACTCATGAGATTGATTACAAAGAGGCCGTTCTCTTCGAAGAGCGCACGGTTCTGCTCGGCAATACGGTCGTTCGCTTCGAGAACGTTTCGCACCACGGAGATGGTTTTCATAAGCGACTCCTCATGAAATGTGATGACTTTTGACAGGATTTGATTTCTTCGTTCCTTCTTTTTTGACAGTCTCGCAAAAACCCGCTCGACCGCCTGTTGGCTACACTTAAGCCTCTGGAATCGTTAGAGGCAAATCTCCAGGTCTCAGCTTTTTGCGACTCCATCTTTTTTCAGTCCACCGTCATTTCCACAACGGCCAGCTCCTGGCCCGAGAGGACTTCAATGTCCCCGGAACGGCAGAAGGGACAGTGAAACGCGTACTGCTCGATCTCGAACTCCTGCCTGCACGTGCGGCACGCGGCCTTCAGCGGAACCGAATCCATGATCAGCTCGGCGCCCTCCAGGTTGGTGCCCGCCGTGATCACCTCGAAGCCGAAGGAAAGGGCGTCCGGCACGATGGCGGACATCTGCCCGATTTCCAGGCGAACCGACCGGAGCCTCTGAGCCCCGGCTTTCTGCATTTCCTCCTGAAGAATGTCCACAAGGCTCTGAGCAATCGACATCTCGTGCATGGACCCACAACCTCATGCCTTTCCCGGGGCAGGGCCCGGGAAAAATCCCAACCAACGCGATATCGGGCGAGCGAACCGAAGGAAGGAATAGACCGGTGCCGCGGATCCCCGGTGCATTCCGCCACGAGACCGCTGCATCAGCCCCCCGATCATCCCTGTTTCAGGGACACGATCAGGGAATTGATTTTCTGCCGGGCGTCGTTGAACACACCGGAGAGGTTGAGTGAATGATTGGCAAAAATGCTGTCCGGGTCCCCGTTGGTCACCAGCAGCGGCTCGAAGTTGCACCTATTGAGATTTTCCAGAATCTTATCCACAAGTTTCAGGGAATTCTTGTCCACAAGCACGTCCATAAAATCCATTCGGATCGCTTTGAAGGATTCATAGAGCGCGTAGGCCACCCCCTGGGCATAGTAGAAGTTGTCGTCGACCTTATACCACGGAATATCGATGTCCACCATGCGGATTCTGGAAGACGTTTCCTTTTTCGTCTCATCGAGCGTCAGGGCCTGGTGAATGTCCCCCGGGGCGTTGATCAGCCTGGTGTTCACGCCTCCCATGAGGGACGCGTACTGGTTGAGCAGTTCCGCGAGGTTGTCCGCCCTGGGGTAGAAGTTCGCCTGACCGGACTCGAGGTTTTTGTGGTAAGCGTCCAGCTTCGCAAGTGCGTTTTTCCACTTGCTCTCCGCCGAGGGAAACCACCACTTGTAGGGGTCGTTGGAAAGGGACGTGAAGGCCGCGTCCGCATCCGGATCCAGCTTGTCCGTCGTTCGCATGCGGCTGAGATTGTCCCGAAGCACGCGTGTGTTGTATCGGACCACCTCCAGCTCTCCTATCTGGAAGTTGGGCATATTGTCCAGGAACACCGTAGGCCAGAACAGGTCGTTGGGCAGCCAGTTGTCGAGCATTTGGCTGATCAGGGTCTGATTCGTCCGAACAAAGCAGGAGCCGTTCAACTTAGGCTGGATTTCCTCCACGTTCAAGCGATCCGGCTTGCGTGAGTTCAGGACCATGACGACGAGAACGAATACGATCAAAAGAGCTAAAACGATGAGGACCGTGATCAGGCGTTTCCTGTGGTGCTCTTTACCCGCTTCACCTTTTCCCTTGGTTTCGTTTTTCATGGTGCGCGGCCTTTCGACGGTTGAATAGGATGAGGGCATCTTTGCCGATGGGACCTCTATTCCTCTTTCCCGTCCGAAGATATTTTTTTGTACCGGAAACTCGGAGGTGTCCGAAAAGCGTTTCTGAATGGGCGCTTTTTATAGACAATCATTCTAGAAGGAACGCGGAAGGCTTGTCAACCGAGCGTGCAGGAGGAAGAATCGAATGCGCCCTTTCCGTTGAAGGTGCTTTTTCCCCATTGCTCATTACGCTCGAGCAGGAACGCGGAGAAACCTGAACCCCTTTCGGAGCGCCCATGCATATGCCCGCAAGGCCCGGGGGATATGCTGGCAAGGTCAGGGGAGGAAAGGTCCGGCTACAGGCTATAGAACTCTTCGCCCAGGATTCGAATCCACTCGTCTTCCAGCACCTTCAAGGCGTTCTCTACGGGCTGGGCCCCGATGATCAGCACACGGTGCTCTCCGGTGGAGAGGCATGGATAAATGAAGTCGATGTTGATTTCAGCCTGCTTCAATGGCTTGAGAACGGCACTCAATCCGCCCGGATGGTCCGGGATTTCACAGGCGATGACGTCCTGAGTCTCGAGACGGTATCCGGTCGTGGTCAGGAGGTTGACTGCCTTTTGGGGATCGTTCACCACGAAGCTGAGCTGGCCTTCCTGATTCCCGCCGGCTACATGAAAGGCAAGGATGGTGATTCCTCTTGCATCGAGCCGCTTGCTGATTTCAAAGAGCCGCCCGGGTTTGTCGTCCAGGGCGAGATCGATCTGTTTTATCGTGTTCATGTTCAGCCCTTCCGAGGAACGTCTGGTGTTCGGGTGGCAAGGGGCACGGACTCTCCCTTCCTCACCGGGAGGCGTAGGAAGCGCCTCGTTCCATGCCCTTGCGGTTCAATTCCATGATGGTGCCCTTTTTGCCTTTGAGGATTTCTGTGAGGCCGTTCATCAGGGAATCCAGACTGGTCACGCCGGTTTTGGCTGCGAAGGCCCCCAGCATGATCATGTTTGCCGTGCGAGGGTTTCCAAGCTCATTCGCAATATCGGTGACCGGAACGTGCACGGCCTCCACATCATCCCTTGCGAGCTCCGCCGTGACAAGACTCGCGTTGATCATCATGACCCCGCCCGAGCGGATCATTCCCTGATACCTGAGCAGAGACGGGTTGTTCATGACAATGACATGGTCGGGGGAAGAGGAGACAGGGGATGCGATTTCCTCGTCCGAGACGACGACCGTGCAGTTGGCGGTCCCGCCTCTCACCTCGGCGCCGTAGGAAGGCAGGTAGGTCACGTGCTTGCCGTCCTTCATCACAGATACCGCAAAGACGTAGCCCATCATGAGGACACCCTGTCCCCCAAACCCAGCAAAGATCGTTTCCGTGATCATAGCTTTGTCCTTCACCGGAACGGCGCTCCAATCAGAGGTCGCCTACCCGGTCCTTGATGACTCCGAGCGGATAGACGGAGGTCATGGTTTCGTCGATCCATCGGCAGGATTCCGAGGGATCCATCTTCCAGTTCGTGGGGCATTGCGAGATGATTTCGACCATCGCGAACCCGAGACCCCGCATCTGGGTCTTGAAGGCCTTGGTCAACGCCTTTTTTGTGCGACGGACGTTCTTGGGCGTGTTCACGGCCGTGCGCTCGATGTAAGCGCTTCCACTCGCCGTGACCAGCATCTGACTGAGATCCAGGGGGGTTCCATCCCTGATGACATCCCGCCCGCCCGGGGTGGTGGTGGAGTTTTGCCCCAGGAGGGTCGTAGGCGCCATCTGGCCCCCGGTCATCCCGTACACGCCGTTGTTGACGAAAACCACCGTGACATTTTCACCCCGATTGGCGGCGTGAATGGTCTCGGCGGTTCCGATGGCGGCAATGTCTCCGTCTCCCTGGTAGGTGAACACAATGCGGTCCGGCAGTGCCCGCTTGATCCCCGTGGCCACGGCCGCGGCCCTTCCGTGAGCGGCTTCGCCCATGTCCACGTCCAGGTAGTTGTAAGCCAGCACGGCGCAACCGGCCGGAGGAACGCCGATGGTGCGTTCCCCGATGCCCAGCTCATCAATCACCTCGGCCACCAGCCGGTGAATAATGCTGTGCCCGCAGCCGGGGCAGTAATGAAACTCCGCATCTTTCAGGTAGCGGGGCCGTTCGAAGATTCTTTTTTCCATGGTTCGTCCTTGATTCGATGGAATGCCTGTGGTGCGTTCCCCGAGGAGCTGCACACCCGGTTCGGCCTCAGGAGGCTGAAGCGTTTACCGTCTGCTTTTCCCGGGAGAGCTCACCCAGCCGCTCTCTCTGGTAAAGAGCATGGAGGACTTTCGCGACCTCGTCCGGTGTCGGTACGATCCCGCCGGGCCGGCCGTAAAAATGGACCTGTCCCCGGCCTTCCAGGGAAAGGCGCACGTCCTCGACCATCTGGCCCGTGCTCATTTCAAAGACGAGGAAATCGCGGACCGTCCGGCTCATGTCACACAGGAGTCGCTCGGGGTAAGGGTAGAGCGTGATCGGCCTGAAGAGCCCCACTCGAAGGCCCTGCTCCCGCAACGCCTTGATGGCCCCCTTGGCGATTCGGGCGGCGGTGCCGTAAGCCACCACGACCAGAAGCGCGTCCTCGGTCATGAACCGTTCGGCGCTGGGAATGGCCCGCTTGATCGCTTCGTACTTTCGAACCATTTTCCAGTTGTGCTCTTCCTCCACAGCGGGGTCCAGCAGAAGGGACTTGATGACCCGGCTCGGACGGCCCTTTGCACCGTCGAGCCTCCACTCTTTGTCCGGGAGCCGGCTGGGATCGAGGGGTTCCGGAAATTCCACGGGTTCCATCATCTGGCCCATCATGCCGTCCCCGAGGATCATCACCGGGGTCCGGTACTGATCCGCATAATCAAAGGCGGTTCGGGTCAGATCGGCCAACTCCTGCCCGGAGGCCGGAGCGAGAACAATGAGCCGGTAGTCTCCGTGGCCGCCGCCTCGTGTGGCCTGGAAGTAATCTCCCTGGGACGGCGCGATGTTTCCGAGACCGGGACCACCCCTCATGGTATTGACAACCACGGCCGGAAGCTCCTGCGCCGCAAGATAGCTCATGCCTTCCTGTTTGAGGCTGATACCCGGGCTCGAGGAGCTCGTCATGGCCCGGGCGCCTGCCATGGAGGCCCCGATGACCATGTTGATGGCGGCCAGCTCACTTTCAGCCTGGATGAACGTGCCCCCCTCGGTACGGGCCATAGCGCTCGCCATGTATTCGGTCAGCTCGTTCTGCGGAGTGATCGGGTATCCGGCGTAAAATCGGCAGCCGGCCCGGACCGCGGCTTCACCGATGACATGGCTTCCTCTCATCAACTGTTTGTCACTCACGGTAGACCTCGATCGCCACGTCGGGACAGATGGTGGCACATTGGGCACAGGCGGTGCACCGTTTGTCTTCGCTTTGCTCGAACTGCGCCGGATAGTACCCTTTCTGATTCAATTGTTCAGAGGGCTTGATGTTTCCCTTAGGGCACACGTCCACGCAAAGATAACAGCCTTTGCATCGTTCCCTGTCAATCGTTATTCGACCTTTTACCGGTTTCTTCGCCATGATTCCTTCCGTTCCACGGTACCAGGAGGACTGCGGCATTCCGCATCGGTGAAGGAGAATGCTTCAAGCGCGGGGAATGTCCGCGGGAGTCGCTGAAGATGCTTCTCTCATGCATACAACGTCCCGTTTCGGAGGGACGTCGGGATTTGCAGGCGGTCATCATGAGATCCGCATGCCTTGTCCTTGGGAACCCTCCGTATTCCCGTCGAAAGCGGGGCTACGGAAAAATCCAGTGCTTCAGTATGAAAAACTATCTTTATAGATTGCACAGCCTATTTTGTCAACCTTCATATGGTTGTTTCGACCGGGGAAAAGTTTTTTTGCAAAACGCCTCCTTTCTGTTATACTTCCGACGTCTTGCCCTGTGCGAGTCTGCGCAGGCGGGTCGGATTCTATACTTTTCCTTTTTCAAGGAGCACGAATCATGCAGCATGCAGAGACGCTCGAAGAGCTCAACCCGGATTTGAACCCCGAGGTGATGAAGCAGGTCAACGAGGTCATCGACCGGTTCAAAGGCACCCCGGGATGCCTCATTCCTGTACTGGAAGACTGCCAGGAAATCGTAGGCTATCTCCCTGTGGAGCTTCAGGAGTATATCGGGGAGCGGTTGAACATCCCGGGAAGCACCATATACGGGGTCGTCACGTTCTACTCGTTTTTCTCCATGATCCCCAAAGGGCGCCACACCATCAAGGTGTGCATGGGAACCGCCTGCTACGTGCGCGGTATTGCGGAGGTGATGAGCCGGCTTCAGAACAACATGCAGTTGGAGGTGGGTGCAACGACGGAGGATCGGCGTTTTTCCCTGGAAGCCGTTCGGTGCCTCGGGGCCTGCGGTCTCGCTCCGGTGATGGTGGTCGATGATGATACACACGGTGGCGTGACTCCTGATCGAGTTCTAAACATTCTGGAGCGCTACGAGTAGAAGGGCGGTTGAGCTGAACATGACCATAAAACTGAAGGATTTGGCGAAGCTGCTGGACGCCGAAATCATTGTTGGGGATGAGCAACCGGAACTTACCTTCAAGTTCTGTACGGCCAGCGATTTAATGAGCGATGTTTTGAGAGGACCCGTTTCAGGGTCCATTTTGATTACCGGGTTGAACAACACCCAGGTGATTCGTGCCTCTGTGATTGCCAACGTGGCGGCTATCATTCTGGTTCGAAAAAAGCGGCCGGACGAAGAACTGGTCGCAAGGGCCCGCGAGCACGGGATCCCGCTTGTGAGGACCCCATACACCATGTTTATGGTGTGTGGAAAGCTCTACGAGGCAGGTCTCAGGGGAATGGACGAACTCATGTAGCGGAGGAGATTCAGGACGCCGAGAGGGCAAACCGCACGCATTCGGGGAGGATGGCCTTTCGGGTGTTGAGGTTCTGGAGAAACCCTGGAGGGTAATCTCTCTGCATGCAATCACGGCGGTGCTTCGCATGCCCTTGCTGGAACGGAAGTTCAAAATCAAGGCCAACGACTTCGTTAACGCGGGAGAGGTTTCCCTGGAAGTCCAGGGCATCCTCAAGAAGGTCGCTTTTCCTGCGGTGCTCATCCGGCGTGTCTCCATTTGTGCCTATGAGGCGGAGATGAACGTAGTGATGCACGGGGGAGACGGGGAGATGATCCTGAGTCTGGCGCCCGAGCGGATCACTCTGGAGTGCCGGGACGGGGGGCCGGGGATCGCGGATATCGAGAAGGCGTTGACCCCCGGATACTCCACGGCCAAACCGGAGCACCAGGAGATGGGTTTTGGGGCGGGAATGGGGCTCCCGAATATTAAAAAAAATGCGGACACGCTGGATCTGGAATCCGGTGAGGGCAAGGGGACCCGGTTGATCATGCACTTCGAAGCAGAGGACATTGCGGAGTGAATCGGAAGTGAAAACCGAGCCCGCTCATTACGTGGAGATCGACGAGAGCCTGTGTAACGGGTGTGTGCTCTGCATGAAGGCCTGTCCCATGAAGGCGATCCGACTGAGGGACGGGGTGGCCCGAATCGAGGGCGTCTGCATCGATTGTATGGAATGCGCCCGGGTCTGTCCCCGGGGTGCGATCCGGGGGGTCTCGGCAGGGGATTTCGACCTGAAGGACCGCTCCGAATACGTGGTCTGCCCCACGACCGTCCTCTACTCCCAGTTCGGGGAGGAGTTCCTGCCCAATGACATCCTTCTCGGTCTCCGGAAGATGGGGTTTGCCTATGTCCATGACCAGGCCTATACCGCCGAGATCTACGATTACGCGATGGAGCTTTACGTTCGGGAGCTGCGGCAACGCGAGAACCCGCCCTTTCCCTTGATCTCGGCCGTATGCCCGGCGGTGCTGCAGATCATCCTCTACCGTTTTCCCAGCCTTCTTCCGCATGTCCCCCCCTTGGCCACTCCCCGGGAAATCGTTACCCGGGAAATGAAGCAGCGCCTCTCCGCCAAGCATGGATGTACCGAAGAGGACATCAAAGTCCTGCATATCGCACCATGTCCTGCAATCATGATTCGGGAAGAGGACCCCCGAAGCGGGGATCGGGCCGTGGGCATCAGCACCATCCACGACGAGCTGTTCAAGGCCATGCAGGAGGTGGAGGAGGACCGGGTTTTCCATTATTCAGGCGGCGTAGGCCTGGGCTGGGGGCTTTCGGGCGGGGAGATCGCCGGCCTCAATGTGAAGTCCATCGCCGTATCCGGGGTCCATGAGACGATTCGATACCTGGAGCGGGCGGAAATGGGACTTCTCGACCACATCGAGTTCCTGGAGTGCCGGATCTGTAATGAGGGTTGCGTGGGCGGGCCTTTTACCGTGGCGGATCGGTATCAGACCAAGCAACTCGTTCGAAGGTTCGCCCGGATGTTCGGGGAGGAGCGAAGGATCAAGAGGAAGTACGTTCAGAAGCTATATGAGGAAGGATGGTTCCGGGCCGGGAGGGAGATTCAGCCCATTGCCCAGGAGCATCCGGTTCCCACCGTGGCCGACAGGATCGAGCAGCAGAGACGGGTGGAGTGCATACTGAACAAGCTGCCGATGAAGCACTGCGGTTTGTGCGGCTCACCCGACTGCCGCACCTTTGCCGAGGATGTGGTCGCTGGAAAGGCCCGATTGGAGAACTGTGCATATTTGAGGGAGCGCAATTCGAAGGAGATATCCTGTGCGCGTTCGTGAGTGGATTGAGAAATTCGACGTGAGGCTGGTGGCCGGGGAGAGCGGCCTGGACAGGGAGATTCGTGGAGGGTACTGCGGCGATCTGCTCAGTGATGTCATGGCGAATGCCGGGGAAGGCGCCCTCTGGCTGACTATCCAGTCCCACAAGAACATCGTGGGGGTGGCTGTCCTGAGGGAGCTCGCCGGCATCGTCCTGGCGAACGACCGGATGCCGGACGAGGATGCAAAGGCCAAGGCCGACGAGGAAGGGATCCCCATTCTTGCAACCCCCCGAACCACCTTTGAGACGGCCGGGCTGCTGTTTGCGGCGGGAATCGGCAGGACGGAGGAATGAAACGGTTCCGGGCCGACCTCCACATCCATTCCTGCCTTTCCCCATGCGCCGAGCTCGAAATGAGCCCCAAGGCCATTGTGGAAAGGAGCCTCGAGTGCGGTCTCGACCTCATCGCTTTGTGCGACCACAACTCGGCGGAGAATGTGGGGGCCGCCATGAGGGCCGGAAAAGGGCGGGGGCTTGAGGTCCTCCCGGGGTTGGAGATCAACTCGGTGGAGGAAGCGCATATCCTGGCGATCTTCGACACCGAGGAGCAGGCCCTGGCCATGCAGGAGAGGGTTTACAGCCGCCTCCAGGGGACGAACCGCCCCGATGTGTTCGGCGACCAGGTTGTGGCCAACGAGTTCGATGAGGTGGATGGGTTCAACGACCGCCTGCTCATCGGTTCGGTGCAAATGGATCTCTACGAGGTGGTCCGGGAGGTACATCGGCTCG
>JASFQI010000083.1:0-16069 GCA_050115555.1 Desulfobacteraceae bacterium
ATCGAGGGCGAGGATACCCGTAAGGGTCTTTGCGGGGCCACGGCCCAGACCATTGCGGCCCGGAACTTCGCCCGCATGGTGGCCGGCGGGGCCGCGGCCCACTCCGACCACGGTCGGGGCGTGGCCGAGACCTTCCTGGCTGCGGCCCGGAAAGAGACCAAAGACTACAAGATCCGCGACACCAAGAAGCTCCTGGAGATCGCTCCGGACTTCGGGGTGGATATCTACGTGGAGGACGAGAACGGCGAGAAAGTGGACCGGGACATCGACGAGATCGCCCTGGAGGTCGCGGAAAACGCCCTGGCCCAGTGGGGCCAGCAGGAGGGCGAGGTCTGCACGATCCGGCGGGCTCCCGAGGCAAGGTACGAGCTCTGGAAGAAGCTGGGCGTAGCGCCCCGGGGCATCGACCGGGAGATCGTGGAGATCATGCACCGGACCCACATCGGCGTGGACCAGGACTACGAGAACATCGTGGAGCAGTGCTCCCGGGCGGCCATTGCGGACGGCTGGGGCGGGTCCATGATCGCCACGGACCTCCAGGATGTGCTCTTCGGGTGTCCTTACCCGGTCAAGAGTTCGGCCAACCTGGGCGTCCTCAAGGAAGACCACGTGAATCTGGTCATTCACGGGCACGAGCCGCTCCTGAGCGAGATGATCGTCCAGGCCGCCGAGCTGCCGGAAATGCTCGAGTTGGCCAATTCCAAGGGGGCCAAGGGCATTCAGCTCAGCGGCATCTGCTGTACGGCCAACGAGATCCTCATGCGCCACGGCGTGCCCCTGGCCGGGGATTTCCTACAGCAGGAGCTGGCCATCGTGACCGGTGCGGTGGACGCCATGGTGGTGGATGTCCAGTGCATCATGGAGAACATCGCCAATGTGGCCGACTGCTTTCACACCAAGGTGATCACCACGAACCCGCGCGCCAAGATCGGCTCCGGGCACACCATCCACATCGAGTTCGACGAGCATACCGCGTTCGAGGATGCCAAGGAAATCGTGCGAGTGGCCATCGAGAACTTCCCGAAACGGGAAAAAGAGGTGGTGATCCCCAGCTACCAGTCCAATCTCATTGCAGGCTTCAGCTACGAGGCCATCAACTACCACCTGGGCGGGACCTTCCGAGCGTCCTATACGCCTCTCAACGACAATATCATCAACGGCCGGATTCGCGGGATCGGCGGCGTGGTGGGCTGCAACAACGCGCGTACACAGCACGATGGCGGCCACCTAGCCGTGGTCAAGGAGCTCATCAAGAACGACGTGATCGTGCTCACCACGGGCTGTAACGCCATTGCGTGCGCCAAGGCCGGGCTCCTCACGCCGGAATCCGCTGCAGTCCACTGCGGTCCGGGGCTGGCCGAGGTCTGCGAGACCGTGGGCATCCCGCCGGTCCTCCACATGGGGTCGTGCGTGGACAACAGCCGAATCCTCATGGCGGCCACGGAGGTGGTCAAGGCCGGCGGGCTCGGAAATGACATCAGCGACCTTCCGGCCGCAGGGTCCGCACCCGAGTGGATGAGCGAGAAGGCCATCAGCATCGGGCACTACTTCGTGACCGCAGGGGTGTACACGGTCTTCGGCGTGACCATGCCGGTGAGCGGATCGCCCATCTTCGAGAACTACCTGTACAAGGAGCTCGAGGAGCTCTACGGCGGCATGTGGGACCTCGTTGTGGATCCCATTGAGCATGCGCGAAAGATGATCGCCCACATCGACAAGAAACGGAAGGCCCTCGGCATCGACAAGTCACGCGAGAGGGTCCTCATGGATATGGCCGACCGGCAGAAGCTGGATGCGGCGTAAGACTGCGGCGGGGCCCCGAAGACCCGGGGCCCGGACGCTTTCTAAGATATAGTGAACATCACCTCTTAAGAAGGGAGGAACAAGGTTATGTCGAAACTCGTAGCATTTGCCGCCATCCAGGGCGCGTACAATATTGTTTCCAAGGCCGAAGGGAAATACAAGCGGGCCCTCGAGAAATTCGGTGGAAGCCAGAAACTCGAATTTCCCAACACCGCCTACTTTCTGCCCATCATCTATTCCCTGACCGGGATCAAGGTCACGGACCTCGACTCGGCCCGCAAGCCGATGGAGTTCGCTCGAAAGCTTCTGCCGCCTCACGTGAAGAAGGATTGTCACCTGCCCTATCTCGGGCCCCTGCTGGACGCAGGCATGGCCGCGCTCTTCGCCGAGGAGATCGTGGAGGCCATTCGGTACGTGGAGGACCCGGACTTCTACCAGCCCTCGGTGGAGGACCCGGATGTGGACAACGGCAAGATCTGGCTGGGTGCGGCGGACGACGCGATCATGCGGAAGCGCGGCGTGGAGTTCGTGGACGGGACCGCCCCCGGATTTGCAGCCATCGTAGGCGCGGCCCCGGATCCGGCCACGGCCAAGAAGATGGCCGAGGAGTACCAGATCAAGACCATCTACGTATTCATGGCGGCCCACCAGAGCGGCACGACCTTTGCCGAACAGCTCCTTGAAGAGAAGGTCCAGCTCGGGTGGAACACCCGGCTGGTACCCTTCGGACCGGACATCTCCGCAGCGGTCTTTGCCCTCGGCTTTGCCAACCGGGCCGGCATGTCCTTCGGAGGTATCGAGCCGGGGGATTACAAGAAGATGCTGGCCTACCAGAAGAACCGGATCTTCGCGTTCGTCAATGCGCTCGGCGAAGTGAACGCCGAATGGGCGGCCAACGCGGCCGGTTGCGTGAACTGGGGCTTCCCGACCCTTGCGGACACGGATATCCCGGAGATCCTGCCCACGGGTGTGTGCACCTACGAGCACGTGGTGGCCAATGTGGGCCACGATGAGATGCCCTCCAAGTCCATCGAGATCCGTGGCCTCAAGGTCACGATCACTGAGATCGACATCCCTCTGGCCTACGGTCCTGCCTTCGAGGGCGAGCGTGTGCGTAAGGACGACCTCTACCTGGAAATGGGCGGCAGCAAGACCCAGTGCACCGAGCTCTGCAAGATGGCCGACATGAACGAGATCGAGGACGGCAAGGTGGAGGTCGTAGGCCCCAATCTCAAGGACTGCAAGAAGGGCGACAAGCTGCCGCTCGGGATCTACGTCCAGGTGGCCGGACGACAGATGCAGGAGGACTTCGAGCCTATCCTGGAGAGGCAGATCCACCACCTGATCAACTATGCCCAGGGCATCATGCACATCGGGCAGCGGGACATCTCCTGGATCCGTGTGGGAGAGCCGGCCGTGGAAAAGGGCTTCACGCTCAAGGACCTCGGGACCATTCTTCACGCCAAGCTGCATCAGGATTTCGGAACGATTCTCGACAAGGTCCAGGTGACCCTTTACACGAAAGACGAAGACGTGCAGGCTCTGACCAAGAGAGCGCGCGAGGAGTACAAGCACCGTGACGAGCGCGTGGAGAGCATGACCGACGAGGACACGGATCCCTTTTACTCCTGCACCCTGTGCCAGTCCTTCGCACCGAACCACGTGTGCGTGGTCAGCCCGGAGCGGACCGGTCTCTGCGGGGCCTACAACTGGATGGACTGCAAGGCGTCCTTCGAGATCAACCCCACCGGACCCAACCAGCCCGTGGAAAAGGGCGAGTGTACGGACCCGGTGATGGGCTCGTGGGCGGGCGTGGACGAGTTCGTGTACAAGGCGTCCCGGCAGGCCATCAACCACGTAAACTTCTACAGCCTGGTCCAGGACCCCATGACCACGTGCGGGTGCTGTGAGTGTATTGCCGCAGTCCTTCCCACGTGCAATGGCGTCATGACCGTCCACCGGGACTACATCGGAGAAACCCCGTCCGGCATGAAGTTCACCACGCTTGCAGGCGTTATGGGCGGCGGTCAGTCGTCCCCGGGTTTTGTCGGGCACTCCAAGTTCAACATCACCCAGCGCAAATTCATCAAGGGCGACGGTGGACTCAGGCGCCTGGTGTGGATGCCCAAGTCCCTCAAGGACGAGATCAAGGAGCGCTTTGAGAGGCGCGCCGAGGAGGAAGGCATTGCGGACCTGCTCGACCGGATTGCGGACGAGACCGTAGGAATCACCGAGGAAGAGATCATGCCGTTCCTGCAGGAGAAGGATCATCCCGCCCTGAAGATGGACCCCATCGTCGGCTGACATTCGGCGCGGGGACGAGAACAAAGAAAACCTTCGTGATGAGGAGAGCAACATGGGACTGACTGGTATACAGATCTTCAAAATGCTTCCCAAGACGAACTGCGGTGAGTGCGGCGTCCCCACCTGCCTGGCCTTTGCCATGAACCTGGCATCGGGTAAGGCGGAGCTGGACGCCTGCCCGTACGTGTCGGACGAGGCCCGGGAACAGCTTGCCGAGGCCTCGGCCCCGCCGATTCGACCGGTAGCGATCGGGGCGGGCGTCCGGGCGTTCAAGGTCGGCGGTGAGACCGTCATGTTTCGTCATGAGAAGACGTTTTACAACCCGACCGGGCTGGGTGCCCTGGTGACGTCGGATATCGACGCGGATGCCCTGGACGCCAAGCTCAAGGAATGGAATGCACTTCAGTTCGAGCGTGTGGGCCTGAACCTTCGGCCCGAGCTGGTTGCGCTCAAGGACGTGAGCGGTGATGCCGCGGCCTTTTCCGCCGCAGCCAAAAAGATCGCCGAGGAGAGCGAGTTCAACCTCGTGCTCATGAGCGACAAGGTGGATGTGCTCAAGGCGGGCGTGGAGGCGGCCGGCTTCAAGAAGCCGCTGCTCTACGCGGCGACCAAGGAGAATGTGGACGACCTGGGGGCGCTGGCCCAGGAAAACGGCCTGCCTTTGGCAGTGAAGGCCGACAACATCGACGGCCTCGTGGAGCTCACGGACAAGCTCACGGGCATGGGGGTCAAGGACCTGGTCCTGGACCCGGGCTCGCGGGAACCCAAGCAGGTGTTCGAGGATCATGTGGGGATCCGAAGGGCGGCCCTCAAGGCGGGAAATCGTTCCGTGGGCTTTCCCACGATCGCCTTCCCGTGCGAGATGGCGGGCAACCTGGACATGGAGACCGTGCTCGGGGCGCTGCTCATCGCCAAGTACGCAGGGATCGTCATCCTTTCAGATTTCACAGGGGAAAGCCTCTTTCCCCTGCTCCTGGAGCGCCTCAACATCTACACGGACCCGCAGCGGCCCATGACCGTGACCCAGGGCATCTACGAGATCGGCACACCGGACGAGAACTCGCCGGTGCTCATCACCACGAACTTCTCGCTGACCTACTTCATTGTGAGCGGGGAGATCGAGGCCAGCCGAATCTCTAGCTGGCTGCTGATCATGGACACCGAGGGGCTTTCCGTCATGACCGCGTGGGCGGCCGGGAAGTTCGTGGGGGATGCCGTGGGTATGTTCGTCAAGAAGTGCGGCATCGCCGACAAGGTGAAACACCGCAAGATCATCATCCCCGGGTACGCGGCGTCGATCAGCGGGGACATGGAAGAGGAGCTTCCGGACTGGGAGATCCTGATCGGACCCAGGGACGCCTCCCTGATCCCCAAGTACCTCAAGGACATGGGAAATTAGGTTTCCCTGATAACCCGACACCCTCGTTCGTGATGGAGAGAGCCTATGCTAATAATTGGAGAAAACCTGAACGTGATCAGCCGGAAGATCGGGAAGGCCTTCAAGGAGAAGGACCCGGCCCCGATCGTCGAGGAGGCCAAGCGGCAGAAGGACCTCGGCATGGACTGGATCGACATCAACCTGGGCCCGGCCCGCAAGGGCGGACCGGAACTCATGGAGTTTGTCGTCACCACGGTCCAGAACGAGATCGGGGACACGCCGCCGCTCTGTCTGGACACCTCGAACATTGAGGCCATGGAAGCCGGACTCGCGGCCCACAAGGGGAAGGCCATCATCAACTCGATCATGGCCCGGCCGGAGCGCTACGAGAAGATGATTCCCCTGGCCGTGAAGTACAAGGCGGCCATGATCGCTCTCATGTGGGGGCCGGAAGGCTTGCCGCGTGACGAAAACGAGCGGGCGGCCCTGGCCGTGGAGCTCCTTTACGCGGCGAACGAGGCCGGCGTGCCGAACGAGGACATCTTCGTGGATGGGATCGTTACGCCGGTGAACATTCAGCAGCCCCAGCTCATGAGCCTTCTCGCTTTCCAGGGGATGCTCCAGGACATCGCCCCGGGTGCCAAATCGACCTGCGGCCTGTCCAACGTCTCCAACGGACCCCCGGATAACCTCCGCCCGATCCTGAACCAGACCTACATGGTCATGCTGGAGCGGAACGGGATGTACTCCGTGATCGCGGACGCATACGACGAAGCGCTCGTGGCCATTGCGCGGGGGCAGCGTCCGGACATCGTGGAGGTCATCCACAAGGTCATGGACGAGGAGGTCGTTGACATGGGCTCGCTTTCCGAAGAGCTCCAGGGCTACGCCAAGACGGCCCGGGTCATCCTGGGTCACTCCCTGTACTCGGATTCCTGGCTCGAGCTGTAAACCGACAACGGCGCACTCTTTCCCGCGCCGTCACGATGAAAGGCCTCCCGTGGGTTGGGCATCCATCCCATGGGGGGCTTTGCTGTTCTGAAAAAGATCGGGGCGTGGAATCGGTATGGCCTCCCCGTTCGGCACGCGCAGACAAGGAGAGACAAGGAAATCATGAAGGAAAAGGAAGAATTGCCCACGATGAAGCAACCGACGCCCGGGGACCTGGAGCGAGCGGAACAGGATCGGATGATCGAGGCCGGGCTCAAGCGAATCGGGCGGAAAATCCTGGTGATGAGCGGCAAGGGGGGTGTGGGAAAGAGCACCGTCGCCTCCATGCTAGCAGTGCTCCTGGCCCATCGAGGCTTTCGCGTGGGCCTGCTGGACGTAGACCTTCACGGCCCCAGCATTCCCCGTCTCGTTGGAGCAAGAGGCGGCCTTCGAATCGAGGGAGAAGGTCGTGTGCGTCCCTATCAGGGGGAGGATGGGCTGCAGGTCATGTCCATCGAGATGGTTCTGGGCGAGAACAAGGATGCGGCGGTGATCTGGCGTGGCCCTCTTAAGATCAGTGCCATACGTCAGTTCATCTCGGATATCGAGTGGGGGGACCTGGACTACCTCGTCGTGGACTCGCCTCCGGGGACCGGTGACGAACCGCTGACAGTGGCGCAGACCATTCCGGATGCCGAGGCCCTGATCGTAACCACGCCGCAGGAAATCAGCCTGGCCGACGTGCGAAAGTCCATCAACTTCTGCAGGGAGGTGAACCTGAAGATCGCGGGCTTGGTGGAAAACATGGGGGCCATGGTCTGTCCGCACTGCGGCAAGGAGATTCCCCTGTTTGGATCCGGTGGGGGCGTAAAGGTGGCCGAGCAGATGGGCCTTCCCCTGCTGGCGGAAATCCCGGCCGACCCGGCCCTGGTCGAGCTAGGGGATCAAGGGCGACTGGCCGAATTGCGAAAGGACAAGGAACGCCCCGTGCGCAAGGCGTACGACCGCATCGTCGACCGGATTACGGCCGACGGACCGGCTCCGGTTTCAGGGTAGGCAATCCCCTGCCGGGGCCTGAGGGGCTTCACGCAACGGTGCGGTCTTGATCGAGCGTGCGACCTCCCATGAACAGGGGCAGACATCGCTTGCGGGCAAGGGTTCAAGGCCTCTTGAACCATCCGGCCCATGCTTGAAAAACCAGGCAAATCCGACTATAATAGATTTTTCTTTTTTAGACTCCCCGCGCGATTTGAGGGGGCGGAGAGTCCTCAGGGATATGGCGTGCGGATTCCGTGGATATTGCTCGTTGACCCCGGTCGGGGTATGCGCGGGCAAGGTATTTTTCAGCGTTCAGGAGTTGGATTTCGGTGACAGCCCTCCGTTCTACAGGCAATGCGAGCCTTCCCCTTGTTCCCTCTCGCCGTGGTTCCAGGGGAAAGCGGCGATGTCTTTCCTGCGGCACCCCGGACATGAACGGCGGTCGTCGCTACTGCTCCAAAGAGTGTCGCGAGCAGATGATGTGGGTTCTGTCCCTTTCCAAGGGGCTCCTCCGCGCATTCAATGCGCGCTATGCGGCCTTCTATTTCGACGACGAGCACGTGGTCCTGGATATCCTTCCCCTGCGCTCCGGCCACATCTCACGCTTTTCCTGCCGGCGACGTGGGGACCGAAAGCCGGCCGATGATCTGAAGGCCCTGGTCCTCCAGAGCGGAGAGGAATGGCATGATCTGGTCAGCAACCACCATTCCAAGGGATATGCCACGCTGTTCCTGCTGCGCAGAAATCATGATCATTCCCTGCAGCCCGAATCCGTAAAGCCGGACTGCCGCACGCGCCCGCGGTTTTCCCGCAAAGAAAGGGAGTCCATGAAAACCCTGAACATCGGGGTGAACGACCTCCTCTCGGCGCAGAGCGTTCTAAAAATAAAAAGTGCCTACAAGCAGAAGGCCAAGCTCCATCACCCGGACATGGGTGGGGATGCCGAGGACTTTCGCAGGCTGGCCGAGGCCCATCAACAGATGCTCCTGTGGGCGAAGAACCCTCAGTTCACGTCCCGCAAAGCACTCACCGACTGCTGGTCCTACGACGGTTTCACGAACCGATGGGTCCCTCCCCTCTGAGCCTTCAGGGCCGGGTTCTCACACGCGATCCTTTCATTCTCTTCCCGGAACAAGGGGTCAACCCGTCCTCCGGGGCGGTCGGGCCATCGGTTCCGGCCGGATTCGGAGTACGAATTTGTCTGGTTCACTCGTGTCCGTGAAGGACTTCCTGAAACGGAAACCCGTGGTCGCCACGGCGCCGTGCCGGGTCGACGTGGGCGGCACCTGGGACATCAAGGCGCTGGCCCTTCCCTGCGAGCGGGAGGACCCGGCCACGGTCAATGTGGCACTGGATCTACGCACACGTGTGCATCTTTTGCCCTATCGGGAAGGGTGCGTGCGCATGTCTTCGCGGGGGTTTCGCCCCGAGGGAGAGGCGCGTGATGCGGATACGCTTCCTTTTGACGCACCCCTCGGTCTTTTCTTTGCAGCCGTGTCGCGGTTCGGTTTTCACGGACTCGAGGTTCGCATCGAATCCCAGGCCCCGGTTCGATCGGCACTCGGGGGCTCCAGTACGGCCCTCACGGCCCTCATAAAGGCCCTTTCTCACCTGGGAGAACGATTGGGGAACAGGCCCTTACCACCACGGGAAGTGCTTGCCCTGGGCTACCAGCTCGAGGACGCCCTTTCAGGGGGGTTCTGCGGGATGCAGGACCAGGCCGCGGCCGTTTACGGCGGAGTGAACCTGTGGCGATGGCGTTATGGAAGGGGGCGTACCCCGGTTATGCGGGAGGCCTTGCTGGACGCGAAGGGGTGCAGGGAGCTCGGCCGTCGCATGATCGTGGTCCACAGTGGTGTGGGTCACGACTCCGGCCGGATCAACCGCGGCTGGGTGGAGTCGTTTTTATCGGGGCGAAACCGCAAGGGCTGGTCCGCCGCCAACCGGGCGGTGCATCGTTTCGCCGGATTTCTCCAGGCACGGGATTGGTCCGGGGCGGCCCAGGCCCTTCGTGAGGAGATGGACATCCGGCGTGACATTACCCCGGATGCCTTGATTCCGGAGACTCGAAGGCTGATCGAAGCGGCCGAGGCCGAAGGGTGTGGGGCTCGGTTCACCGGTGCAGGCGGCGGGGGAGCGGTCTGGGCGACAGGGTCCCTTCGGCGGGTTCAGGCCCTTCGATCCAGATGGGAGCGCCTTCTTGAACAGATGGAGGGAGGACGGATACTGCAGTGCCGGGTCGATCCTCAAGGGGTCCGGTGCGAGGGATTGAGGGGATGAGAGAGGGCATTCATGGAGGTGCTTACGCCTTCCCGGTCTCCTTCATCACATCCATGAACACCTTGTAGAAACGCTCGTTTTCAGCCAGGGCCTTTTTCAGGATTGCAGAGAGTTTTTCCGCATCGCTCGAACGGATCACGAGATTTGCGCTCAAGGCAAAGGCCATCATGTTGTCCATGGTCTGGAATTGATCGCCGATCAGGGCCAGAAACGTTTTTCTACGGAAAGGCATGGGGGAGTGATTGAGGGAATTGATGATGGGGCTGTGCTCCAGGGGCTGCCCGTCAAATCCATCGGCCAACACGATCAGGTCGAACACATGAAAGCGCATCTTGCCGATGGCCTCCCGCGTTCCCAGGGACTCCACGAAACGGAATTCCTGATCTTCCACGGCCGCACGAACGAGGTTTTTTCGCGCCTCGTCACTATCCAGGACCAGGGCCAGTCGGGTCCCCTCTTCGTAGAACCCGATGGATGTGTCCTCCCCGTAGTCAGCCGCTTCCGCCCCTGCTTCATCCATATCCGGGGCCGCTGGCGCCTCGGGTACCCGCGTGTCGATGGTGATCTTGTTCTTGCATGCAGGACAGGCAATCTGAATGACCTGGTTTTGAGGGACCTTCTCGTCGGGAATTCGCAATGTCTTCTTGCAGTGATCGCAAGTTACTTCCATGAATGTGCCTCCTTGATCCCGCCTCGTTTCGAAGTGTGCCGGTTCCGGGCGGTCATCTCCATTGCCCTTCCTCCTTGTCCTTCCCGTAGGAATCGTCCAGGGACAAATCATCAATGGATGTGGTTTTCTCTCCCCGGGAGGCCTTGATGGCGTCCATGGCGCGGCCCACCACCGCCCTTCTTGATGCGTAACTCAGAGCGGTCTCCTCGCTTATGAAGCCCTGCTGGTAGAGCTCGGCGATGCTCTGGTCGAAGGTCATCATGTTGAAGGCCTGGCTGCCCGCGATGATGTCGTAAAAGGTCTTGCCTTCGGACTCGCCGTTCAAGATCAAGTCCTTCACCCGCAGGTTCGTCCCCATGAGTTCGAAGGCGGCAATCCGTCCTCCGCCCTCCTTGGGAAGCAGCCGCTGGGATGCGATCCAGCGAAGGGTGTCGGTGAGTCGGATGCGAATCTGCTTCTCCTCCTCCTGCTCGAACATGCCCACGATTCGGTTGATCGTTTGCCCGGCATCCACCGTGTGAAGGGTGGTGAGCACGAGGTGGCCGGTTTCTGCGGCGGAAAGGCCGATTTCAACCGTCTCCCGGTCCCGCATCTCACCCACGAGAATGACTTTTGGGGCCTGACGGAGGGCCGCGCGAAGCCCGGTGGAAAAGGCGTCGAAGTCGAGACCGAGCTCTCTCTGATTGAAGGTGGATTTCTTCTGGGAGTGAACGAACTCCACCGGGTCTTCCAGGGTGACCACGTGCACGGACTTCCTTTCGTTGATTTCATCCAGCACGGCGGCGAGCGATGTGGACTTGCCGCTCCCGGTGGCCCCGGTAACAAAGATGATGCCGTTTCTCTCTTCGGCCATTTTCTTGAAGGCCGGCGGCAGCTTCATCTCCTCGATGGTCGGCACCCGGGTGGCCAGCTGCCGCATCACGGTGGAGTAGCATCCTTTCTGGGAGAAGATGTTCACTCGGAAACGGGCCTTGCCGGCCAGCTGGTACGACATGTCGCAGGATCCCTGCATGAGCAGGTTTTTCGTCAGACGACGATCCCCGTTGATGAGGTTCAGCGCAAAGACCTCGGTTTGAAAAGGCGTCAGGCGATGGACGGGCGGGTTCAGGGGGACCGGCAGGAGCTCACCGGCCGATTCCACCTGAAACGGCTTGTCCACCGTGACGTTCAAGTCCGACACGTTGTCATGGGACTCGAGCATGGTCGTAAGGATGTGATCGATCTGCTGCCGTCTCATGGGGGCGTACTCCCTTGGAAAAGGTTGAAAAGGCGAGAGCTTAGGGGCCTACACTTCGGTGAAGTCGGACGGCGGGTTTTTCAGAAACGGACGGAATTTGCCCTTGTCGTTCGCCTTGTTGTAAGCGTCGTCCGGACTGATTCGCTTCGCCTTGAGGTGCTCCATGATGGCGTCGTCCAGCGACTGCATGCCGTACTTCTTCCCCGTCTGGATCATGGAGGGAATCTGAAAGGTCTTGCCTTCGCGGATCAGGTTCCGCACGGCCGGATTCGCAATCATGATCTCCAGCGCGGCGACCCGCCCCTTCGTGTCGATCCTCTTAAAGAGGGTCTGAGCCACCACGGCGCGCAGACCGTCCGCCAGGGTGTTGCGAACCTGCTCCTGCTGGCTCACGGGAAACACCTCAATGACCCGGTCCACGGTCTTGGCCGCACTCGTCGTGTGGAGTGTCGCGAACACGAGGTGACCGGTGGCCGAGGCCTCGATGGCGAGGCTGATGGTCTCCAAGTCGCGCATCTCCCCGACCATGATGATATCGGGATCCTCACGCAGGGCCCCGCGGAGGGCTGCGGAAAAGGACCGGGTGTGGAGGCCCACTTCCCGGTGATTGACCACGGCCTTCTGGCTCTGGTGCACGAACTCGATCGGGTCCTCGATGGTCAGAATGTGATCCTTGCGGCTTCGGTTCGCCTCGTCGACGACGGCGGCAAGGGTCGTGGACTTGCCGCTTCCCGTGGGTCCAGTAACGAGGACGAGCCCTCTCGGCAATGTGGAGAGCCGCTTGACGACCGGCGGCAGCCCCAGCTGCTCGCAGGTGAGGATCGTGGACGGAATTTCACGGAACACGGCGCCCACACCGTACTTTTGCTGGAAAAAGTTGGCGCGGTACCTGGCAAGTCCCGGGATTTCGTAAGCAAAGTCCACATCGCCGGACTCCTCGAAGATCTTGATCTTTTCCTCTGCCGCGATCTCGTAAAGCATGCCCTTGAGGTTGTCGTTGTCCAAGGGCTTGTACTTCACGCGTTCCAGCTCCCCCTGAATGCGGAGCACCGGTTGCTGACCGGATATAAGGTGGAGGTCACTCGCACCCTGCTCGTTCATAAGCTTGAAAAAGGCGTCGATCTGGGCCATGGATTTCCTCCGGAAAGGGGAAGATCGCCGGTGCCGCTCCCTCTATGCACCGTCCGCCCGGGTGTCGTCAGGATCTTATGGGGGCGGTATCCCTGTTTTCGTTCTAAAAGTGCTTTTCCTGGGTTCTCTTTGCGCGGGGTCCCGCCGTTGGAAGAGGGACCCACCCGATGCGTCCGGGTTCGTGGTCTCGCCGGGTCCGATTGCTGTGTCGCCATCGCAGGGTGCCGGGTCTTTGTGGATCCTGACCTCTACATTCATCACCCTGGAGCGCTGTATTCCCTTTCTGGCGCGAGAAGCCAGGGGAACTGCGCTTAAAGGAAGCAAACGCAATTATAATCCAAACAAACAGGGAGTCAAAGGTAAAAACTCCCCCCACCCTGGCCCTTCTCACGACTCAGGCGGAGGGTTCTGGAGCTGCTTGACCATGAGCAGGGCGTCCTGACCGTTGGGGTAGAACGCCCGCTTGAGGCGAACGGACCGATACCCCGAACGCTCGAACAGGTTCCGGGCTGAATGATTGTCCGTGGCCGTGTGAAGCCATATCCGCTCGGCCCCCTGGCCATGAACCAACGTCTCGATCCGTCGCAGGAGGGCCCGGCCCGCGCCCCGGCGCCGATCGGCGGGATCTACGGCAATGGCCAGGAGTTCAGCGCCGCGCGGCGGATCGGAACGGGCCGGGATCCGCTCCATCATGGCAAACCCTGCAGGCCTCCCGCAGATCTGTGCAATCAAGGAGATCGCCTGCCCGGAATCGAGCCAACCCCGAATGATGTCCCCGTAAGAGCCGTAGGCCTGGAATGCAACTTCGCTGAGGCGGTGGATGAACCAGGCGTCCGAGGAGCGTGCATGCCGAATGGAAACCTGTCGGGGCCTGCGGCCGGGAAGATCCCGGGAAGACGATGGGGGGACGGAAGGACGACGAAGCCTGCGGTGGATCTTTCCCCGCGGGCTCAAGCGTCGAAGGCGCTTTACTTCCCCGTTCTTTCCGTATCGTCCGCCGCTCATAAGCGTTTGTTTTTCTGTCTATGGAAGACCGGCTGTGAATTCATGACAACGTTTCGGAAAAGCCATGACATGTATTCTTCACCCCAGGGAACACGGAGAGCACGAAGAATGAAGAAAAAAAAGGATGGGGGATACCCCTGTTTGCTTTCTGTGCTCTTTATGGTTTGTAACGGTTATCCTCTTATGGGGTGTTTCCGATGACCGACCATGTCCCTGCATGGATCTCCTGCACCTTTCGAATCACCGGATCCAAGATGCTTTTTTGCGCGCCAACGGAAACGCTGCCCGGTTCGGTCCGGGACCGGTCGGTCAACTCATTTAGAATGGCCCCGACGGAGTCCCGAAGACCTCCGAGGTTGTACCCCCCCTCCAGAGTCAAGACGAGTTTTCCCCCGCAGGAGGTCTCCGCGACCTCCATGAGGGTGCGGGTCATCGCGGCGAAGCCCCGGGGGGTGACGCCCATGCCGCCGAGCGGATCGGACTGGTGGATATCCATGCCGGCGGACACCAGGGCCAGGTCCGGCCCGTAGGACTGCGCCACCGGTCGGATGATCTCCTCGAAAAGGGCGGCGTACACCCCGTCGCCGCACCCTGCGCGCAAGGGAATGTTCATCGTATAGCCGCGACCCTCACCGACACCGGTTTCCTCGAAGGCCCCGGTTCCGGGATAATACGGGTACTGGTGGGTGGAGATGTAGAGGACGGAAGGGTCCTCCTCAAAGGTGTGCTGCGTGCCGTTTCCGTGGTGTAGGTCCCAGTCGACGATCAGGATGCGGGAGAGACCCAGGGCCGTTTGGGCGTACCGGGCGGCCACCGCGATGTTGTTCACAAGGCAGAAGCCCTTGGCGCGGTTCCTTTCCGCGTGATGCCCAGGTGGGCGCACGAGCGCGAACGCGTTGCGGATCCGTCCGGCACAGACCTCTGAAACCGCATTGCAGAGGCCCCCGGCTGCGTACAGGGCAGCGCCCCAGGATGCGCTGCAGGCTGAAGTATCCGGGTCCAGAAACGTGTGAGATCGCCCCTGCGTGCCGGACAACCGGTCCAGATAAGCGGGATCGTGGACGGCCAGCAGATGGTCCGTGTCGGCTGGACGCGCAGGAATGGGAGCCCAGTTCCCCCTCCAGTCCGGGGTGTCGAGGAGATCGTAGAGAACCCGGAGTCTTTCGGGATTCTCCGGATGAAAGGCCCCCATCTCGTGATCAAGAAATCGCTCTTCCCTGACAATGCCCGTTGCTGTCATTTGGATGGTTCACACTCACTGCGACCTTCCCTTGGGACCTCCAAGGGGGAGAAAGGAACGCCTCTCCGGAATCCATGCCGGGATTTTGTGCAAGCGATAAAATTTGTTTTCATTTTATCACAGGTATGGATACAGGGAAAAGGTCCTCCGGGGCCGGTACGGCGGTGGAAGAGATTCCCCTTGCGAGCGCCGTTTGCCGACGCTAAAGTAAACCGCAACAAAGCGTTGCAGGCCGTTCCTGTGCGCCTCCTGCCGAAGAGGAAAGACAGGGATCGGGCGGACCGCTTCGGGAACAACACACCCTTTCATAAGGCATGTATGCAGATCAGCGCGCACGAGAAAGAACCGGTTTCAGCCCCCTTTTCCCCGGCTCATCCGGGGTTCCTTTTCTTGAATCTGGCCTTTTTCCTGGTCTTCTCCAATGTCGCCTTGTTCTATCTGTACCCGATTGCACTGGATGCCATGGGTGCGGGAAGCCGTACCATCGGATGGGTGATGGGCGTATTTTCCCTGACGGCGGTCCTTTCGCGGCCGTTCATGGGCCGCTTCGGGGGAAGGCACGGCGAGTTCCTTATCATGTCCGCAGGCATGGTTGTGATGCTTGCGGCCACGGCCTGTTACCCCTTTCTCGAGCGCGTCGGCCCAATCCTCTTTTCCGTGCGCGGGGTCCATGGTCTGGGTTTTTCCGCATTCGTGGCGGGGAGCTTTTCAGCGGTGGCCCGCCTCTTTCCTGAGGAGCGCCGCGCCCAGGCCTACGGAATCGTGGGGGCCTCGCTCATGGCCGCGGTGGCCCTGGCCCCCCTCTTCGGGGAACTCCTCCTGGATCGTTCGGGGTTCAATGCGCTTTACGGGGCCGCGTGCGGGGTGGTGGCCCTGGCATGGATCGCCGTGCGATATGCCGCACGACGAGCGGGGGAGGCGGCGATGCAACGAGCGGAGAGGCGGGTGGTCTACAGGCCGCTCCTTCGGGATGTCTCGTTTCTCTTTCTGTTGCTTTCCACGGTGATCTTCGCCCATTGCCAGGCCACGGTGTTCAATTTCCTCGCCCTGTGG
>JASFQI010000084.1:0-16007 GCA_050115555.1 Desulfobacteraceae bacterium
AGAGGGAAGCTTCGAGGGACACCCCGTCACGAAAATCGAGCCCGCAGGCCTCACCCTGCTTGCCGAGACCGCCCTTAGGGACGTGGCTCATCTCCTGAGACCCTCCCACCTTCGTCAAGTCGCCGCCATCCTGGAGGACCCCGAGGCATCGGACAATGACCGGTACGTGGCCCTGGAGATGCTCAAAAACGCGGTGATCTCGGCCGAGGGCGTGTTCCCCATGTGTCAGGACACGGGTACGGCCATTGTGATCGGCAAAAAGGGCGAGCAGGTCTGGACCGGAGGGGGCGACGAAGAAGCCCTGTCCCTGGGGGCGTTCAACGCTTATACGAGAAACAACCTCCGATACTCCCAGAACGTACCCCTGAGCCTGTATGAGGAGAAAAACTCGGGGTGCAATCTCCCTGCACAAATCGAAATTCAGGCAACATCGGGCCGTGCCTACACATTCCTCTTTCTTGCCAAGGGGGGCGGCTCGTCGAACAAGACCTTTCTCTTTCAGGAGACCAAGGCTATCCTGCACCCCGACGCCCTGCTGGACTATCTGGTGGGCAAAATGAAGACCCTGGGAACCGCGGCCTGCCCTCCTTACCACCTCGCGTTCGTGATCGGCGGAACCTCGCCCGAAGCCAACCTGAAAACCGTCAAACTGGCCACAGCGGGTTACCTGGACACACTCCCCAATGCGGGCAACGGAGGGGGGGGCGCCTTCCGGGCACGCGACATGGAGCAGGCGCTCCTGGAACGGTCCCGCAATCTCGGCATCGGGGCCCAGTTCGGCGGAAAGCACTTCTGCCTGGACGCGCGCGTGATTCGTCTCCCACGGCACGGGGCCTCCTGCCCTGTGGGCATGGGGGTGAGCTGTAGCGCGGACCGCAATATTCGAGGGAAAATCACGCCTGAAGGGATCTTCCTGGAGAAGCTGGAGACGGATCCGGCCCGTTTCCTGCCCGAATCCATGCCCCCGGACAGCGCATCGGTTTCCATTGATCTCGACCGCCCCATGGACGCCATCCGCGCCGAGCTGACCAAGTACCCGGTCTCCACCCGCGTTATCCTGAACGGGCCCATCGTGGTGGCCCGGGACATCGCCCATGCCAAGCTCAAGGAGCGTCTGGACCGGGGGGAAGAACTCCCGGATTACTTCCGGGACCACATCGTCTACTATGCCGGTCCCGCCAAGACACCCGCCGGATACCCCGCGGGCTCGTTCGGCCCCACCACAGCGGGCCGCATGGATCCCTACGTACCCCTTTTCCAGGCCCGCGGCGCGTCCATGGTCATGCTGGCTAAGGGCAACCGCTCCTCTATGGTCACGGATTCGTGCAAAAAATACGGCGGATTCTACCTCGGCTCCATTGGCGGACCTGCGGCCAGGCTTGGAAAGGAGTGCATTCGGGACGTCCAAGTCCTCGAATTCCCCGAACTGGGCATGGAGGCGATCTATCGCATCCGCGTACAGGACTTTCCCGCGTTCATTCTGGTCGATGACAAAGGGAACGATTTCTTTGAGACCCTCCTCGGCTGATTACCGGTAAAATATCATAAAAAAAGATAATGAAATCATATTGATGATTAAGATAGTTCAAGTAATTTATGATAGTTATCATGTGCAGAATTTCTGGTACGGAGGGGTTGCATTTTTAAACCGAAATAGAATATTCCTAGGGCTCATCCTCGTTGTTGGTCGCGATCCAAAACGACAACCAAATCTGACAAGCGGATGCAACGGTTGCTCGTTCTTTGCGCAAGGCGTTCAAACCCTGGACCCATAAGAACATGAGGAAAGGATCATGCTGGAACATCTGTTCACTCCCTTTCAAATCAAGAACCTGACGCTCAGCAACCGCATTGTCATGCCCGGGCTGGCGTCGTTTCTCATCGAAGCGGACGGGTCCATTACCGATAAGACCGTGGAGCACTATCGCCGACGGGCCGCCGGGGGGCCGGCCATGGTCATTGTTGAGGCATGCGCGGTTTCACCGGAGGGCATTGTATCTCCCCACCAGGCACGCATCTACGATGATCGTTTCGTGGAGGGACTCTCGAGGATCGCTCAAAGCATGAGGGCCGAAGGGTGCATCCCTGCGGTCCAGATCCACCACGGCGGCCGCCAGACCTCGCCCCGGGTCATCGGGCAAAGACCCGTGGCCCCCTCCAACCTCCCCTGCCCCACGATTCGAGGAGAGGTGGAGCCGTTGAGCGTGGAGGGAATCCGCGATATCGTCCGCAAATTCGGGGACGCAGCCGTCCGTGCCCTGGATGCGGGGTTCGAGCTCATCGAAATCCACGGAGCCCATGGCTATATCATCAACCAGTTCCTGTCCCCCTTTTCCAACATTCGCGAGGATGAGTACGGAGGGGACCCGGAAAGGCGCATGCGCTTCGCCCTGGAGATCATGGATGAGGTGAAACGGCGTGTCGGGAACGCCGTGCCGATCTCGTTCAAAATCAGCGCCCAGGAGTACGTGGAAGGCGGGCTTACTGTGGCGGAAAGCATTCCCATTCTGGAGACCCTGGTGGAACACGGCATGGATATCGTTCAGGTCTCTGCGGGAAACGACGCCACGCCGGAGTGGATCAGCCAGCCCATGTTCATGAAGCAGGCCTGCCTGGCGGAATCCGCAGCCGCCATTCGCAAGGCGCTCAAGGTCCCGGTGATGGCTGTGGGCCGCATCAACAGCCCTGAGATCGCCGAACAGATCATCGCAGAGGGCATGGCCGACCTGGTGTGCATCGGTCGCGGCCTGCTTGCAGACCCCAATATGCCGAACAAGGCGCGAGAAGGACGCCTGGACGAGATCCGCACCTGTATTGCGTGCAACACCTGCATGGAGTCCATTTTTCGAAAGGGTCGGGTGGAGTGCCTCGTCAACCCCACCTTGGGACGCGAACAGGAAATGGTCCTTTCCCCGGCGAAATCCGTGAAAAAGGTCATGGTGGTCGGGGGCGGCCCGGGCGGACTGGACGTGGCGTGGGTAGCCGCAAAACGGGGACACGAGGTACACCTCTACGAGAAGCAGGACACGCTCGGCGGACAGCTTCTTTTGGGCAGTGTGAGCAGCTATAAAAAGGAGTTACTCACGCTGATCGAGTACCAGAAAAAGCAGGGGCAGAAGTACGGGGTGCACTACCATCTGGGCTCAGTGGTCACAGCGGATACCGTGGCCGAGGTCCGGCCCGATGTGGTCGTGCTGGCCACCGGATCGGTACCCAACCCACCCCCTGTCCCGGGCATCAATCTCCCGATCGTGCATTCCCTGCCCCAGGTCTTTCAGGACGGCCGTCCTCCAGCCGTTCTAAAATCCGTGGTCATCGGAGGCGGTGCCACGGGGTGTGAAGTGAGCCTTCACCTTGCCGAGGCCGGATGCCCGGTCACTCTTGTAGAAAAGATGCGAAGGATCGGTCCTCAGATCGAGACCGTCACCCGTAAGATGATTCTTGGGGCGCTCCAGAAGCGGAACGTGACCGTCATGACCGGCACGGAGCTGGTGCGTATTGAGCCTCAAGGGGTCGTTGTCCGAAGCCGTGACACGGGGGAACACCTGATCGAGGCCGATCAGGTGATCATTGTCACTGGAATGCGCCCGGACAACACGCTCTATAACGAGTTGATGAAACTGGGGATTTCGGTGTACCAGATCGGGGATTGCCTGGAACCCCGCAGTGCCAAGGCGGCGATCTACGAGGGATCGATGATTGGACGTAAGATATAGAGTCCTCTACCTTTTCCTTTTCTTGGCTTCCTTTACGAGATCTCCTCCGTAGCGGTCGAGAAAAAGCTCCAGGTCCTTCTCCCAATCCTGCATCATGTGGATCCCCTGCTTCTTGAGAAGGCGGTTCTCCAGAATTCCGTTCATCGGCCATTTCATCCCCTTCATCGGGCGGCTCCGAATGGGCTCCAGATTGGCCTTGATGTTCAGCTTTTCGAGGACGAATTGTGCGAACTCCAGACGGTTGCAGTAGCCTTCGGCCGTGGCGTGATACGTGCCGTGTGAATCTTCCCGAATGAGCTCCCGAACCTGATAGGCCAGCCGATAGGTCCATGTGGGAGAACCGAACTGGTCCTCTTCCAGTCGAATGGTCTGCTTCTTCTTTCCCCCTTTTACAGCCCTGGCCACGAGCTCCTTGACAAAGTTTTTTCCCTGAAGGCCATAAAGCCAGCCGGTGCGCACAATGGCATACTGAGGGGCATTTTCGCGTACTGCGGTTTCGCTGTACACCTTGCTCTTTCCGTAATCGGATATGGGATCTACGGTATCATCTTCGAAGTAGGGTTGCGGAATGCTCTTTTCACCACTGTACACGCAGTAGCTCGAAAAATGGATAAGCTTGGAATCGAACCGAGCACAGCCCTGGGCCAGATTTCTCGGCCCTTCCACATTGACCTTTCGAACAGTGAACTCGTCCTGCTCAACGGCCATTCGCTCCGTAAACCCGGCGCAGTTGATCACCACGTCCGGTGCAATCTGCTGCATGGCCTCAATCACCTTGTCCCAGCTCACGATATCGAGCGTCTTCCGATCCGGCGCCACCACCTCATAATCGCGTTCCATGATCGCCCTGCAATCACTGCCTAGCATTCCGCTGCTTCCGAAAATTAGGATCCTCATCTCCGCCCAGTCTCCTCAATGGTTTGAACGGTCAAACGAAACACACCGCTTGAATTTATTTCCACATTTTTACCAGCGTGACACGGGGTGTATCGGAATTGACCCCAAACTTATAATATACCCTTTAATCCTTCATTGCGCAATATTTGAAACAACGGTTTCTTTCCGTTTTTCAAGACTCATGAAGAGTTAGCTGAGGAAAGGAAGGTCTCGGCAAGGCTCGCTTCCGGGTTGCTCGGGATTCAAGCGTCGTGATACGATATGTCCTCCTGCTTCGGGAAATTCAGCCCGTTCATCCATGCCGGACAGGAAACGACATGAATCGCCACTGCAACGCATTGAGGAAAACGCCATGATTCACCGAATCCTGCCTACCATGTTCCGCCCGGCGGTTCTTCTCCTCCTGGTCCCCTTGTTCCTTGCCGGATGCATGCGTCTGGGAGTGCGTAGCGTCTCCACCATGATCCCTGAGTGGCGCACGGCCCTGTTCGAAGAATGCGACCCCGTGCTTGCGCGCGAGGCACTCCCGGCCAACCTCAAGATGATGGAAGGGATCCTGCGCGTGGACCCGGGAAACCGGCGCGTCCTGGTGGCCCTCTCCATGGGGTTCACCGGCTACAGCATGATGTTCCTGGAAGACGAGGCGCCGGAGAGGGCGTCCGCCCTGCTTCTACGGGCACGGGATTACGGCCTTCGCGCACTGGAGGATCGCGGTACAGGCATT
Organism: Desulfobacteraceae bacterium; assembly: GCA_050115555.1. GTDB lineage: Bacteria > Desulfobacterota > DSM-4660 > Desulfatiglandales > HGW-15 > JASFQI01. The sequence continues at coordinate 5,338 of JASFQI010000084.1, forward strand.
GAAGAGGCCGCCTTGCGCCCCGAGCGGCTTTCTCCCCTCCTGGAAAGCCTGGGACCCGAGGACCTGGAACCCCTTTTCTGGTCGGCCCTTGCATGGAGCAGCTGGATTCGCCTCAACCTCGACGACCCCGGAGCCGTGGCGCGGCTCAACGCGGCTCAGGCCTGCATCGAGCGCGCCATCGCGCTGAATGGAGACTACTTCTTCGGCCTCCCCCATGTGGCCATGGGCACAGTCCTTGCGGCCCGTCCCCCTTTACTGGGAGGGGATCCCGAGGAGGCGAAAGCCTGCTTTGAACGCGCCATAGCCCTTCACCAGGGACATTTTCTTCTGGCCAAGCTTTACCTTGCGCGTTACTATGCGGTCCGTGTGCAAGACCGGCGCCTCTTTATAGACCTTCTAGACGAGATCGAGAATACCGACCCCCTGATAATGAAGCAGGCCTGCCTGTTCAATGCCGTGGCCCGCGTGCAGGCGAAGCACCTGCGCAAACAAGTCGACACCCTGTTTTTCTAGCCCGAAGCCGTCCCGTTGAATGACCAAAACAGAGGACCCGGGCCGGCCGAAACAGGAGGATGCCTTGCGACCCAGAAACCGTTCGTTCGCGTGTTTTCTTCTTGTCCTGCTCACCGCGCTTTTTGTCTCGCTTCAGGGCGCAGCGTCCTTCGCTGCCGACAAGCCCGAGTTCCTGATCAAGTTCGCCGCACTGGCTCCCGAGGGATCCACCTGGATCAAGACCATGCGTGCACTGGACGCCACCCTGCGCGAGAAGAGCGGTGGGCGGCTCGGCCTTCTGATCTACGCCGGCGGCATCGCCGGAGACGAGCTCGACGTGCTGCGGAAAATGAGAATCGGCCAGATCCACTGCGCCGGGTTCGGTGGCCTCGGCCTCACCCAGATCCTGCCCGAGGTCCGTATCCTGGACCTTCCCTTCCTCTTTCGAAACGAAGAAGAAACCGACCGCGTACACGAAGCGCTTCGGGATCATTTTACACAGGGCTTTGAAGGGCGCGGCTTCGAGTTCCTGGGATGGACCGAGGCCGGCAACGTGCACCTCTTCTCCAAGAAACCGATCCGGACCCTGGAGGATCTCGCGGGTTGCAAGGTCTGGACGTGGTCCGGAGACCCCATCGCCCACAAGACCTTCGAGGCCATGGGCGTCCATCCGATCCCCCTTGCGGCAACGGACGTAACCACCTCCCTCAGCACCGGCATGATCGATACCGTGTACGGTCCCCCCCTGGTGGCGCTCGCCCTTCAATGGCACGCCTACACAAGTGCCATGACATCGCTCCCCCTGGCCCATTCCACGGTGGCCGTGCTCCTCACGAAGCGATTTTTCAAGAAGCTCCCGGACGATCTTGCAGGCATGGTCAGGAACGAGTTCCAGCACGCCATGGGGCAACTGACATCCGAGCTACGAAAACAGACGCGCGAAGAAATACAGGTGCTGGAGGAGAGCGGAATTCAAATCGTCCCCATGCCCGAGGGAGAGGCATTGAACGCCTTCTATCGCATCCATGAACAGGTCGCCCGGGAGCTTACCGGAGATCTCTACCCCGAGACACTCCTGGAGCAGGTGTACGGCATCCTTCAACGCCGCCCCTGAAAATGCTTCGCTCGCGCATTCATCACCCGCGTGCGTTGGGACTGCGGGGAGATTCTATGCGCACCACGCGTATGTTTCCGACCCCACCCCGTGGGAGGAGAGGAAATTTGAGCGGGGAACCCTCCCCTATTCACCCGACCTCGGAGGGCGCGAATGCAGCTTCTTCGTTCCATTGACCGATGCATTGCACGGTGGGAGGGAAGGCTCATCGTGGTATTCCTTGCCCTGATGATCCTCCTGTCCTTCCTTCAGGTCCTCCTGCGCACCCTGGCCACCCACGCCGGGATTGCCTGGGCCGATACCCTCCTGGGGCATACGTCCTGGACCGACATCTTCGTTCGGGTTCTGATGCTCTGGCTCGCGTTCCTGGGGGCCTCCCTTCTGACCCGGGAGGACGGCCACATACGCATCGATGCCGTGGCCACCGTGCTTCCGGAGCGACTGAAGCCGTTTCGCGAGGCGATCCTCTCCCTCGCGGCAGCAGTGATATCCGGCATCCTGTGCGTGGCATCCGTCCGGGTCGTCCTCATGGAAATGGAGTTCGGAGGGGATCTCTTCCTCGGGGTTCCCACCTGGATCGGACAGGGGATTCTGCCCGCAGGGTTCCTCATGATCACGTTTCGATTCCTGATCCGTAGCCTGGAGCAGGCGCTGAGGAGGGACCGGACCTCGTGATCGCTTTTCTGGCGGTGCTTCTCATCATCTTCGTTCTGCTCGGCCTCCCCGTCTTTGCCGGCATCATGGCCGCGGCCATGATCGGCCTGGCCTCAAGCGGCGTGGATCTCTCCGCCATTCCCATTGAGATCTTTCGCCTGGCCAACGCACCTGTGCTCCTGGCTATACCCCAGTTCACGTTCGCCGGTTACCTGCTCGGTGAAGGCGGGACCTCCGAGCGTCTGGTGCGCTTCTCCCGAAGCCTTCTCGGGTGGTTGCCGGGCGGGCTCGGTGTGGTGGCGCTGGTCACGTGCGCCTTTTTTACAGCCATCACCGGGGCCACAGGAGTCACCATCATTGCGCTTGGCGGGCTGCTTTTCCCGGCCCTTGTCTCGGAACGGTACTCCGAGTCCTTTTCCCTGGGCCTGATGACCACATCCGGGAGCCTGGGTCTCCACTTTCCGCCCAGCCTTCCCCTCATTCTGTATGGGTTTGTCTCCGGGGTGAGCATCGAGACCCTCTTTGCCGCCGGTCTGATCCCCGGCGCCCTGATGGTGGGGGTGCTCTGCCTCTTTTCCGTGGCCATGGGAAAAAAGTGGAAGCTCCAGAGAGCGAGGTTCACCTTTCGGGAATTCCTGGCCGCCGGTCGCGCCGCCGCCTGGGAGATCCCCATTCCCTTCCTGATCCTGATCGCCATCTACTCCGGGGTGTGCACCGCCACGGAAGCCGCTTCGCTCACCGTGGTCTACGTCTTGGGAATCAAGACCCTCGTGTACCGGGAGATCACATGGCGGCAGGACCTTCCTCGCATCATGCGGGAAAGCATGAAAATGGTCGGCGGCATTCTGATCATTCTGGGGGGCGCCCTGGGTTTCACCAACTACCTTGTGGACGCCTTTGTTCCTCTGAAGATCCTCGGGTTCATGGAGGCCACAGTGCAGACCCGTCTGGGCTTCCTGCTCGCACTCAACCTCTTCCTGATCGTCGTGGGCTGCATGATGGACATCTTCAGCGCCATCCTCATCATCGTGCCCCTCATCCTTCCCCTGGCCCAATCCTACGGCGTGAACCCTGTCCATCTCGGGGTCGTATTCCTGGCCAATCTCGGGATCGGATACAACACACCTCCGGTCGGGCTGAACCTCTTCATTGCAGGCTCGCGGTTCAACCGTCCGATTGCAATCCTTTACCGCGCCACCCTGCCCTTTCTCCTGCTGCTCCTCCTCACCCTGCTCCTGATCACCTACTGGCCCGCGCTCAGCCTCTTCCTTCCCTCCTTCCTGGGCCAAAGATAAGTGTATGTGAAGGTGTAGGTGTCTATGACAGAGCCTCTTTGCCTTTTTGAAGTTCCTTCTGATTGGCGGGATCGGCCTTTTCTTCGTGTGCTTCGTGAACTTCGTGGTGAAGCTTAAGGGGAATATCATCAAGGATTTTGAGGCATCACGTCACGGGAAAGAGGTTGCATTCCTTTAGGACAGTTGGTAGGAAAAGAGCGGCCCGGCCCGTGTGGAACGCAGCCGCCATTCACTCTGCAATATCAAGGGGATGAAACGAATGCCCAAAATCGAGGAAATCAAGAGGCGATTGAGCGAAACGGACTCCACGATGATATTTTTCGTAGATCTCAACGGCAGGTTGATGACCCTCCCCATCAACCCGGATATCGTGGACCGGATCATCGAATCCGGCGTCGGCTTCGACGGCAGCTCGGTGGCGGGGTATGCATCCGTGGAGAGCAGCGATCGCATCCTCATCCCCGACCCTGAGAGCTTTCGTGTGGTTCCCTCGAAAAACGGACGAATGGGTTTCTTTATCGGCCACGTGTTCAACGAGAAGGGGGATCGCGCCCAGGCCGATCCTCGTGCCATCCTGGAGCGGATCGTGGCGCAGGGAGAGCAGGAGTTCGGGTACCGGTTCACCGTGGGACCGGAGCACGAGTACTTCCTGCTGCGCTCGAACGAGTTCCACGAACACATGCACACCGACAAGGCCGGGTACTTTCACACACCTCCCCACGATCACGGAGAGGCCGTGCGAAACGAGATCCTCGCGATCCTCGGGGCGTGCGGTATTCGCTTTGAAAAGGCCCACCACGAGGTGACCCCTTCCCAGCACGAGATCAATCTCGAGGCCGTGGATCCCCTCCAGGCGGCGGATCGAACGGTCCTTTTCAATCACGTGACCCAGCAGACCGCCGCGGCACACGGGCTCCACGCCACGTTCATGCCCAAGCCCTTTGACGGTCAGAACCGAAGCGCCTTCCACATCCACGTGTCCATGCAGGACCTGGAAGGCCGCAACCTGTTCTACTCCGAGTCCGATCAGGGGAACCTCAGTCAAACAGCCCGCCACTTCATCGGAGGGATCCTGAAGCACGCCCGGGGCACTTCGTTGATCATGGCCTCCACGTACAACTCGTACAAAGCGTACGTGCTGGAACGCGAGGCCCCCGTCGTGAGGAGCTGGGGGTTTCGAAATCGCAGCTCCATGGTGCGAGTCCCTTACAGCGCCGATCCCCAGGGCACGCGGCTCGAGCTGAGGAGCCCGGATCCGTCCGGAAATGTCTACCTCCAGATGGCCGCGCTCATCGCCATGGGTCTCGACGGGATTCGGAACCGCATGGACCCCGGAAAACCCGATACCGGAAGCACCTACCGCAAGCAGCACCAAGGGCGCCTCTGGGATCGCCGTTATCTCCCCAAGAGCCTTTTCGAGGCGCTGGTCGAGGCCGAGCGAAGCCGCTTCCTTCGCGACCTGCTCGGCGATCGTATTTTCCATAACTACATGACCCTCAAAACCCGGGACTGGGAGGAGCACCGGACCCACGTCACGCCGAGGGAGTACGCCAAGTACCTGTAGCGGGTCCGTCCCGGCCGGTCCGGAAGACGCGACCCGCAGGCCGTGCAGCGAGTGCATGTCGAAAAAAGGAGAGGTTCCCATGGAAGAATGGATGGAGCAGTTGCAGCAATCCGTGAACACCCTGGAGAGGCTTCGGGAGTTCATCAACGTCACCCCTGACGAGGAAAAGGCCATCACGACGCTCAAGACCAAGTGGGGGACCACACCCTACTTCGCGTCTCTCATGGATCCCGACGACCCCCAGTGCCCGATCCGGAAACAGGTCATCCCCTCCATGAAGGAGACCGAGAACCGGTACGGGATCCCGAACTACCTCGTGTGGAAGGAAAACCGCGCGACCGATGAGAAAAGACCGGACAGCATCGCCCGGCAATACTACGACCGCATTGCGTTCACGGTCACCGATGTGTGTGCGAATTACTGCCGGCACTGCTTTCGAAAAGAGGTCGTGGTGGATCGGGACCTGAAGCTGCGCATGGACGTGGACGAAGGTCTGCACTGGATCGAGGAGCACTCTGAAATTCGGGACGTGCTGGTTACCGGAGGGGACCCGTTCATCCTGTCGGATGAAAAAATCGAGTACCTCATCCGAAAGCTCCGCGAAATCCCTCATCTGGAGATGATTCGCTTCGGCACCCGCACGCCCATCGTGCTCCCCCACCGCATCACCAACGGCCTGAAAAAGATCCTGAGCCCGTTCCATCCCGTGCCCATCTGGATCAACACGCAGTGCAACAGCGCCAAAGAAATTACGGAGAAAACAGCCCGGGCCGTTTACGACCTCCTCTCCTGCGGGGTGAACGTGGGCAACCAGGCGGTTCTCCTAAAAGGAGTGAACGATGACGTGGAATCATTCCGCCGTCTTCACCAGAAGCTCCTTCAGGTGCGCATCCGGCCCTACTACGTTTTCTACTGCGAGCCCGCACCAGGCATCGATCACTTCCGGACGCCCGTGGAAAAAGGCGCCGAGCTCATTCGTGACGCCATTCGCGGCCACACCACGGGCCTGGCCCAGCCCATGTACGTGATCGCCACGAACATCGGCAAAATTCCGTTGATGCCGGATTACTACATCGAAGGAAAGACAGAGGAAGAGTACCACCTGATCAACTACAAAGGGGAGCGCACCACCTGGCCGAACATCCCGGAATAGGAGGCTACAGCCCCTCCTCCAGACGGGCCAGGCATTGGCGAAGGATCTCCACGTTCTGGCGAAGTGCTTCCTTGGACACCTGTACCGCTTCATCGTCCTCGATGATGCGGGTGAGCAGGTTCACGCTCCTTTGAAGCGGCGCCTTGATCTCCTCGAGCCGCCGGTTTCTTTCCATGTCATCCTGGGCGAGGGATTCGGCGGCTGCAAGCAAAGTGGAAGCAAACACCGCCGCCTCCTCGTTTTTGTCCTGTTCAGACCTGGGGGCGTCAATGGTGGGATCGCCGGTCAGCATTCGAATGAAATGCGCCATCTCGCCACTGACCATGCGTATGGGGTCGATGTGATAGAGTTCCATGTCCTCCAGGACACCCTCTTCAATGAGTTCCTGGTAGAGATCCTGTAGCTTTCTCTTCAGCTCGCTTCGCTTTTGTAGATCCTGACTGGTCACAGAATGCCCCCTTAGCGTCCCGAATAAAGCCACACCTCATATTTGTCTGATAATGTGAAATCATACCCTTGACCATACAGATCATCAATCAAATTTCGCATGCTCGGGTCCCCTGTTTTCACCGTCCAATCCATTTCGGGACAGCAGCCGCCTGAAAAAATGCGTGAAACCTTCACGCGCCTGGTGTAACATTTGCGGATTCAGTGACTCTATACACCTGAATCGGCAGGCGGACTGAATGCAGATGGAGTCGCAAAAAGCTGAGACCTAGAAATTTGCCTCTAACGATTCCAGTGACTTAAATGTATTCAACAGGCGGTCGAGCGGGTTTTTACGAGACAGTTAATGCCGTGCACGTTCAAAAATGAATGGGTTTGATCGGGGAAGACCCTCGAGAAACCGAGGAGGAAGAAATGCCAATCTATGAATACAAATGCGATGTCTGTGGAGAAGTTTTCGAGCGAATCGTGTTTGCATCCGATAAAGACGAACCTGTGGAGTGCCCTGCCTGCGGAAAGATGAAGAGCAAGCGCCAGCTGTCTTCGTTTTCCTGTGGAACCAGCTCTGAGGGGCTGGGGGCAGCCCTATCCTCCGGCTGCGGTTCTTCCGGCGGGTTCTCTTGAGCGGGGTAGTAGACGGCCGTGTGCCGCCCTACCCTGCCCTGTGAAACGAAAACTTCTGATGGAATGTCGAATGTATCCTCTAATCAGCCGATAGGAAATCATGAGCACATCGAAACCACGCAAGGAGAAACACATGGGAATGGGATGGTTGCTGCTGATCCTTGTGGCCTGGGTCCTGCTCCAAGCGGTGATCCTGCCCAAGATGGGCATTTCCACATGACTGCGGCCAGGTGCGAGTTGTCCGGTGGACAACAGAACCGAGACCAACCTGGTGGACTTTTCTGACAACGCTTCAACGAGCCGACAGTCCGAAGATTCGCCCAAACGCTGAACATCGAAATGAATCCATTTGCCTATGAACCGCTTTTCGCATCTTAAAAACACGACCTTGGACCTACGGCATGCTTCCCGGGCAGCAATGCAGACAACATTGTTGAGCTAGGGAGGGAGCCATGTCCCGAGCCGTCAGAGACCCCGCTTCTCGAAAAGAGGCGGGGTCTTGTATTTTCTGCGCCTGCACAATGCCGGGCCCTCGGGAACGGGATTACCGATGCATCAACGGCCGTTGAATTGCTCGCATGTTCCTCAAGCTTTCTGCGGACAGATCCCATTCGATCCTGTGGAGGGTTCTGAAAGAAAAATGGAATCACAAGACATTCAGTGCTAAAATCCCAAATAAATTCCTTTAACACTTCAGAAAAAAGAAAAGTAGAGGCCTCATTCCGCCAGCAACGGATCTGGTTGTGGGCATACCAGTCATGGACTTTGCAAGCCCTCGTGGATTCGTTCCCATTCGTTCGTTCTATTTCATTCGAAGATGAAGTGGAAGAATATGCCCGCAAAGCCCACATACGAAGAGCTGGAAACGCGCGTTGTCGCACTTGAGGCGCAGGAGCGACTTTTCGCCGAGGTCGAGGGCGAACTCAAGCGAAGCCTGAACTTTCTGGAATCCCTATTGGCGGCTATTCCGACAGCGGTCTTTTACAAGGACGCAAGCGGTCGTTACCAGGGGTGCAATGCGGCCTTTACTGAAATCATGGGTGTCACGGCCGATCAGATACGGGGAAAAACCGTCCATGAGCTCTGGCCAAGCGATCAAGCCCGAGTCTATCATCAGAAGGACCTCGAACTCCTGGAGAAACCGCAGCGGCAGGTCTACGAATTCGAGGTGAAGGACAAGCACGGCAGGATACGTCCGGTCATTCACGACAAAATCGACGCCACGATCTACGTAGCCGACATGAACACCTATGAAATCCTTTTCATGAACAGGAACATGATCGATGCTTTCGGCGGCGACTGGACGGGGAAGGTCTGCTCTTCTGGTCGACGACGAAACGATGATTCTCGAAGTGGGCAAGGCCATGCTGGAACGGTTGGGCTACCGGGTTAAAATCGCCCAAGGCGGTAGGACAGCCGTCGGGTGCGTTTCGGAAATGGGTAGCGACATCGATCTGGTGATCCTGGACCTCATCATGCCGGGATTCGATGGCGGGAAGACCTTCGATCATATCCGTGAAGTTCACCCCGAGATGCCGGTCATCCTGTCGAGCGGCTACTCGATGGACGGCCAGGCCAAGGAGGTCATGGAGCGGGGATGCAATGGGTTCATCCAGAAACCGTTCAATATTTCAGAACTGGCCCAGAAAATCAGGGAAGGGTTGAATTCAAGATAGGACATAGGATAATGAAAAGTCCTTGATCTCCGGCCCTGAAAAGGCGGACACCCGCTTCCTATTGAATGAATAGAATAATGATGGATACCTCCTTTGTGATTGTTATGCTGGTCATTGTCGCGGCGTTGGTGGGCGCCGGGGCATGGTGGGTAATGACCGCAGGGCGCCGAAGGGCAAAGGCGATGGAGCAGGCGGCCTCCCGCCTGGGGATGGAATTCAAAGGGAACCTGCGCGAGCACCCCAAGGAGCGTTTTGCTCCATTTCGCCTTTTCTGCCTGGAGGCAGCCGGCACCATGGAGGATGTAATGGTGCGCAGCCATCCACCCCTATGGATCTTCGACTATGAATACGTCATTCCCCGTGATCAGACCGTGAAGCAGACTGTGGCCGTGTTTGAGGCGCCCACAGCACACTGGCCGGTTATGGTGATCGAGGCACGCAAGCGGGAGCGGTTCACTGTTGCAGCCGGACGCATGCTCACCCGTAAGGTAACCAACTGGTTGCATCAATACAAAAAAATCGAAATGTCAGATCATCCTGCCTTTGCCGAGCAGTATCGGTTTCTTTCCCCCGAACCAGGGAACGCGGTCATCCCTTTGCTTAGGGATGAGTTCCTCGATCTGCTCGTTGCGAGTCCCGGATGGCAATTTGAGACCCGAGATCGCTGGGTGCTGTTCTATCGTCAAGGCGACCGGATCAAGCCGGAACAGCTCCACGACCACGTCCAGGCCGTTCAACGATTGTTTGATGCGTTTTCCCGGCAGAGGGCATGACTCCCTGTGCGGCGGCCTATCAGGCAGGGAAAAGATTCCCACCTTCATTCCAGTACTTATAGTATCATTTCGGGATATTCGAAGGCCAGGCCACCATTCTGCGTTGATTCATCCATAAAGAGGGGCCTTATATGACTGAATATAAAAGGACATACTGCGGGTTGTGCCATCCCCGTTGCGGATTGCTGCTCGAGATGGAAGACGGAAAAGCGGTTCGGGTGAAAGGCGACCCGGATCACCCTGTGACGCGGGGCATGGTGTGCTCAAGGGGGCTTTTGATGCTCGATCATGTGTACCACCCGAATCGGATCAACTACCCGTTCAAACGCAAAGGGGAACGGGGGGCTGGTCAATGGGAGCGGATACCCTGGGAGCAAGCCCTTGATGAAGTCGGTAATAAACTGGATTCATTGCGAAATCGTTATGGCGCGGAAACCCTGGCCTTTACCCACGGCACCAAACGGACGCTGCATTGGGACGAGCGGCGCTTTCATAACCTTTTCGGCACCCCCAATATCTGCGGGGCCAACAATGTCTGCATGTGTCCGAGCCAGGCCATCGAGTACGCCACCTGTGGAGGCTTCAGCTTTGGAGATGTGGAACATACGCAATGCATCGTGCTGTGGGGGCACGGGCCTTCCCAGTCGAATCCCGGCCTTTTCGGGCAGATCATGCGGGCGAAAAAGCGGGGTGCAAAGCTCATGGTCATTGATCCCCGTCGCATACGAGAGGCCGAGATGGCGGACATGTGGCTTCCCATTCGACCGGGAACGGATGTCGCCCTGATGTTGGGCTGGATCCGCATCATCATCGAAGAGGAGCGGTACGAACGGGAGTTTGTTGATAAATGGACCGTAGGATTCGAGGATCTCAAAGGC
>JASFQI010000085.1:0-15919 GCA_050115555.1 Desulfobacteraceae bacterium
AACGGGTTGACCTTTCTTCGGGGTTCGATGCGGGAGGGTCCTCGGGCTTTCCCCTTTTCATCTCCCGGGGCCTGGGGTAGGATCTCTGCCTGGGAACACGATTGACGGTCTCGTAAAAACCCGCTCTATCGCTGTGGGTTGCGCTGTAACGCCTTGGAATCGCTAACGCAAATCTCTGTGTCACGACCTATTACGGCTCCATCGCGGTTCAGGCGGTCTAAAAAGAACGGGATTGCGGGATCCCGGGAGTTCCATGTGCCATGAAGGACTACTACCAGATTCTCGATGTGTCGCCGCAGGCCTCGGAGGAGGAGATCCGCAAGGCGTACCGCACGCAGGCCATGGCCTGCCACCCGGACCGCAACCCCGGTAACCCCCAGGCCGAGGAACGGTTCAAGGAAGTGGCCGAGGCTTACGGCGTGCTCAGCGACGCGGAAAAACGGAAGCAGTACGATGCCGCCCGCGCTTACGGGGCCCGGCAGGAGGCTGCGGGTGAAACGTTCAGGTACTCCCAGGAGGACATCTTTCGAGACCTCTTTCGGGACGCGCGTTTCCAGAGAATGGCCCGGGACCTCTTTCGAGAGTTCCAGAGGGCGGGTCTGCGCTCGGACCGGCGTTTCATGAACCGGATGTTTTTCGGCGGCCGGGGGTTTTTCGTGGCCGGCTTCTTTTTCGGGCCCATGGGCCCGGGACGCATGGGTCCGGGACGCATGGGCCGCGGCCCGGGGCGCATGTCCTTTCACCGGCCGCCGGCCTTCGAGGTCCGCCCGCCGCCTCTCGTGGAGGCGATTCAGCGCCTGGGCCGAAAGATCGCAGGGTTTCTGAAAGGCGGGGACAAGCGGCCTGTGCCGAGGGAAATCGGCGAAGGCGCGGGCCTGGACCTCACCTACCGCATATCGCTGAAGCCGCAGGACCTTCGAAAAGGCACCTCCGTGACCGTGGCCGTCAACCGTCAGGGGAGCCGGGAGAATCTTCGAGTGCGTATTCCCCCGGGGACCCGGCCCAACACCCGGCTTCGGCTTCGAGGCAAGGGCCGCACGCGCGAAGGGGCGACCGGCAACCTCATTCTGGAGATTCGCGGCTCGAAGTAACGCGGGCACTGCGTGGTTGAATGAGGGTATGCCGTCGCCGGAAGGGATAGAAGCGCCGTGTTCCTGGACGTCATGATCATCGGAGCGGGCGACACGGGTACGGCCATTTCACCTGATCGGTTGAGAACTTTTCACCTGGGTCGTCAATCGTTGCAACGGAATCGAGTGATCAGGAATTGGAGATTCCAGACTCCTATTTGTTGGAATTACAGCATGATTTGGCGGACAAAGTCCTTGGCCCGGTCGGTCTTCGGGTGATCAAAGAACTCTGCAGGTTTTCCCATCTCGACCACGCTCCCTGCATCCATGAACACCACCTCGTCCGCCACCTCCTTGGCAAACCCCATCTCGTGAGAGACTACGATCATGGTTACGCTGCCCTCGAGGGCCAGGGACTTCATGACCTCCAGGACCTCCTTGATCATCTCGGGGTCCAGGGCCGAGGTCGGTTCATCAAAGAGGATAACCTCGGGATTCATGGCCAGAGCTCGGGCGATGGCCACCCTCTGGCACTGCCCCCCGGAGAGCTGGCTCGGGTACTTAGAGGCCTGGTCCGCCACTCCCACACGTTCCAGGAGCTTCATGCCGACGTCTTGGGCTTCGCGGGGTTTCGCACCCAGGACCTTCACTGGGCTGATGATTAGGTTCTCGAGACACCGGAGGTGAGGGAAAAGGTTGTAGTTCTGGAACACGATGGCGACTTTTCGACGGATCTCGTATATGCTTTTGTCAGACGGGTCCACCGAGATGCCGTCCACACGGATCGACCCTTTCTGGATCTTTTCCAGCCCGTTCACGCACCGGATCAGCGTGCTCTTCCCTGCACCGCTCGGGCCACACACCACGGCCACCGCTCCCCGCTCGATGTCCAGGTCCACGTTGTCCAGGACGCGGAACTTGCCGAACCACTTGGACACGTTCTGGAACTGGATAACCGTATCTTTAGGATTCCTGTTCTGCATATCCTAGTCTCCTTTCCAGGTAGTTGGAGAACAGGGTCAGGGCGAAGCACATGACGAAGTAAAAGAGAGCAGTGATCGCGTAGACCTCCAATGCGGCGAAAGTCGTGGAGAGCAGGTACCGGGAGGTCAGGGTGAGCTCCATGATGCCGATGACCATGACGAGCGATGAGTCCTTGATCAGGATGACGAGCTGGCCCGTGAGCGCGGGAAGAATGTTCCTGAAGGCTTGGGGCAGGATGATGTAGCGCATGGTCTGGGTGTAGTTCATGGCCAGGGAGTAGGCCGATTCGAACTGCTCCTTGTGGATCGCGGAGATGCCGCCCCGGACGATCTCCGCGATGTATGCCGCTTCCAGGATGGAGAGCGCCAGGATGCCCCAGAAAAAGGCCCCGATCTGAGGAAATATGGTCCCGAACCCGAAGTAAGCCGCAAGCACCACTACCAGGAGCGGTATGTTACGGAGAAGCTCGACATAAACGGTGCAAAGGTCGCGGATGACCGTGATCTTGGACAACCGCCCCATGCCGATGATCATACCGAGAAAAAGAGCAAAGAGGAGGCTCAGTCCGCTGATGCCAAGAGTCCTCAACGCCCCCTTGCTCAGGGCTGGCAGGAAGTCGATTACCGCCTTCCAGCGGAAATCGTACCCCTGGGCCTCGATGAGAGTGTAGAGGACCGTTCCCAGGATGCCCAGGGCAACCGCCATGCTGACGTAGCGTTTCACCCATCCCGCAACCATTTTTGACGAGGACTCGGTCTGTTCCATCGCATGCGGCTCCTTTCCCGACCAGGGGCTCGAATCTTAGGGGTCCCTTTCAGGGCAATCCGGGGATGCACGCAGGCGCATCGCCCACCCTCCCGTATGGAGGGCGGGCGTATGCGTAGATCCCGAATTACTTCTTAACCTTCTTGACCTGCTCGCCCATCCAGACTTCGAACCACTTGTGTTTCAGTGCCTCATAAATGGAGTGACCCAGGAATTTCGGGTCCAGGTCGTACTTTTCGATGGCTTTTTCATCCACGCTCATATAAGCGCCGCTCACGAGCTGATCGCAGAACAGGTTGAGCCAGCCGTGCCACATGGGGTCACCCCAACGAAGGGCGAAGCCGAGAGGTTCGTAAGTGAGGACTTCTTTGGGCATGTAAGTTCGATCAGGGTACTTATAGGTGTAAAACCGAATAAGCGGTTTGTCAAAGAGCATGGCATCCACGCGTCCCTGAGAGACCAGCATGGCCGCTTCCTCCCGCTCGGTCAGCTGTTGGATCTTTGCCTTGCTCAGCAGGCGCTCGGCTGCGAGGTGGCCGGTAGTCCCTTGCATGACCGCGATGGTCACGTCCGGGTTATTGAGTTCCTTGATATCCTGAATGTTGGGAAGGCGCTGCTTGCTGATAAGCGCGGATTGGCCGATAGCATAATAAGGCGGGTGGGTGAACGCTATTTTTTTCGCTCGCTCCAGGGTTCGTCCCAGGCCGCAAATCACCAGGTCGTACTTGCCCATTTGCAGACCCGTCAGGAGGCCCTGCCAGTCGACCACCTTCAGGTCGAGCTTGACACCCAGCTTCTCCGCCACGAGCCTGGCGAGATCCACATCAAAGCCGATGGCATTGCCCTTTTCGTCCATCATTTCGAACGGGACATACCCGAGGTTGGTGCCTACGCTGAGGACACCCTTGTCCAGGGCCTTGGTGATCACGGAATCCTTAATGAGCGCCTGGGTCTGCGCTGCCGAAGGTCCTGCCGCGAGAAAAATCACCAGCGCGGTCAGGACAGCCGTCCAAGCAATGGTTATTCGTTTCATTGGAATCCCTCCCTATTGGTTTCGAGGTTAACGATGGATCTCCTTACCGACCGGGGAGAAAGTTGCTTTCACCTCCTTTCTTCCGCGTCCGCGGCCCCGAAATTCAGGAACCGACGTCGGGATGTCGTAGGATCTCAGTGGGTTTTCGTCCCACTTATGCATCGAAATACAGGGCAAACTCGTAGGGGTGAGGTCGTTCCTGCACCGGTACCAGTTCCTGCTTCACCTTTTGGTCGATCCATGTCTGGATAAGCTCCTGGGGAAACACCTCCCCGGTTAGAAGGAACCGCCCGTCCTCTTTCAGGTTTTCGAGTGCCTGACCCAGGTGGGTCGGCAGGTTTCGTAACGTTTTTCTTTTTTCATCCGGCCATGCATGCACGTCATCGTCGATCGGGCCGAACGGCGAGGCATCCATGCGACGGGTGATGCCGTCCAAGCCTGCGAGAAGCTGGGCGGCCAGCGCGTAGTAGACATTGCAGGTGGCGTCCGGAGGTCGAAACTCGACGCGTTTGTCTTCCGGCCGGATGGCATATCCCGGAATGCGGACTGCGGCGCTTCGGTTTCCGCAAGAGAAGAACAGGTTGGTCGGGGCCTGAAATCCGGGAAGGAGCCTTCGAAACGAGTTCGTACTCGGGTTCGTGAAGGCAAGCAGGGACGGCGCATGCTCGAGGAGGCCGGCTATGTAGCACAGGGCGGTGTCGCTCAGCCCGGCATATCCCGAAGAATCCGAGAAGAGGTTTTGGTCTCCCTTCCAAAGCGTCTGGTGAACGTGCATACCGTTTGCCGCATCGCCGTGAAGGGGTTTGGGCATGAAGGTGACGCATTTTCCCCAACGACGCCCCACCATCTTCGCCACATACTTGCTGAGCAAGACCCGGTCCCCGGTCTCCAGCAGACCGCCCATGGGAAGCTCGATTTCCATTTCTGCGGCTGCCCCGACCTCGTGGTGGTGGTATTTGATCGGCACGCCCAACGCCTCCAGGTTCGCGGCGATATCCGACCGAAGATCGAAGCCCTTGTCGGTGGGAGGCATGGCGTGGTACCCGGCCATGGGGCGAAGGTGGTATCCGTCCGTCGGCTCGCCGGCTTCGGGGACACGCTCACCCGAGAAGAGACGGTATCCCGCGTGGCTTTCTGCATGATTTTGAGTTACCTCGTCAAAGACAAAAAATTCAAGTTCGGGCCCCCACAGGCTGCGATCAGCCAGGGCAAGGTCCTTTAATAGGGCTTCGGCGCGCCGTGCCACTGAACGTGGCTCGTGGGAAAACGGTTCACACGTGACCGGGTCCATGATGCCGCACATCAGGGCCAGGGTTTTACGCTCGCAAAACGGGTCCAGAAATCCCGACCCGGGCTCCGGCACCAGGACCATGTCGTCTCCTGCGCCTTTCCAGAACCCCACGCTGGAGACCGAGAAACCGACCCCGTTCCGGAGCATGGTCTCGTCCAGGGACGGGACCGGTAGGGTGACGTGCCTGAGCCGGCCGGCGAGATCCACATAACGCAGGTCCAGCATCGCAATCCCCTCTTTGGCCGCAAAACGCGTGATCTCTTCCACGGATCCAAACAAGACCTTTCTCCTTTCCCGCCGTTCAACCGTTCGGCCCGTTTCTTTGTCGACCGACGGAAACGAACAGGTCGGCTTCGGAGACGCAGGCGTCATACTCCAGCAGGCTCTGTTGGGTTCTCTCCGGGTTTCGCTCGCTCAGTTCGGTGACCAGGGCATTGATCAGC
Organism: Desulfobacteraceae bacterium; assembly: GCA_050115555.1. Classification (GTDB taxonomy): domain Bacteria; phylum Desulfobacterota; class DSM-4660; order Desulfatiglandales; family HGW-15; genus JASFQI01. The sequence goes on from JASFQI010000085.1 coordinate 5,587, forward strand.
GCCACCGGGGAGGCGTAGGCATCTACAAAGGACGTGATACCGATAGGCAGGAAAAAGGCGAGATCGGCTGACGGAGCGAGGGGAAACAAGGGGGCATCGGTGATGGTCACAAGTTGCCCGCCGTTCTTCGAAACCAGCTTTCCCCACTTTACGGTCTCCCGCGGGTATCGCGGAAAAGCGATGACAAAGGCCAGGGAGGCTTCGCTCATCCGTGTGAAGCGCGAGGGGGTCACGGGGTCTTCGCCCGTGATGAGCTCCACGTCGGTGTAAATCTTCGAGAGCATGTTGGAGAAAAACGTGGCCAGAATGGCATCACCCATACACCCGATGATGAAGCGGCTGTCACATCTCTCCCTTGAGGTCGTGAAGGCCGATGGCGAAGAGGTGGGACCGGATCAGGAGGGTGTTCGATCTAAGCGGTTGCACCTTGAGTCCGGGGATTGTCGGGACCCTTTCCGGAACGGTCAGGCAATGGCAAGCAGGAGGAGGAAGTAGGCCAGGGACAGGACCAGGACCAGGGCCGCGGGTCCGATGAGGTGCCGGTAGGAGGCGCCCAGGCCTGCGCGGAAGTAGTCTCTGGTCACCACGAAGCAGACGTGAACGGGGGATAGCATCATGCCCATGTACCCGAAGGCGTAAGCCAGGGACGCATGGGCCAGGTAGTCGAGCCCCGTCTTTCCGGCCAGCAGGGCGATGACCAGCGGAAAGCTCGCCCCCACGAACCCCACGGCAATGCCGGTGATGAATCCGGCGAGGAACGGCACCACCATGAGGACCGCCATGGCTGGTATGCCGTACTGGACGAGCTCCTTCTGGATATGGGCCACGGCGTGGCTTTCCATGAGCACGCCCTTGAAGGCCATGATCCCGCAGATAAGGAGGAGCAACAGGCCGGAGGAACGGTTGACTACGCTTCGTACGACCTGGCCGGGGGAGGGCCGGTTCTGCACCAGCACCCAGGTCATGCAAAGGCCCAGTCCCAGGAAGACGGCTGTGAGGCGCGGGGTCGTGATTCCCGTGACCTTCTCGAAGATCCACACCGCCGGGAGGGCCAGGATCACCAGGGTGATGGGACGCACCTCCCTCTGAAAGGACAACCCGCTTTCCTTTTGCTCTCCAGCATTTGACGGCGGTTCCGCCGGGATTCGGGGCAGGCGTGGAAGAAGAAAGACCAGCCCGGAGATCACCACGATGACGGACAGGGGCACCTGGATGGCCATGAACTGCCAGGCTTCCACCCCGAGGAGCCCCACAGCCAGGACCACCCCCGGGTAGAGCGGCCACCAGTACTCCCAGATGTGGCGGAACCAGTAGTTCACCGCGGTCTTGATCTCGGCCTCCACGGAATTTTCCCCGCAGGCCGTATCCACCATGGGTGCGGAAAAGAGTGCCCCACCGGGCATGGGCAGGAGCCCGATCAGGGCCGGCATGACCAGGGCCGCCATGCGGGAGTCGCGGGTCAACCGGGTGAAGCTCGTCACGAGCCTCTCGAGCTGCCCGCAGTCGCTCATGATGCGGGAGAGCGACAGAATAATAGCCACGATCAGGAGCAGGGACACGAGAGACGGGTCGAGGAGGCTTTGCCCCATGGTGGCAAGAAGCGCAATCGGAGGCATGCCCAGGACCACTCCCAGAAAGGCGGCGCCAAGAAAGAGGGCGAGGCTCAGGTGCACGCGGAATCGGTTGAGCCCGACGATCAGGGCAAAGGCCGCTCCGACCTTGACAAGAACGGGGATGCTGTCCAGAAACGGCATGGAGGGAGGGGGGGTCGTCAGTCGATCTCCTCGTCGCGGTTTCGAAGGTACACGTGGCTTTTCACGAAGTTCAGCACCACTTCACGCTGTTTGTCCTCCGTGTCCACGAAGCGGATGCCGATGAAGAACCGGCCCTTTTCAACCTCTTCAGTGTACACCACGTTGCCTCGAATCTCCAGGAGTTGCTCATTGAGGTCAATGGCCAGGAGCATGACGTAGGGGGACTCCAGGGGTTCCCGGGTCTCCAGCTTTACGCCCCCCTGACTCAGGTCACGGGTCGTGCCGTACCCTTCCGCGATCTCGTTGCCTTCCTCGTCCACGCAGACGTAAGAAACGAAGTTGTTCGTCTCGATCCTGGGGTATTGTCGCTTTTCCTCGCCAGGGTCAGGAGTTTTGCCTTTCTCGATCATGGGTGTCGTTCCTTCAGCCGCTGCGCGTGATCCGTGGGCCCGGGCCTGCTGGTGCGGGGGTTTTGATATGGCATTGAAGCGCCTGACGTGCCTTTGAGGGCCATCAGGACGCCCGATTCTATGCGAAACGGATGGAGAATGCAAGGTTAGGCTGTGAAAGGGTGCGTGCCTGGTGTGTGCGCATCCTTTATTGTTTACCACTCGCTGGTAAGCCGGTGTTCTACCTCTGACCATCGGGAGGACATGGTTTCCACGGCGTCTAAAGCCATGTCCATGTGGGTGTCCATGAAGTCGGTGTAAATACGATCGTGAAGCTTCTTGTCCTTGATGCCCCGTTTCTGGATAGGCATGTCCGAGACCAGCATGATGGATCCGATGGGCACCTCGTAGCAGTAGGCCACGGAAAAGAGCGTGGCCAGCTCCATCTCGATGGCCAGCAGCCGCTGCTTGCGCAGGTACTCCACGAACTTCTCGTCGAACTCCCACAACCTCCGGTCGGTGGTGTAGACGATACCGCAGCGGGGAGTGAGGTCCCGGCTCCGCACAGCGCCGATGCAGAAGAGGTTCACCGAAGAGGCCGGCATGGCCGGAAACTCCTGTGGAATGTAGTGGCGGCTGGTCCCCTCGCCACGGATCGCGGCCGTGGGCACCACAAAGTCGCCCACCTCGAGGATGTCGTCGATACCGCCGCACATTCCCAGCATGATGACCGCCTTGAGGTTGTCCAGATACGCCAGGCAGTTGATCAGGAGGGCTGCCTGGGGGGAGCCGATGCCGAAGTCGATCAGAGTGCAGTTCCGCTCCGGCGCGTTCACGATGCGGAAGTTTCCCTCGGAGAGCGAGCCGTTCGTCCGCTCCCGAAACGCATGGACGTACTGGCGGAAGTTTGTGATCAGAACGAATTCGCAGAACTCCTCCAGGGGGCAGTTGGTGTACCGCTCCAGGGTCTGACGAATGTATTCGTGTTCCTTGATCATAGCCTATTTATCACTTTTTTGAGCCCATCGTGGGGGCGTGGTTTTCTTCGGTTCTCCTTCCCGAAGACCCGAAGAAAAGGGACCAAGGGGTCGAGGGTTCAAGGGGCGTTGTGCGGTTTCGAATTCTCGACCCTCGGATTCACGCGTGTCCCCTGGAACCTTGGCCCTTTGAAGTATTATCGGCCGGATCCTTCGACCCCTTAAACCGTTGGATGCTCGGCTCTGGAAAGGTCGCTTTTTCCAGTCCTTGCCTCGATCCGCGATTTTGGGCTTTTCAGTCCGCTTTTTGGCGTTTGGAGTTCCCGGGGCCTGATCTCATCGCGTGGCGCGTAAAGGCCTCCAGGATCGGGGGCCAGACCTCGGGGCACTCGTTGACCGCGTGACCCATGCCGTCGATCACCAGGAGCTCCGCGTGGAACATTACGTCGGCCATGGCCTGGGCTGCGTCCAGAGGAATGAGCAGGTCGTCGATACCGTGGACGATCAGTGTGGGGACCTCCACGCTGCGGAGGGCCTCCTTTGCGCTTTCGGATGAAACGAGCGCCGCATACTGCCGGGCCACGCCCGCAGGGTGAAAGGCCCGGTCGTACGCCCGGCCCGCCTGGGCCCAGGCATAGGCCTCGTCCAGGGGGTTCCGGCCGGTGAGCGCGCGGGAGAGATCCATGGAGTAGTGCATGTAGCCTTCCCGGTCCGCGGGGGCCGGTCGTGTAAGAAAGGAAACCACGTTTGGGTTCGGAGGGGGAAACCCCGGCTCGCCCATGTGCGAAACCAGGCTCGTGAGGGTGTGCACGCGTTCCGGGTGAAGGATAGCCAGGAGCTGTCCGATTCGCCCCCCCATGGAGGAGCCCATTACATGGGTCGCCTCGATCCCCAGGGCGTCCAGGAGGCCGACGGCGTCCTCGGCCATGTCTGCGAGCGTGTAGGGAACCTCGACAGGCTCGCCCCTGGCCGCGGCCCGGCCCACGGCCTCGGGGTCGGGGGTCCCGGCCCCGTCCATGTAGGTGGAGAGACCCACGTCACGGTTGTCGAACCGGATCACCCGGAAGCCGCGGTCCGTGAGCTCCCCGCAGAACTCGTCCCTCCAGTTGATCAGCTGGCTGCCGAGGCCCGAGACGAGGAGCAGCGGCTCGGCCGCAGGGTCGCCCAGGACCTGGTAGCAGAGGCGGATGCCGTTGGCCGCGACAAACGCAGGACCGTCGCTGGCAGGTTGCATGGCGTTCGGACTCTCCTGTTGCCTACGTGAACAGGGAGAAAAAAATCCAAAAAACAATGGCCTGGATGATCCAGCCGATGATGCACACCGCCACGGCTCGAAGCGTGCTCGTGTAGTCCAGGGCCTGACGCACGGCCACCACCATGGCCACGAGCATCCAGATGCTCCCGAGAAAGGCCATGACCGGGCCGAGCCCCGGAATGATGCCCAGGACGCGGATCACCCCGGGCGAGCTCGAGTACCCGATGGTGCGGAGGAGCTGCCCGTAATCCGCTTCCGTGTCGGGTGTGGGCAGGAGCTTGGTGCCGATGATCATGGTGAGGTACGCCCAGATGAACCAACCCACCAGGGCCGTCACTGTGCCGAGGATGATTCCTGGGAGGCCCGCCTGGTGAATGGAGCCGATGCCCGCGGCCACGCTGGCGATGACCACGATCAAACCTGCCTCCTTCATGGTGCTCGGATCGGCCTCCACCTGCTCGTAGAGCCTGGAGTCCAGTGTGGCGGCCCGCATCATACGTTCCGGTAACGAGTTCATACCCTTCTCCTCTCAAATAGGGGACGCTGGTGAGTTGTTGAGTTTCCTTCTTTCAGGCGTTTTGACCCCGAAGAACAACGTTCCATTGGAAGTGCATCCCCCTTGTTTGGGTTTCATTCCCGAGGGACACGCGTACGTATCCTACCACAAACCAGGCCCAAGGAAAAGCTAAGGGAGGAAACAAAAGGGTGATGTGGGTCACGAGACCCGATTCGCGGCCGTGATCCCGTCCTCACACGAAACGTCACGAACGAAACAGGATGGATGCGCAAAAAATCGTGAACCAGAGATTTGCCCGTGCGATTCCGCGACCTCAAAGCGTAACCAGCAGGAGTCGAGCGGATTTTTGCGAGACCGTCAAACAGGGGATCCACGGAATGGTGAGGGGGCAGCTTTTTCTTGACAGGAAATGATTGAGGATACATATTTGGCTGGATGTCCAACTAATTTCTTCGAGGGACATAAAGCCCAAGCCAGGGAGTGCACCATGACACGCCGAGCACCTTCAGGAGAAAAAGCCGAGGACATTCTTCGGGCCGCACGCCGCGTGCTCGGGCGCAAGGGGTATGCTGGAGCCACCATCAACGAGGTGGCCCGGGAGGCCGGGGTCAGCCGTGGTCTGCTTCACTACTACTTCAAGAGTAAGGAGGACATGCTGGCCCGGGTCATACGTGAAACCGTGGAGGCGACCGCCCGCATGGCCGAGGACCTGTTCAAGCAGAGCCGCGACGCACGGGAGCTCACCCGCAACCTGGTTCAGGCCATGCAGACCTTTGTAGAGAGCGACCCCGACATTTCCAGCATCTTTTTTGAGAGCTGGGGTCTGACCCGCCAGAGCGAGCGCGTGGACCAGGACCTTCGGGACCTCTACCACAAGTTCGTGGAGGCCGTGCGAAGCGGCCTGGAGGACGCGGCCCGGCGCTGGGTGATCCCCTTTCCCGCGGATCTCCAGGGCTCGGCCATGGTGATCACGGCGATCCTGGACGGGATGAGCTTCCAGATCATGGCCATGCCCGAGCTGCTCGAGCGGCCGGGGCTGTGGGAGGCTGTGGAGGATGCCATCCTGCGGGTCCTGGATGCGGAGGTCTGAGTGCGGACCGGCATTTTTTCAGGGATGTGTTGGCTGGACGTCCAACTAATAAAAGGTTTTTCTCATCGGATCGACGAGAAAGGAAAGCCAGAAAAGGGGGTGCTTTGTGTCGGGGTCACATGCATGCGACGACCGGATAGGAAGCTGTCGTGTCGAAGGATGAAATTCGGTGCGGAACCCTGGAACCATTTTAATGGGAAAACAAGGGGACATGGCGGTCTTGCGCAGCCCGGACCAGTTCGTGGTCGACGGTGGCCAATGGGAGGCCCCTCCTCATTGCCAGGTCGAGATAGGAGGCATCGTAGCTCGATAGTGTATGATCCCGGGCCAGTTGCAGGAGCTCGCCCATGCGTTGTTCCGCCGGCTCCATTTCCACACGGATGGGGAGCTGCCCAAGGAGTTCCAGGAAGCGGACGCTCTCTGCAACGCGGATACGCTTTCGGCGTTCCGCTACGAGAAGGACGTTCACCACCTCCAGGGGCCAGATGGACGGCACAAAGGCGGAGGCGTGGGTCAAGGTGTCCAGGGCGGTGTCGGCGAGAGCGTTGTTCTCATCCAGGAAGCACCATGCCATGACAACGGAGTTGTCCACTACGAAGTCGCCGCCCACTCAGCGTCTCCCTTCATCGATCATGTCCCGAAGGGAGAGCCCGCGCAACGGGTGGCGCCTTCGAAAGGCTCGTAGGGCCTGAATGACCGTAGAGGGATCGTCTTTATTGAAAGCGTCCGGGGGTTGCAGAACGGCGACAGGCACTCCATGCTTGGTGATCGTGATACGTTCGCCGCGCCGCACCCGTTCGAGGAGTTCCGCCAGGTGCGTCTTGGCCTCATAGGCGCCGATCGTTTCCATCCTGATTCCTTTCGACCAGTGTCAGACTAGTCTAAACCCCCTTTGCAGATTTGTCAACAACCCCTCCTCTGTTCATACAGGTCCGGGTTTTCGGGGCCGATTGCCTTTCGCCGACCCATGCAATCATTCCTTCAAGGTTTCCACGAGATCCTGCAGCTTCTGGATCACTTCCTGCAACCCCTGTCGCACGGCCTGGAGCTTGTCCGCGGGCTGAGCTTCCTCGGTTTCGGCCGCCTCGTCTTCGGTCTCGGCCACCGGGGCCACGGCTGGGAGCCGGCCCACCAGGGCGTCGATGGAGGCGTCCAGGGTCTTGTGCATGACCACTTGGCCCGAGTCGGCCAGGATGATGCGCCGGAGCTCAGGGAACTCCAGGGTTTCGGGCTGCAGGAAGACCGGCTCGGCATAGAGGATCGAGTCGCCCAGGGGAATGACGAGAAGAATGCCGCGGCGGACCTCGCTTCCCACCTGGCCCCACAGGGTGAACTGCTCCGAGATGATCGCGTCGTTGTCGATGCGGGCCTCCACCTGGTTAGGTCCGTCCACGTGGCGTCCCGAGGGAAAATCGAACAGGACCAGCTCCCCGTAATGCTCGCCGTCATTGCGGGCGGCCATCCAGCCCACCAGGTTATGCCGGTTCTGGGGGGTGAAGGGCTGGATCAGGAGGAACTCCTCAGCCTTCTCCCCGGGGAGCCGGGCCACGATGTAGTAAGGCTTGAGGTCCTGGCTCTGCCCGAAGGAGTTCTGCACGGGAATGGACCACTGGTCCTCCTTGTTGTAGAAGACCACCGGGTCCTGCATGTGATACTGCAGGAGCATCTCGGTCTGCACGGTGAACTGGTCCAGCGGGTACCGGACGTGGCACCGGAGGTGCTCGGGCATCTGGTCCATGGGCTTGAAAAGGCCCGGAAAAATGGCCCCGTACGTCTTGATCATGGGGTCGTCCGGGTCGGACACGTAGTAGTCGATGCTTCCGTGGTAGGCGTCGATCACGGCCTTTACGCTGTTCCGGAGGTAGTTGAAGCTCCGGTTCCACGGCGTGGAGTAAGGGTAGCGGCTCGTGTAGGTGTAAGCGTCCTGCATCCAGAAGAGCCGCCCGTCCGCCACCACGCTGTAGGCCTGGCGGTCCGGCAGGAGGAACGGCGTCACCGTGGAGAACCGCTCCTGCACGGTCCGCCGGAACTGGATGAGGCTGTCCGGCTTGATCTCTCCGGAGATGAGGATGTTCAGGTCCCCGAACTCCCACGCAAAGAGCAGGCGGCGGAAAAACGAGGTCATCTCCACCCCGCCGTTCCCCTGGTACCGGGTGTAGACCGGACCGTCCGGACCCGGGTAGTTGAACTCCTGCATGTCGCTCCGCACGACGAGGTAGTCCAGGCTCTTGAGCCCGTAGTAGATGTCCGACCGCTCCAGCGGGATCATTCCCTTGGGCGGCACGTCCCGAATGAGGAAACTGGGCCGCCCGCCCGCCTCCACCTCGGTTACCGGGCTCATGGCCACCCCGTAGCCATGGGTGAACTGGAGGTGCCGGTTCACCCAGCGCTGGGCCTCCTCAGGGAGCTTGTCCGCGGAGAGCTCGCGGGTGGCCAGCATGACCTGGCGCAGCTGGTCGTTCACGAGGTAACGGTCCGTGTGCACGGCCAGGAAGTCGTAGTAGAGCCGGAAGAACTGGATCTGGTTGTAGCTCTGGAGCAGGGGACCCTCATCCCAGAGCCGGACGTTCTGGATCGTGCCCTGGTTTTCAGCCACGGTCTCGTAGTCCACGATGCCCTTGGCCGGGTGGCTGTCGCTCTGGAGCTTGGTGAGCCCGTACGCCCGGCGGGTGAAGTCGATGTTGCTGGCGAGGTACGGCTTTTCCTTGGCCAGCTCGCTGGGCTCCACCTGGAGGCGCTGGACCAAGGCCGGGAGTACGCTGCCGCCCAGGAGGTTCAGGGCGAGCCAGCCGCCCACGGCCCAGAGGATGTACTTGTTCTTCCGGGAAAAGGCCGTGCCCAGAAGGAGAGCGGCACTGGCCAGGGCCACGAAGGTCATGATGGTCCGCGCCGGCAGGGTGACGTGATCGTCCGTGTACCCGACGCCGAAGACCGCCCCGGTGGGGGAGTAAAGGAGGTCGTACCGGCTCAGCCAGTGACCGATGGCAATGAGCACGAAGAGCCCGCACGCGAGCAGGGCCAGGTGGACGCGAGCCTTGCCGCTCAGAGTAAAATGCTCCCCTCTCAGGGCCAGGGAGATGTAGTAGTAAGCCCCGGTCACCAGCAGGATGACCACCACGGCGGAGAGAAGCCATGAGCGGGCAAGACTCAGGGCCGGGAGGGTGAAGATGTAGAAGGAGAAGTCCCGGCCGAAGATCGGGTCGGTCTCGTTGAACGGGAGGCCCTCGAGAAAGAGCAGGTAACGCTCCCAGTCCGAAGCCGGCTGGGTGGCCAGGAGTACGGCCACGAGAATCAGGACCCCGAAGGCCACCCAGAAAAGCAGCTTACGGGCCGCGTCATAGGACTCCGGTGCAAGCCGGTCCCCGACGCCCTGCCCGGTGGCCCGGTGAGCGATCCAGAGATTGGGTGCGGCCATGATGAAAAAGAGCACCGCCCCGATCACGAAAAGGATGACCCGGGCGCTCACCACCCGCAGGAGCACGGACTCGTAGCCCAGGTTGCTGAACCAGAGCCAGTCCACGTAGAACCCACGGCCCCAGCTTATCCCACGCAAGAGTAGAATGACCGCGAGAGCCAGGAGCGCCCACCGGACAAAACGGTTGATCCTGGAAAAGTCCATGTCCTCGAGACGGATTTGGGGAATCTGCGGCGGTCGGTTGCCGGGTTCGCTAAAGGGATGATCCATGGGGTTCTCCATTCAGAGAGAAGGTGTCAGGGTCCCCCACAGAGCTCGGCAGCTGAGCCCGGTGGGCAAGTTTTACCATTTGACCAGAAACACCATGGTCTCTTCAAGGAAATTCCATGAAATCGCGCGGCTCGCCCATTCCCCACTCCGTCTCGGAGGGGCGTGAGAGCGTCCCTTAACGGCCGTACCGCTCACGCAGCACCCGGTGGAGGATTTTGCCGGGGCCGCTCATGGGCATCTCCTTCTCCTGGATGAACACCACCTTCTTGGGGACTTTATATCCGGCGATCTCGCCCCGGCAGTGGCGCGAGATCTCCTCCGGCGCGGCCTCTTCCCCCGCGTGGAGCACGATCACCGCGGTCACCTGCTCTCCCCATTTTTCGTGGGGCGTTCCGATCACGGCCACGTGTTTCACCTTGGGGTGGCTTCCCACAGCGTTTTCCACCTCCGCGGGGTACACGTTTTCCCCCCCGGTGATGATCATGTTGGCCTTGCGGTCCACGAGGGTGTAGTACCCGTCTTCGTCCCTTCGAGCCATGTCGCCCGCGCTGAAGTATTCGCCGTTCATGGCCTCGGCGGTCTTTTCGGGCTCGTTCCAGTACCCCTCGAACACCTGGGGGCTTCGGGAGAAGAGTTCTCCTACCAGGCCCGGTTCTTCGATGATGT
>JASFQI010000086.1:0-15846 GCA_050115555.1 Desulfobacteraceae bacterium
TCCTTTTTTGTTACATTCTCAAAAAGCTACTATCAAACATTGAGTTGGTGTGACATTGCATTGCGCGGCTATTCGCTTGTGCTTTTCGACGTTGCACTGAATGCATGCCTGACGGTCTCGCAAAAAGCCCGCTCGACCGCTGTTGACTACGCTGTAAGCCGTTGGTTTTACTTGTACAAATGTCTTCGCCACGGACTTTTTGCAACTCCCTCCTATCTAAAAACGCCTAAAGCGGTAGATAAAAAAGTCTTGCTCCTTTAATTGCCGGATATGGTTTAGGGACTATTTGAAATATTTGCTTTTAAGGGTAACGGTCTATAATGACTGGGAAAAAGCTTCGAATCAAACATGTTTTCGCTCAGACTTGCGGGCATCAGGGCGATGAGCTTGCACGCAGCTTGCGTATGTGGCGGGATTCCCCAACTTCCTTTCGCTTGTATTCTAAAGGCCCTTGAACTCGCCGATGTCTGGTTAAATCTCATCCCCGCGATACATAGATCTTTCTCTAAAAGCAAGTGTGAGTTCCATAATGCTGAACAGCGATCAATATTATCGAATAAGATCTCCTAGAGCATTTGCCTATCCTTGTCAAGTAAAATTTTCTTACGAAATTCCGTCAACATTTTATGCGTACAATTATTCCTATTATGGCAATTGAAAAATATTAACAAACTACTAAATAAAAGAAGTAATAAAATAGAAAAATTACAATAAAAGTAAAAATAGGAATAAGGAATGATAAGATATTAGAAATATAATTAATAAATGTGATATATATCACAAAATAATAGGTAATAATTAAATTATATTTTGTTTCGATATTGTTTTAAAAGGCTCGAAAATAGCGATATTATTACGGAAACCACGGAAATGTTCTTGACCGGAATTCCGTTGTTGATTTCGCTTGACAGGGTTCAAAGATTGGTTTATAGGATTATGCCGTTCAGCATGATTGATTATTGTTCAGCATTAATGAACAATTTATTAGGAAGTTTTCTTATGAAGAAGAAAGACGGAATTCAGTCAGTCAACCGGGCATTGAGCCTCATCTTTTTATTCACCCATGACTCTCCCCGCTTGGGAATCACGGAGATCGCAAAAGCCCTGGATCTCTCCAAACCAACGGTCCACGCCCTTGCCCGCACCCTCGTGAACCAGGGAATGCTCGAACAGGATCCTGAAACCCGGAAGTACAGGCTGGGATTCAAGGTCTACGAGCTCGGAATCGTTCTTGCCGGAAGCCTGGAGATCAATCAGAAAGGGGCTGGCCTTGCCTATCAGCTTGCTAGTCAAACAGGATTGGTCACACGGATCGCGATCTGGGGTTTGGATTCCGCCCTCATCACCGTGAACATCGAGCCCAGGTCCCACCTGTACTTTATCCATCAGATCGGGCCTCGTATCCCCGCTTACTGTTCAGCCGTGGGCAAGGCCCTACTGGCTAATGTTTCACCCGGGGATCTAGAGAGGTACCTCGAACAGGTCCACCTGAATCCCCTCACGGAGAACACCATTACGGACAAGGAAAAGCTTGTGGAAGAAATTAAGGAGGTCAGCCGCCGGGGATACTCCCTGGACCGGGAAGAAAATATTCTAGGCCTGGCCTGTATCGGAGCCCCTATCTTCGGCTGGGGAGGGCGCCTGGAAGGGGCCATCAGTGTGTCTGGGGATGCGAAGGTCATTTACAAAGGGGAGGATTCCTTTCTGTTGCAGCTCCTCAAAACAGGGAAAGAGATCTCACGGTCCATGGGGTATTTTCCGGGAACCCTGGGAATGCAGGCCGACAGTGATCAGTAGGACTGAAGGGAAGAATAATGAAGCGTATCGATGTGGACGAACCCGGTAGCGTTCGGCTCCTGATGGGGAACGAGGCCATCGCGCGGGGTGCCCTGGAAGCGGGAATAGGCGTTGCAACGGCGTATCCGGGGACCCCGTCCTCCGAGGTGATTGCCACACTGGCGAATGCCGCGAAAAAGCAGGGCCTGTATGTGGAGTGGTCCGCCAATGAAAAGGTCGCCGTCGAGGTAGCCGCGGCCGCGGCCCTCTCAGGAGTCCGATCGATCACGGCCATGAAACAGAACGGGCTGAATGTGGCCCTGGATTTTTTGGCAAACCTCGCCATCACCGGAATCAACAAAGGAATGGTCCTCATGGTCGGCGACGATCCCGGGGGGCAGTCCAGCACGAACGAGCAGGATTCCAGGTACATCGCCAAGATACTGGATCTACCCCTTCTCGAACCGGCCACTTTTCAGGATGCCAAGGACATGACCAAGTGGGCCTTCGAGCTTTCGGAGTCCATCTCCAACGTGTGCATCGTCCGGAGCGTCACCAGGATATCCCATGCCCGGGGAAACGTGGTGCTCGGTGAGCTGCCGGCCGTGGAGAACCGTGCCCATTTTGATACCTCGAAATCCTACGCCGGCATCGGGGGGGTCGCCCCCAATCTCCACCGGGTCCTCCACGAAAACCACGGAAAGGTGACCGCCGCTTTCGATGGGTCGCCGTTCAATTCTTACCTGGGGCCTGAGAACCCCGATTTGCTGATCGCGGCGAGCGGCAGCGGGTGGCTCTACGCCAGCGAGGCGGTGCGGAACCTCGCCCTCGACAACTCCGTAGGGGTGCTGAAAGTCGGCACCACTTGGCCCCTGCCGGTGCAGTTCCTGCGAACGCATTTGCCAAAATCCGAACGGATTTTGGTTGTGGAAGAGGTGGACGCATTTCTCGAGGCCAACCTGAAGGAGTTCGTGGTGGATGACCTGCCCGGCCAATCCTACAGATTTTTCGGCAAGGCCTCCGGGCATATCCATCCTTACGGGGAGCTGAATGTAGACTTGGTGATTGGGGCTCTGACCCGCATTCTGTCCATGGACTACAGGCCGAGGGATGCGGCATACGAGAAGAAGAGCCTGGAGATCGCGGAGACCTGTGTCCCCCCACGGACGTCGCAGCTGTGTCCCGGATGCCCCCACAGGGCCACCTACTGGGCCTTGAAGGATGCCCTGAAAATGGACGGCCGCCACGGGGTGGTCTTGGGAGACATCGGGTGTTACGCAATGGGGCTCTTTCCCACCGGTTTTTCCCAGGTGAAAACGGTCCATGCGATGGGGTCGGGCATGGGTGTGGCTTCCGGGCTCGGTAAACTGGATACGTTCGGTTTTGACCAGCCGGTCGTGGCCGTATCCGGGGACTCCACCTTTTATCACAGCGTCATCCCGGCGCTCCTTAATGCCGTCCACAGCGAGGCGGATGTGGTCCTGGTCGTCATGGACAATGCCGGCACCGCCATGACGGGATTCCAGCCCCATCCGGGGAGCGACGTAGACGCGGAAGGCGACACCAGGCCGGCCATCAGCATTGAGAAGTTGTGCGAGTCGATCGGGGTTACTGTAACAGTGGTCGATCCCTATGACATAGAGGCCACGAGAGAGGCCTTCCTGGATGTCCTGGCGGATAAAGGGAAGACACGAGTGGTCATAAGCCGTAGGGAATGCGCACTCATAGGAGCCAAGAAGAAGGGCGGGCCTGTTTCCAGAATTTGGGTAGAGCCTGACAAGTGCCTGGGAGATAGCTGTGGGTGCAACCGGTACTGCACGAGGGTCTTTAAGTGCCCGGGCCTCATGTGGGACAAGGAGTCGGGAAAGGCCCGGATCGACGAAGCGGTCTGCAACGGCTGCGGCGTGTGCGTAAGCGTCTGCCCCCAATCGGCCATTGTTGCGGAGGCGGTATCATGAAGTCCGAAGCGAGAGGACTTATCAACCTGATCATTACCGGGGTGGGCGGACAGGGAAACATCCTGATGTCCCGATTGCTGGGCGATGCGTTCATACAGGAAGGCTACACCATCACCATCGGCGAGACCTATGGTGCGACCCAAAGGGGGGGCTCCGTGGCAAGCCACGTGAGAATCTCCAGAGATAGGATACCTTACAGCGCGGTTACCCCCAAGGGAAGGGCGAACATCGTCTTGGGTCTGGAGCCGAGTGAAGCCCTGAGGATGCTCACGGCTTACGGGCACCCCGGAACCTATGTGGTGACCAACAGTCGTCCCATAAACCCCCTGGAGGTAGCGATAGGGGAGGTGGACTATCCGGCGCCGGACACTATGGCGGACTGCCTAGCGCAGCTTTCTAATCAGGCCTGGGTCATCAATGCCTCGGAAATCGCCCTCGGCCTCGGCAACGCCCTGATCACAAACATCGTAATGACGGGGGCCCTCTTGGGAACAGGGATCCTGCCCATCGAGAGAAGCAAAATAGAAGACCGGTTGAGGTCGACCTTTTCGTCTGAAAAGCTGTCCCGCAACCTGGAGGCCTTTGACCTGGGCTACGGAGCAGTCAGGGGGGCGCAGTAACAACGGCTATCAGGAGGTATGAAGACACCTAATGAAACAGACTGGTGCTACAAAATGTCTGCGGGTGCTGGTCATCGACGCCGGCCTTTGTGCTTACTGCGGCGCCTGTGTGAACCTGTGCCCCTACTTCCTCGCCTATAACGATCGAATCGTCATTCGGGATGAGTGCAGCAGGACGGACGGAGGATGCCTGGATGTCTGCCCGCAGCTTCCCACGAATTATCAGGCCCTCAGCCGTCTCTTTTTTGATGAGGCGGACCTCACCCCCGAGCTCGGGGCGGTCAAGGCCTTTCATATCACCCGGGCCGCGGATGAAAACGTGCGAATGGAAGCCCAGCACGGGGGAACGGTCACCGCCTTGATCAAGCTCGCGCTGGAGGAGGGCCTGATCGAGGCGTCAATCCTGACGGGGGAGGCGGAGCCCATGCTCCCCACCGGGGTGGCGGTGGGTCGCGACGGCCTGTCCGGAAGATACGCAAAGAGCAAGTTTGTGGCGTCTCCCAACATCGCCGCCCTCAACGAGCTCCTCAAGACGGACGTGGGGTCCGTGGGCATCGTGGCCACCCCCTGCCAGGCCCAGGCTTTGGCCAAGATGAAATCCAGCCAGAACCCCGGGATCAGGGAAAACGGTGAAAAAATACGCCTGGTGATTGGCCTTTTCTGCGGCTGGGCCTTTTCCTCGTCCGCGCTCAAGGAGCTGCTCTCCGAAAAGGTCCCGGACACGAATTCGATCCTTGGCATGGACATCCCTCCGAGCCGATACAACGCCCTCGAGGTGTTCACCCCGGACGGAAAAGTGAGCATCCCGCTGGATGAAGTCCGGGAGTGCGTCCGCCCTGCCTGCCGTTCGTGCCACGACATGACTGCGGAATTCAGCGACATCTCCGTGGGATCGGCGCGTTTGCCAGAGGGATGGGAGAAGGCCCGGTCCTGGAATCAGGTCCTGGTGAGGACCGACGTGGGAGAGAAACTGATGGACCTTGCCAAACGCAAAGGTGTCCTGGAGTTCAGGGAGGTGCCGGAGGGTAATTTGGAGAACCTGAAGAAGGCCTCGGCGAACAAGAAAAAGACGGCACAGAAGTAGAGGAGGAGAGACCTTATGGGATCCAATCTCACCCAGAAAATCATAAAGAGCCATCTTTTAAAAGGGGACATGGCGGAAGGGGAGCAGATCGAAATAAAGGTGGATCAGACCCTGGGCCATGACCTCACGGGAATCATGGCAGGGCTCATACTGGAGAGCGTGCAGGCACATAAGGTCAGCACCGAAATCTCGGTCTTCTATTGCGACCACAACACCCTGGCCACTTCGACGGAAAATGCGGACGACCATGTCTATCTCAAGACCGCTGCCAAGAGATTCGGGGTCTATTTCTCAAAACCGGGAAACGGCATCTGCCACTTCCTGCATCCCCAGCGGTTCGGCAAGCCCGGCAAGGTTCTGCTCGGTGCGGACAGCCACACTCCGACCTCCGGAGCCCTGGGGATGCTCGCGATCGGCAGCGGGGGGCTGACCGTGGCCAAAAGCATGGTGGGGGAAGGGTTCAAGATGACCACGCCCAAGGTGTTGAATCTCAAGCTGACAGGCGAGCTTCAACCGGGGGTGTCGGCAAAGGACATTGCCCTGGAGGCCTTGAGGATACTCACCGTGAAGGGCTGCATCGGCTACATTGTCGAGTACACGGGCGAAGGAATCCAGGGTCTTTCCATCCCCCAAAGGGCGACCCTCGCCAACATGAGTATTGAGATGGGCGCAACAACGGGCATCTTTCCCAGCGACCAAGTGACGCGTGATTTTCTGGAGGCCCAAAACCGGGAAGAGGACTGGGTGGAGTTGCTGCCGGATACTGACTCCCGGTACGACAAGGTCCTGGAAATCCATTTGGATGGACTTGAGCCTCTGGTGGCGCAACCCCACATGCCGGACGAGGTCGTTAAGGCAAAGGAGCTGGGTCATATCAGACCCAACTCGGTGTTCATCGGCAGCTGTACCAACGCTTCTTACTCGGATATTGCGAAGGCCGCGACAATTCTGAGAGGCGGGAAGGTCCATAAAGACATCGACCTGACCGTGGCCCCGGGCTCCAGGCAGGTGCTGGAGCACCTGATTCAGGACGGCCTTCTGACGGACCTGGTGGCCTCGGGCGCGAGGATCCTCGAGTGCGCCTGCGGCCCATGCATCGGCATGGGACAGGTGCCTCCGGTCAACGGGGTCTCCGTCAGGACGTCGAACCGCAATTTCAAGGGAAGGAGCGGCACCACGGACGCGTTTGTCTATCTGGCAAGCCCGGAGACGGCCGCCGCCACGGCCCTGACGGGAAGGATTACGGATCCCAGGGATGTGGTGGATGTCCATATCCTGAAGGATTGTACCGAGCCTGAGACCTACATCGTGGAAGACACCATGATCATCACGCCCGATGAAGTGGAAGACAACAAGGCGGTTGAGATCATTCGGGGGAAGAACATCGTGCCCCTGCCCGAGAGAGGCCCGTTGAAGGAGAAGATCGAGGCCGCGGTGGTCATAAAGCTGGGGGACAACATCACCACGGACGCCATCATCCCCGCCGGGACAGAGATCCTCAAGTACATCGCCAACATCCCCAAGTTCGCCGAGTACACCTTCTGCTACACCGACGAGACGTTTGTTCAGCGGGCCAAGGAGCTGAAAAATTCGGTCATTGTCGGAGGGGAAAACTATGGACAAGGCTCGAGCAGGGAGCATGCAGCGCTTCTGCCCATGTTTCTCGGGGTCGAAGCGGTGGTGGCCAAGTCCTTTGCCAGGATTCATAAGGAGAACCTGATCAACTATGGAATCCTGCCCCTCACATTAAAGAACAAGGAAGACGATGACAAAATTGAAAGGAACGATCGTTTTCAGATTGATAATACATATGAACAGGTAGATAAAGGAGAAGTAAAGATAAAATTAGTTGATAAGAATATCGAGATATTGACCCAAATAGAGATTTCCAAAAGCGATAAAGAGATGTTGAAGGCTGGCGGGGCAGCAAATTATTTGAGGAACAAACTGAGAAGTTAAGTCGCAAATGGGGGTGTCGTGAAACACATTGCTGTAGTTCCTGGAGACGGGATAGGCGTTGATGTAACCCGGGAGGCCGTGAAGGTCCTGAACAGGGCCCAGGAGGTTTACGGCTTCAAGCTGGAGATGACCCACTTCGATTGGAGCGCGGACAAGTACCTCGAGGAAGGCGTTACCATGCCTGACGGGGCATTGGACATGTTCCGCAAGGAATACGATGCGATCTATGTGGGTGCCTTTGGAGACCCGCGTGTGCCCGATATGAAGCACGCAGACGACATCCTTCTGGGGATGCGTTTCGGATTGGACCTCTATATCAACCTGCGGCCCATAAGGCTCCTGGACGCGAGCCTCACCCCCCTCAAGGGGCGCGGAACCGAAGACATCGACTTTGTGATCTTTCGGGAGAACACGGAAGGGATGTACGTGAAAATCGGGGGCATCTTCAAGAAAGGCACGCACGAAGAGATTGCTATCCAGGAGGACATGAATACGCGGGCCGGGGTCGAACGCATCATCGTGGCCGCATTCGAGTATGCCAAGGAGAACGGGCGCGCGCGTGTCACCATGGCCGATAAGTCGAACATCCTACGATACGGCCATGACCTATGGCAGCGCACATTTTCCGAAGTGTCCGAGCGCTACCCCGACATCGAGGCCAACACCCAGTTCGTGGACGCGCTCACCATGTGGATGGTGCTCAAGCCGGACCAGTACGAGGTCATCGTCACCAATAACATGTTCGGCGACATCATCACCGATCTGGGCGCGGCGTTGCAGGGTGGATTGGGGATGGCGGCCTCCGGGAACATCCATCCCGGAAAGGTATCACTATTTGAGCCCGTGCACGGAAGCGCTCCGAAATATGCGGGAAAGAACGTCACCAATCCCATTGGGGCGATCCTGTCCGCCGGTCTCATGCTGGACTACATCGGCTATCCGGACGCGGCCAAGGGGATTGAGAAGGCAGTCAAAAAGACCATCCTTTCAAAAGAGGTGACCCGCGATCTGGGAGGAAACCTGTCCACCACGGCGGCCGGCGACGCCGTCTGTTCGGCCATGAGATCCGGGGGCTTAGGGGATTGAAGATGCAGGCAAGTGAGAAAATTTCCTCCTTTGTGGCGGGGACAAAGGAAGAGGATATTCCCGAGGTGGCCCTCCAACAGGCCAAGGCCAGCATTTCGGATTGGCTTTTCGTCGCCTTGGCCGGACGGGCCCAGTCGGGCACACCGCTCCAGGGTTTGTGCGAGCAAGCTCTCGGCTCGGCGGTCCCTGGGCAGAGCTCTGTCCTGGGAAGGTCCGAAAAGACGACGGAAAACCATGCGGCCCTCATCAACGGCTATGCGGGCCATTTGCTGGATTACGACGAAACCTGTCCAAAGATCCGAAGCCATCTTTTCGCCCCGATCTTTCCCGCCGTGCTGGCGGCCAGCGAGGCTCGGGGGGTGTCCGGACGGCGGATGCTGTCGGCCTTTGTCATCGGGCACGAGGTGGCCATGCGAGTGGGAGAAGCCATGACGCCCGGCTGGATCAGGGCCGGCTGGCACGGGACGTCGCTCTTCGGGATCTTTGGCGCGGCCGCAGGGTGTGCCAGGCTGATGGGACTCGACCACGAACGCATCCGCATGGCCCTGGGGCTGGCCACCTCCATGGCAGGCGGTCTGGCCGTGAATTTCGGCTCCCTAACCAAGCCGCTCCATGTGGGCATGGCCGCCGAGCGCGGCCTCTTCGCCGCCCAGCTGGCAAAGCACGGATTTACGGCCAGCCCCGACGCGCTGGAAGGCCCGCTCGGTTTCTATCATGCCTTTCACTGGGGAGAGGCCGTGAAAGGAGAGGTTTTCGATTCTCTGGGCCGTCCCTGGGGCCTGGAGACACCAGGCATGTCGGCAATCAAGCTCTACCCGTGCTGCCATGGTCTGACCACGAACATCGAATGCGGCATCCGCATTCATGACAGATCTTCGCTCGGCCTGGAGGATATCGATTCCATCGAGATCCATTCGCAGCCCAAGACCCTTTGCGCGATGCTTTCCAAGGATTACGCAGACGGTGAAAACATCCAGTGGGGCTACCAGGGCCCGCCCCGACGGATGAAATCCGGGCTTCCCGAGACCGGCCTCCAGGGTAAATTTTCCAAAGAGTATGCCTTCTCCCGGGCCCTGAAGGACGGTCAGGTGCGCATGCACCACATGACGGACGAGGCGGTCCGTGATCCCGAGATCCTCCCATGGATGGAGAAGGTACAGGTCTTCCACAACGGCGAGCTTGAGACGACCTGCAATCAATTTCCCGAGGAGACGGGGCCTCACGGCGAGCGGATGATCGTCCACCTGAAGAACGGCGACGTCATAGAAGAAGAGGAGATATTTATCCTCGGCATGTCACGCAGGCCGCTGGCTTTGGAAGATGTCCGATTCAAGTATCAAGACTGCGGCAGTGTGGCGGGCCTGCCTCCCGAAGAGATCGACACCGTTCTTTCACTTGTGGCCAGTCTGGAACAGCTCGACGATCTGACGCCGCTTCTGGGACATGTATCCGGCTAGGCACGGACGAAGGGACAACTTCTCGTTATTACAAGGAGATCTTCATGGCTAACACATCCCCTGTCTATGATGTCATTGTTGTGGGTGCAGGTAATACAGCTCTTCTGACAGCCTTGAGTGCGCATGAGCACGGCGCCAGGGTGCTGGTGCTGGAGATCGCACCAAAGGAAAAAAGGGGCGGCAACGCCTACTTCACCACCGGGATTTACCGCATCGTACACAACGGCATTGAAGACGTGCGAGACCTGATTTCGGATCTGACAGAGGAAGAGCGGAATATCGTTATTGAACCCTACACGGCCGACGATTACTTCCGGGATTACTCCTCCGTCACCGAGAACCTGGTGGACCCCTCTATAATGGAGCTGATCATTAGCAAATCCACCGACACGATTCGCTGGCTGGTCAAGAAGCAGAAGGTCCAGATGGAGCTGACCACGTTTTTTGTCAAACGCATCGATGGAAAGCTCCACTTCGTCGGGCCTGTCCCCTTCACCGCCAAGGGCGGCGGCGCAGGCCTTTCAGACTACCTTTTCGACCGGGTGGAGAACATGGAAGGCATTGATCTGCTCTATGAAACCGGCGCCCGGAACCTCCTGGTGGACGACAGCGGCAAGGTCTACGGCGTGACTACGAAATCCAAGGACGGATTGAAAGACTATACGGCAAAGGCCGTGATCCTTTCCTGCGGAGGCTTCGAGGCCAATCCCGAGTGGCGCGCGCGGTACCTGGGCCCCAACTGGGACCTGGCCAAGGTCCGGGGCGGGCAGTTCAACATGGGCGACGGTATCAAGATGGCCCTGGAGATCGGCGCCCAGCCCTTCGGCAACTGGAGCGGCTGCCACGCGACCTTTGTGGAGGCCGACGCGCCTCAGCCCGCCATTCGCGAGGACACGGAAAAGACGTCCAAGCGGATGTACATCTTCGGGTTGTGCGTCAATACCCTGGGTGAACGCTTTGTGGATGAGGGTTACGACAGCGTTGAAAACACCTATGCCCGGTATGGGAGGCATGCGCTGAATCAGCCCGAGCGCCTGGTTTTTCAGCTCTTTGATGCCGAAGGCTACAAGACTCTCATCGAGGGCGCCATTTTTCACGATTATGTCAACGCCCCTTATACCAAGGCGGACACCATAGAGGAACTGGCCGACAAGCTGGGTATCCCTGCGGACACACTGGTCCAAACGGTGTCCGAGTACAACGAGACGGCGGGTGCCCCGGGGGGCAACAACCACTGGTACAAATTCAGCGGCCGCCCCGAGGATGCACATACCGAGGGCCTGGAGCTGCCTAAGTCCAGCTGCGCCTATCCCCTGGAAACACCGCCCTACTATGCCTATGCCGTCACCTGCGGCATCACCTTCACCTATGGCGGGCTAAAGATCAACAAGCGCGCCCAGGTGCTGGCCGCGGGTGACATCCCGATCAAGGGGCTCTACGCGTCCGGGGAGATCGTCGGCGGCACTTTTTACCAGAACTATGCCGGAGCCTGCGGGCAGCTGACCGGTGCGGTCTTTGCGACCATCGCCGGCGAGAACGCTGTCCTGGACCATAAGGGGGAGTGATACATGAAGGAGGTCCCATGAAGATTGTTGTGTGCATCAAAGCCGTACCGGGCTTTGTGAACAATCCTTCGGTGCCGGACACCCACGACCGGGTGGATTACGATCCAGGCAGCATCGTCATCAATGAATCGGATGACTACGCCCTCGAGGCCGGCGTCAAGCTGGCCAAGAAGAGCGGCGGAAAGGCCGTTGTGCTGACCTGCGGTTCACTTGCCGTCCAAAAAGTCCTGCAGGCGGGGCTGGGGAAGGACGCCGACGCGGCCCTGCGTGTGGATGCGAACCTGTTCGAACCCGCAGCCACTGCGTGCGCCCTGGCCGCAGCCATCCAGAAACAGGAAGCCGACCTGGTGATCACCGGTGTTGAGTCCAGCGACGTCATGGCCGCCCAGGTAGGTATCTCCGTCGCCGAGATGCTCGGCATACCGTTCGCCTATGCGATCACCGAGATCGAGCCCGGGGAAAGGGAAAACACGGTCCGCATCACCAAGGAGCTCGGCTTCGGCAAGAAACAGGTGGAGGAGCTCGATCTGCCGGCCCTGGTGTGTTTCCAGACCGGCACGGAGCCGCCGAGCTTCGTCCCGGTCCGAAAGATGATGCTGGCCCAGCGAAAACCCATCAAGGCCCTCACCCTGAGCGAGCTGTATGTGGACGGGCAGCCTCTGGGGATCGAAGTCCTCGACATCTTCTCCCCTAAGGAGACAGGCATGGCAGAGATCATCGACGGCGATCCCGCAACCCAGGCCGCCGTTGTGATGGAGAAGATCCGGGAGGTGCTGTGATGAAAGGCGATATTCTGGTGATCGGGGAGCACCGAGAAGGCGTGCTGGACAACGTCACCTGGGAGCTCATCGGTAAGGGGCGTTCCCTGGCCGATCAGTGGGGAACCAGCCTTGCGGTGCTGGTGCTCGGATCGGAGCTGGAATCCGTGTTGGGCAGTCTCAAGTCCTCTGGCGTGGATCTCGTGCTCCAGGTGGAGCATCACCTGCTCAAGGCTTACAACACCGAGCTGTACACGACGGCGATGGCTCAGGTGTGCCGGCAATACAACCCCGCCCTGGTGCTCATGGGTTACAACTACCTGGGAATGGAAACAGGACCGGCAATGGCCGTGCGCCTGGGAGGCACCATGGTGAGCAACTGCAGCGAGCTGGAAGCCGAAGGCGACCATCTGGTGGCGGTCCGCCCTGTGTTCGGGGGGACCCTGCAGGTCAAGGTGCGGCTGCAAGGCCCGGTACCTCATGTGATCAGCATCGTCAAGGGCGCACTTCCACGCGAGGTGACAGCGGCCGGAGAGGCCGCTGTCGAGACCCCGGCGGTGGAACTCGATGAAACGCGCCTGCGGAGCCGCATTCTGGATACCCTGTCCATTGACACCGGGGGCATCGACATCACCAAGGCCAAAATCCTGGTGAGCGCGGGACGCGGCATCGGTGGTCCGGACAAGATCCCGCTGATCCGCGACCTCGCCAATGCCCTGGGAGGGGAGCTGGCTTGCTCTCGCCCGGTCGCCGACATGGGATGGCTTCCGATCGCACACCAGGTAGGCATCTCCGCCAGCACCGTGACTCCGGACGTCTACATCGCGTGCGGTATCTCCGGAGCGAGCCAGCATGTGACGGCTATGCGGGACTCCGGCCGGATCATTGCCATCAACAAAGATCCGAACGCCCCCATTTTCCGGGTGGCCCACTACGGCATCGTGGGCGACGTTCTGGAGGTCGTTCCGGCCCTGATCGAGCGGGCCAGGATTTGAGAGGGTTCAAGGGGACCTGAAACATGGAACGCACACCATACTGGCTGATCCAATACAGCCTGTTGATCGACCTCCTGGCCCTTCCGACGGCGTGGATCTTCGGCTACGGTGTGCTGACACATTGGCGGAAAATCAGAAAAGGCGAAATCCGATCGAGGTTATCGCTGGACGAACTGCGCTCGTTTTTCTCACGAGACAGGGTGGCCGCCATCCTGTGGAACGGTCTTCTGGGAACGCGCATTTACCGCCTGCCGGTAACCGGTGTCTTCCACGGCCTTGTGTTCTGGGGGATGCTGTTGCTTCTGATCGGCACCCTCATGATATTTCTGAATGTGCTGTTCGGGCTGCCCGTAATGTCCGGGGAATTCTACAGGTGGTTCATGGCCCTCACGCTGGACAGCGCCGGGCTGGCCGTTTTGGCGGGAATCGGGTTTCTCCTGATCCGGAGGCTCAGCCGTACCCACAGATTGTCCTATCCTGAATCCAGGCCGGGGTTCATCTCCGTGGAGGTCTTTCTGCTCGCAGTGATCCTCACGGGGTTCTTCCTCGAGGGGCAGCGCCTTCAGATAACCGGGGCCAGGGAGACCGCATTTCTCGGGAACCTGGCGGCCATGGCCCTGGGAGAAGCGGCCTGCCAGGAAAGCCTTTACATCGCCCTGTGGTGGTTCCACGGGCTCTTGTCTCTGGCGTTCATCGCCTGGCTGCCCTTTTCACCGCTCTCCCATCTGCTGTTCGTCCCTGTCAACGCGGGCCTAGCCGAACCCGTCATGGGAGCCGACCAGGCAAAGCTGGATATGGGGTCCCTGGACCCGGACGATGAGGGCAACCTGCCGACGCTGGGAACCCCGACGCTGGAAGACTACTCGTCCAAGCGCCGTCTGGATTTCAGCACCTGCCTGTGGTGCGGCCGCTGCCAAGCGGTTTGCCCCGCCACCCTGACCGAAAAGACCCTGACCCCCAAGGGGGTCGTGATCACCCTGGCCCAGGCACTCAGCCAGGGGAGGACGAAGGACACCGGTCTCATCGATGAGGTTGGAATGGAGACCCTGTTCGAGTGCCGCACGTGCGGGGCCTGCGTAAAAGCGTGCCCGGCCATGATCAACCCTTTGAAAGCCATTTGGGGGATGCGGCAGAACCTCATGATGGAACGGGGTGAGATGCCCCCCCAAATGATGGCGGCCTATCGGAACATGGAAGCCCTCATGCATCCGTTCTCGTCCCAGGCGTCGCCCTCGGATTGGCGTCAAGGCCTGGACGTACCCCTGTTCAAGGCCGGTGAAACCGAGTATCTGCTGTGGGTCGGCTGTGCGGTGACCTATGAAGACCGGGCCCAGCAGATCGGCAAGGCCGTGGTGCACATCCTCAATGACACGGGCGTCTCATATGGAATCCTTGAGGAGGCCCGCTGCACGGGGGATCCGGCCAAGCAGATGGGGGACGATTACCTCTTCTCACAGCTCGCCGACGCGAACATCGAACTTTTCAGGACCCACCAGGTGAAAAAAATCATCACCCTGTGCCCCCATTGTTACAACAGCTTCACCCATTATTATCCTCCCCTGGGGGGCGACTATGAAGTCATTTCCCATATCACGTTGATTCGAAATCTTGTTTTTTCCGGCAGGCTCAGACTCGCCCGGAGCGATCGTAAGATCGCCTACCACGATCCTTGTTACCTGGGCAGACACAACAACATCTTCCAAAACCCCCGGGAGGCCCTCAACGCTGTGGGGCACGTAGTGGAATTGCCCAGAAACCGCGAGAACAGCTTTTGCTGTGGCGCTGGAGGGGGCAACTACTGGAACGAAGAAAGCGGCACGCGCATCAACTACGTCCGCGCGCAGGAAGCGTTCGAGAGCGGAGCCGATGTGATTGCAGCCGCATGCCCATTTTGCCTGCTGATGTTGACGGATGGGCTGAAGATGTGCACGGAGGACCCGCTTGTTTTCGATATAGCAGAGGTAGTTTGGCAAAATTCAATGTCCAAAAAATAGAATAAAGCTATCGTCTTTGATCAATATAAAGATGCTAGAAAGACGATTTATCTTGAGTCTACTTATGGCATGAAACGTATTACAATAATATTTATAGAGTCTTTTACATGTATTGATCTTATTATCTGAATATACATATTTATTATTCGAATTATTGGAAATTTGATCGCGGAAAATAGTTCTGGAGGATCAATTATGGAAAAATCAATGAAGGCTGATGTTGTCATAATTGGAGGAGGAATGACAGGCGCGGCTATTGCCAGGGAGTTATCCCAGTATGAATTAAATACAATTCTTGTGGAAAAAAGTGGTGAATTATGTGCAGGTCAAACCAAATCTACTCTAGGATTAATTTATCAAGGACTAATAATGTTACAATCCATGATTTTAAAAACTGTATTAGCGCCTGATTTGCCTCCTTATGAGCCGCATACGTATAAAATGAAATGGAGCGAGGAGGGGTTCTCGAAAGCTTGGCCTCAATGGTTTGAGGAATTAGATATAAAGCACAAATATCTGCCGGTTCTGGTCGTTGCCAAAGATGATAAGCAGATGGAATCTCTCGAGAAGATATGGGAATTGGGCCAAGAGATT
>JASFQI010000087.1:0-15692 GCA_050115555.1 Desulfobacteraceae bacterium
GGCGCCTATTCCAGCAGGCAGACGCTCATGTCCGGCCATGCAGCCAAGGAGGCCGGGGAAGAGGCCAAGGGGAAGGTCCTGGCCGTTCTGGGAGATGTCCTCAAGGTCCCGGTGGACCAGATGGATATCCAGAACAACCGGGTCGTATTCAAGGGCGAAACCCCGGATATCTCCGGTCTTCGCACCCGCTATCTCAAGGAGCACCGCGGTTTCACGGACAATCCCTCAGAAGAAGACGAGCTCACCTTTAAGGAGGCCGCGCGCATCGCCTTCCTGGAAAAAGGTCCCATCGTGGGGACAGGAAAATACAGGCCGGTGGGTCTTGGGGGCAAGTTCAAGGGGGCCGCCGTGGGCACGTCCCCCGCGTATGGCCCCAGCGCCCAGGTGGTGGAGGTGAGTGTGGACATGGACACCGGAAAGGTCCGCGTGGACCGCATGTACGATGCCCATGACTGCGGTTTTGCCATCAACGTCACCTCCGTGGAAGGCCAGATGCAGGGGTCCCTTTCCATGGGACTGGGCGAGGCCCTTTTCGAGGAAGTCAAATTCGATGAAAAGGGAAGGGTCCTCAATCCCAACCTGGCCGAGTACAAGATCCCTACGGCCCTGGATATGCCCAACGTAGACGTGATCATCGTTCAAAGCAACGAGCCGGCCGGGCCTTTTGGGGCCAAGGAGGTGGGAGAAGGGGCGATCATGCCCACCATCCCGGCGATCCTCAATGCGGTATCCGATGCGATCGGCATTCAGATCCAGGAACTGCCCCTGACGCCGGAGCGGGTCTACCAGGCCATCCAGGAGGCCAAAGCCAAGCAGTAGTTTCGTAACAACAAAAACGCTCCCCTTCCCCGTCCCGCCCATGGCGGGACTGCGGGGAAGGGGAGCGAAATGTATGTAGGCAGTATTCCTTTCATCTCAGTCCTGTATCTCATAACACGTATTACATATTTTCGGACCCAATGGGATTACGAAAGGGGGATGACTTGAAGGATTAAGCGATTTTGTCGGGGCATCGGATCTCCTTCCATAGGGGGGCCGGATGCGTTTCGGAGGTTTGAGGGATGCCCAGGTATTTTGAAGCGGGTGTAGGGAAGGCTGAGGGCGGGAAAGCTGTTCAAATGGGAAGGTCCGCCGCGTCCGAGGCACTATCTCAAATCAAGACCTTCAAACCTTGCCTGGCCTTGGCCTTTATTTCCTCAGAACTCGATATCCCAGATGTCAATCGGGGTGTCATCGAAACTCTGGGTGAATGCCCCGTCATCGGCACGAGCACGGGGGGAGAGATCGCCAACGGTCCATTTGCCAGAAGTGTTGTCGTGACGGTGATCGCCTCCAACCACATGCGGGTTCGGATCGGGATGGGAAGGGGTGTCAAAGAAAACTATCAGGTCGCAGTGGAAGAGGCCTTAGAAACTGCCGGCATTGCAGACTACTTCCATTCAGGTCACCCACTCCATCAGACACTTCATATGGCGGCACCCAAGATGCCCGGGGTCTCGCCTGTCCTCCTCATCATGTTTTCTCCGGGTGCCACACGGACCACCCCTTCCCTGAGTCATGATATCCACACCACGCTTCGCAAGGCCTCGAACAACCGCATTCCCATTTTCGGCGGCACGTCATCCGATGATTTCCATTTCAAATCCAGCTTCCAGATCGCTGGTGAACGTGTATCCGATGATGCCATCGCCCTGGCCTTTCTGGAATCCGACATCCTTTACGGCCTTGGGATGGCCCACGGTTTTACCCCCACGACCAAGGGGGCTTTGGTCACGAGAGTATCCAACCACATCGTCTACGAACTGGACGGACGCCCCGCAAAAGAGGTTTGTTCCGAAATATTGGGAGTCCCCTCGGAGGACCTGGGAGAAGGATCCGTGTGGTTCAGCCAATACCCTTTCGGCGGCAGCGACATCTATGGAAATTACATCCTGCAAGTCCCGGAATGCGTTTTAGATGACGGGTCCATTCAATTCGGTCCTCTTATGAAAAAGGACCAGGTCGTTACCCTCATGCGAGCCAGTGAAAAAGATATCGTGGAGGCCGGCCTGTCTGCCTTCGAAAAGGCCCTCCGCCACGGCGGCCTCAAAAGGCCCTCGTTGGCTCTGGTGTTCTCCTGTGCTCTGAGAAAAAGGCTCATGGGCACAAACGAAAACAGAGAAATCGGCCTGATCCATGAGAGGGCTCAGATGCCCATCGGCGGTTTTTACACCTATGGCGAGCAGGGGGCCTCTGATGATGGACTTCCTGTTTATGGGAACCAGTCCGTTTCCACACTTGTCTTTTCAGATGAGCTTAATCCGGTGGCAGCCTTGATCCACAAGAGCAAGCGCGTCTATCAGAGTTTTTCGTCGCGCCTGGAAAGGAAGGCCTTCCAGATAAAAGGGATCAATAGAGTCAACCAGCTCATTCAGGAAGAAAAAGAACTCGGCGCGCTCCTGGAGATTTTAACGGATGAACTGTCCAAATTGTTGTCCTGGGCGGAAGCGGCCTTTTATCTCCCATTATCAGGCGGCAACACCTATGAAGTCGCAAGGGCCTCGAATCTAGGCGCGTTTCCCAAACATCTCCTTGAAGATGAACTGGAGGAGCAATTCATTTCCAACTGGCTGGACAGCCATGGCGAGCGGTTCGGGGTCATGGTCTTGAAACCGAGGGACGAAAGTGCCAGCCCTGACGAAGGAGACCTGGAACTGGCGGAAGCCATTGGCAAGCTCACCGCGGGCGCCCTCCATAAAATCAAGGTCGACGGCAGATTGGACGTCAAGATCAAACAACTGGACATGCTCAACCAGTTGGGCCATGAGTTGGCTAAGTCCATCGGCCCGAGTGACCAGGCCAAAAACATAATTCGAAATATAAGAAGGATTTTGGAGCTCTCGGGGGTCAGCCTATGGGTCGTGGATCAGACACATCAACTGCTGGTCAAAGAGGCAACCGATGCAGAACCAGGCCTAACGACGGATAACCGATTTAACGAAAACGACGAGCGTTTGACCAAGTGGCAGGTCAAGCATTGCGAACCCGTTTTTTCAAATCATGCAGACAGGGCGGGCTGTCCATTGGACCTGATTTTCCCCTTTCCTTACGAATTCGCCTCGCTGCCTATTTATTACATGGGTTTTCTGCGGGGCATTCTCAACCTTTACGCCACAAGGCAAACCATGTGGTCCTTTCAGGACAATCGCTTTTTGGAAAATATCGAATTCCTGAAGACGATTTCAAACCAGGTCGGCGTATTTATTGAAAACAGATTCCTCCACAAAAACGCCACGCTCTATAAAGAGATCCACCATCGTGTGAAGAACAATTTGCAAAACATCGCCAGTCTCCTCCGAATGCAGATGAGGCGTCTCGACCGGATAACGCCCGAACGTGCCCTGGAGGACAGTATTTCCCGAATCATGAGCATGGCAGCCGTTCACGATATCCTTTCCCATGGGGAGCCTGGAATGGTGGAACTGGGTCTGCTCATAAGCAGGATCGGCAAGGTCTCCTTGCCTGCTCATAAAGGCGGTCCGATCATCACGCTTGACAATTCCGGGCCCTCGGTGACGATCCCTTCCAAGATGGGAACAACCGTGGCCCTGGTGATCAATGAACTCATTCAAAATGCCATACAACACGGGATCGGTGAACAAGCCAAGGGCGCTGTCGCCATCCGGGTGAGTCAGATATCCGGTTTCCTGACAATCGTCGTGCATGACAACGGCCCCGGGCTTCCCAAGGATTTCGATGTGGAACGCGACGGAAACCTCGGGCTGACCATTGTGCGTACCCTGGTAAAAGAAGAGCTTCGAGGGCTGTTTTTGATGCACCAGGAGGATGGGACGCAAGCGGAGATCGTGTTTCCAATTTCAAAGAATCATATTGATATCTAATGGGACACCATGACCTATAGAATTCTCATTGCTGACGATGAACTCCTCACCAGGACAGACCTCAGGGAATCCCTGCAAGAACTCGGCTACAAGGTCGTGGCAGAGGCCCAAGACGGCCGTGAGGCCCTGGAGCTCATAGATCAGACCGACCCGGATATTGCGATCCTCGATATCAAGATGCCCCATTTCGACGGCATCACAATCGCCGGGCGAGTCGCCTCGCGTTTTCCCATTATCCTTCTCACGGCCTATTCTGATAAGCATCTCATTCATGCAGCCAAGAAGGCCGGGGTGATGGCCTATCTCACAAAGCCCTTCCGACAGCGGGACCTTCCTCCGACCATTGAATTGGCTGTCAGCCATTATATTGAGGAATCTTCTCTTACGGAGCGCGTGTCCGAGCTCAGGGAGCAACTGGAAACCCGCAAGCTTGTAGAAAAAGCCAAAGGCCTGCTGATGGACACGGAAGGCCTCACGGAAAAGGAGGCCTACAAGCGCATCCAACAGATGAGCATGAAAAAGAACAAAACCATGAAGGAGGTGGCCGAGGCGGTTATCCTGATGAAGGAGTAGGCAGGACACAAGAGCAGCTTTTCCGGAGGGGAACGGATTCGCAAAAGACCAGGGAGGAGCGAGTGAAATGGCCGATTTTTTGGAGGGATTCACACCGTATCCTGAAGAGGATGCCGATTACTACAACCATTTTCGATGGTGGCCAGGGTTGACCTTTGGGGACGTTTTGGACCGTGCTGCGGATATCCACCCCGAAAAAGAGGCCTTTGTGGATCGAAAGGCCCGACTGACTTACGGAGAGGCCCGAAATAGGACGAATCGGCTGGCCATCGGCCTGATGGACCTGGGCATCCGCCCCATGGACCGTGTCCTTGTCCAGCTCCCGAACTGGAATGAGTTTGTGTTGGCCTATTTCGCCCTTCAGAAGATCGGGGCCGTGACAGTCCTTTTGATCGATCGTTACCGGCAGTATGAAATCGACCACCTGATCCGGCTCACAGGGGCCACGGGGTGGATTGTTCCAGCTGCATATAAAAAGACCGATTATGGCCCCATCATCCAGGACGTCCTGAAAGAGCATCCGGAGGTCAAGAATGTGGTGATCGTCCGGGGGAAAGGGGATCATCCCTTTTGGAGCCTGGAAAGGCTGATCGAGGAAAATCCTTCCAGCGAAGAGAACCTCGCCCGGCTTGCCGCCCGCCGGCCGGATCCCATGGCCGTGGCCCATATGGGCCCGACCGGCGGGACCACCGGAGCCCCCAAAATCGTCCCCCGTACCCACAACAGTCTCATAGCCGCCACCGATTTCTGCTCCCGGTCCTGGGAGCAGAGTATTGAGGATGTCACTCTCCTCGCAGGTCCCATTGGCCACGACTTGACATTCACCAAGGGCTTCCTCGGCAGCCTTGTCACCATGGGCAAGGTGGTTTTTCTGGATTCCACGGACAACCGGGACATCTGCGAGAACATCCAGCAGGAAAAGGTAACCTCCATCGTCTGGGTCCCCACCCTGGCCAAAAGGCTCGTCCAGTACGAAGACCTGGATCAATACAATTTGAGCTCCCTCAAAAAGATGCACAGCGCCGGCGGGGCCAGCCACCCTGATCTGGTCAAGCAGGTGATCCAGAAGCTGGGCATGACCTTTTTCAACGGATACGGGGCCACGGAGGGTATGACGGTCATCACCCGCCCCTGGGACGACATGGAGACTGTGTGCACCAGCGTTGGGAGACCCACCTGCCCGTACGACACCTACAAGGTCATCGGCTGGGACGGGAGCGAGCTTCCGAGGGGAGAACAGGGGGAGCTGGTCCTGAAAGGGCCGGGTGTCTTTACGGGGTATTACAACAATCCAGAGGAAAATAAAAAGGCCTTTACAACGGAAGGATTTTTCAGGACCGGGGACGTGGCCAGGATCGACCAAAGGGGCTACATCACCCTCACGGGCCGCATCAAGGAGATGATCAACCGCGGCGGGGAGAGCATCAGCGCCACCGAGATCGAGAGGCTCATCAATCGCCATCCGGATGTGGCGGCGGTGGCCGTCATTGCCATGCCTGATACGGACATGGGGGAACGGGTGTGCGCCTATATCGAGCCACGGGCCGGCGCCGAGATGACTTTTGACGGGGTCATTTCCTTTTTAAAGGACCAGAAGGCCTCTGTGCTCCAGCTGCCGGAGCGGATGGAGTTCATCGATGCGATGCCTTATACCGGCGCCCAGAAGCTGGACAAAAAAGCCCTGAGGGAGGACATCGAAAGAAAGCTCGGGATAACCGCGTGAGTTCAGGCAGAGAAGCAATCCCAAGGAGTTTGTGAAATGACTGCAGAGGAGATATGTGAGGCCATTGAGAAGATCGAGTGCCTCACGTTCACGATCCTCGACAAGGCGTTGGCCTGGCTTGCTCCTCCGACAAAAATTGGAGGGGCGTCAGGCCTGAAAAGTCCTTAAAGTTTTTCGCCGGGCCTATGGAAAAATATTATTTGACAATGACTCATTGATCAGATAGGATCTTTCATAGTGCTTTTTATAGGAAGTAGCTTTTTGGAGGTAATGGGGCCTCCTTCGCCTAATGACGGGTGAAGGGGGCTCTTTTTTTTGCTCACCCATTCACAGGTCTCCGTTCGATTTCAACCGACATCGAGCCCTCTTTTTGCGATATTCGACACAAGAAAAGCACCGGCGTTCGCCCATTGCCGGATCTGCATATTGAATCCCCAATAACAGAATTTTTTTTAGCTAAAGGCACGACGTTTTTCCCTCCAGCTCAGTGAAGGGGGCCGCCCCATGCTCCTAGAGCGTATCAAGCTCATGCAGGAGACACGGGCCTGGGTTTCTGGACGATCGGTCATTGGGCTGTTTCCAATGATTGCCTCGCCAAAGGACCGCCCGCGCCGGCCTGAGGGTACGGCGCCTTTGCTCGCCTCTCTTTCAAGCGACAAGAGAGGCGGGATAAGGGGTGCCAGCATTCCCTGCGATGACGGCAGAGGTCAAAATGCCCTTCGCAACATGCATGGAAACTTTCAACCACGAAAACAAATACAGTAACCAAAACAGGGAAAGGAGAAAACCATGGCCAAGGAAATCATTCTGTACAATCTGAGGGACGATGTGAACGAGGAAGACTATGTCAAGTGGTGCGAGACCTACAAAGGACCCCTCCTGCTCGGTTTGAAGGGCGGAAAGAGCTTCACGCTCCTCAAGATGATGGGGGGGATCACGGGGAACGGGCAGGAGGGCAAGACTCCGGAACCAACGGCCCCGCCCTACAGGTTCATCGGCATTATGGATGTGACGAGTCTCGAGGACTGGCAGGAGGCCCACGAGGGCAAGGCCTTTAAAGAGGAATTCTTTCCACAATGGTTCTCGAAGTGGGTGGCCGGTTTTTACGTACTTGGAGGTGTGGAGGCCTATTACGGGTCCAACGACTGAGCCCAGCACCTGCCGAATGGAAGGATTCATTGAGGATAACGGCAGATGTAAGCATTGAACACCATCCCATGCAAAGCCCCAAGGAGGCCTTATGCACTTAGAGCATTTGTTTACGGACGAGCAAAGAGCCATAAGAGACATGATCCGCAAATTTGTCGATACCGAGATCATGCCCATCCGGGGAAAACTCGAAGAAGACTATAACCTGGTGGAAAGCGTTCACCAGAAGCTCGTGGACATCGGCATTCAAAAGGCGGGTTACCCCGAGGAATACGGGGGTCATGGGCAGGGTTCTATGATGACCCTGGGTATCATTTGTGATGAACTGGCCCGGGGCGATGCGGGAATCAGTCTGAGTGCCGGGATCAATGCCGGTCTCATTCTGGGGCCGGCCGCACACGCGGAAAATAAGGCTGTCCTCGATAAGTTCGCATCGGCCTTTTGTGGGGACAAGGTCAACTACGCCTGCCTGTCCATGACCGACTCCACAGGCGGGGCGGATACGGAAAACCCCGTGCTCCAGGGGCGAGGCATCGCAACCAGGGCCACGCTGGACGGGGACGAATGGGTCATCAACGGCACCAAGTCCTGGCCCACCCACGCGGGTATCGCCAGTGTGTACCTGACCATCTGCAATACCGACCCCAGCCTGGGAGAAGAAGGCATTGCCCTGATTTATGTGCCTAGCGACGCCCCGGGGCTTTCCTTTGGAAAGCCCGAGGCCAAGATGGGTTTCAAGACCTCTGTCAATGCCAGCA
The DNA here is from genome assembly GCA_050115555.1 of Desulfobacteraceae bacterium. Classification (GTDB taxonomy): domain Bacteria; phylum Desulfobacterota; class DSM-4660; order Desulfatiglandales; family HGW-15; genus JASFQI01. The sequence continues at coordinate 8,085 of JASFQI010000087.1, forward strand.
TTTTCTACGACAACGTGCGGGTTCCCAAGGAGTACCGCCTGGCAGGGCCGGGCCATGACGAGCATTTTTACAACGGGGCCATGTCTGGCACCCAATGGCACTCCTGTACCATGGCCCTGGGTGTCTCCCGCGCTGCCTTTGAGATCGCACTCGACTACACCAAGGAACGCAAGAGTGGGGGAAAACCCGTGAGGGAGTGGAGCCTGGCCGCGGGCATGCTGGCGGAGATGGCCATGCGCATTGAATTGATGAGTGCTGCAGTGTACAACTTCGCCTGGATGATGGACCATCCGGAGCAATACGGGCCTCCGTTTTCTAAAACCATGATCTCAAAGGCCAGCGCCGCGAGGATATTCTGCTCCGATTCCGCTGTATGGATTGCCAATAAGGCGGCAGAACTCATGGGCTCCAACGGCATCTCCCCAGAGTACAACCTGGAGAAATACCTCCGGGATGCAAAGATCCTGCAGCTCTGGCTGGGCGGTCAGCAGATCGCCCGGTACCGCGTGGTGAGAGGACATTACGATTACGTAGCCTGACTTTTATGCAAAAAGGGCTTTGAGCCGGGAGCTGATTGCTTTCGGCTCAAAGCGTCATACATGAAACATGCATTTTCGAATGGGCATAGACACATTCTTGGAGGGGTAAAATGTATTCAGGGGGATATGCGGGAAAGATCCTGCGAGTCAATCTAAGCGATCAGAGTTTCAGGGTGGAAGATTTGCCCTTGGAGGCGGCCAGGGATTTCATCGGCGGCGCCGGTTTTGCCATCAAGTACCTTTTTGATGAGTTGAAACCACAGACGGACCCCCTTGGCCCGGAGAACAAGCTCATCTTTTCAGTAGGCCCCTTTACGGGGACCACGGTCCCCTGTGCCAGCCGCATGGCTGTAACGGCAAAATCGCCGCTGACCGGCGCCGTGGGCGTAGCCCTGACGGGCGGGTACCTGCCGGCGGAACTGAAGTTCGCAGGTTTTGATATGCTCGTCATAGAGGGCAAGGCCGAAAAGCCCACCTATTTGTGGATCAAGGACGGCACGGTGAAATTTCGTCCTGCGGGCAAGGCCTGGGGCACGAGGACTGGCGATTGTCAGCAGATTATCAAGAACGAGCTGGCAGACCAAAACGTCCGGATCGCCTGTATCGGGCCTGCGGGTGAGAATTTGAGCAAGCTCTCCTGCATCGTCAATGAAAGAAGAGCGGCTGGTCGCAAGGGTCTGGGCGCGGTCATGGGGTCTAAAAACCTCAAGGCCATCGCCGTTCGGGGAACGGGGACGGTCCCCATTGCCGATGAAGAGAAATTTAAGGCGGCGCGGGCCGATATGCTTAAATCCATGAAGGACAGCCCCATCCTCTACTCACAATTCTCCAATCTCGGTACCCCTATGGTAGTGAACCATACCTGTGAGATCGGCATTTTCCCGGCCAAGAACTTCACCGCCACCGGGGAGTTCACACCCGCTGAAGAGATCGGTGTTGCGGCCCAGGAGCGTCTCAAGTCAGGGAGTGAGCACTGCTACCAGTGTCCGGTGGGTTGTACGCAACTGAAGCTGGCCCGGACCGGCCCCTATGCAGGAACCCTGGGGGAACCCGAATTCGAAACGCTCTACTCCCTTGGAGGAGAGACCGGGGTGGACAATGCCGAGGCCATTGTAAAAGCGGATCGCCTCTGCGATGAACTCGGACTTGACACCATCTCGGCCGGGGTCACCATTGGCTTTGCCATGGAGCTCTTTGAAAAAGGTATCCTTGGCACCGACCAGACAGGTGGGCTGGAACTTCATTTCGGCAACCACGACGCCATGAACGCCCTGCTCCGACGCATGGCATTTCGCGAGGGCATCGGGGATATGCTGGCGGACGGTGTCCGGGCGGCGGCTGCAAAGATCGGCCAGGGAGCCGAGAAGTATGCCATGCACGTAAAGGGCCTGGAACTTCCGGGCTATGATGTGCGGGGGGCCAAGGCCCACGGACTCAATTACGCCACGTCCTACACAGGGGCGGACCACAACCGGGGTTATGCCTTTCAGGAGATTTTCGGGATCCCGGTCCCCTGGGAGGTGGATCGGTTCAGCACGGAAAAAAAGGGCGTGTTGACCAAGTGGAACCAGGACGTCAGGTCCGCGACCTGTGATTGCGCAACCATGTGCGCCTTTCTCCTCGATATGGCCGTACCGGGCAATGCCACACAGAACACGGCGGCCCTGCTGGACGCGGTCGCTGGGATGACGTTCACACCCGAAGAGGTTGCAACCGTGGGCGAAAGACTCAATAACCTGGCCAAGGCCTTCAATGTGCGGGAGGGTTTTACCCGGGCCGACGACACCCTGCCCGAGCGGCTCATGACCGAACCACTGAAAGAAGGCGGCTCCAAGGGTCAGGTAGTCAGCAAAGAGGATCTAAAAACAATGCTGGACGAATACTATGCAGAGAGGGGCTGGGATGTGGCCACAGGTGTCCCAAGCAGGGAAAAGCTAGGCCAACTCGGCCTTGGGTATGTCGCTGATCAAATCGGCGCCGAATGAGCTCCAACAATTATATCAAAAGAGGCGATGGCGAGGTCGCTAAACGCTCCTAGCCCCTCAATGCCCTTTGAATCAAGGTCTTGGCGATCTCCACCTTGTACGCGTTTTTGCTCAGGGGTTTTGCACGGCCCACTGCGGCCTGGGCGGCCTTTTCAACGGTTTCCGTATCCAGGGCCTTTCCCTTGATGGCGTCTTCCGCTTCCACGGCCCGATGGGGTGTGGGCGCCACCGCCCCCAGAAAAATCCGCGCATCCTCACAGACATCCTTTTTCATGGTGATGACGGATGCCGTGCTGACGATGGCAAAGTCGATGGAATCCCGTAAACGGAATTTCACAAAGTGCTGCCGTGCCTCCTCCGGGGGGCGCGGGACATGGATTTCCGTGAGGATCTCATCCGGCTCGAGGAAAAACCCCAGCGGGTGGTAGAATTCAGCGACAGGCACCTCCCGTACACCCTCTTTGCCCAGAATCCGCAACGTTCCGTCCATGGCCGCCAGTGCGACGGCCATGTCCGAGGGACAGACCGCGAAGCATTTCTTCCCCCCAAAGATGGCGTGATACCGGTTATCCCCCTTGGGAGCCAGGCACGGACCTTTTCCCTTGCGAAGGCACTGAATCCTTCCGCCCATCGAATGCGGGTAGCGATAGTACCAGCACCGGGTGTCCTGGCATAGATTCCCGCCCACGGTCCCCATGTTTCGGATTTCGGGACTGGCAACAGACTCCGCCGCCCGGGCGAGGGAGCCATAGTGCTCTCGTATCAGAGGGGACTGCGCGATAGGGGTCAGCTTTGTCAGGGCGCCGATCTTCAGCCCCCCTTCTTGTGCCTCTATCGTGTCGAGACCGGGGACCGTTTTCAGGTTGATGACGGCCTCGGGCGGATCGGGAAGAATTTCTCCCTTCAAGGCACCGAGAAGATCCGTTCCACCGGCGATGAGCTTCGCCTTGCCCTGGAACTGTTGAAGAAGGGAGTGTGCGTGATCCAGAGAAGCGGCGTTGACATGTCTGAACGCTTTCATTGTGCTTTCCCTCTCTCTCGATCGCCCAATGCCTTTAAGATCTTGTCCGGCGTGAGGGGGTAATCGTAAAATCGTTGCCCCACGGCATTGGAGACCGCCATGAGGATGGCGGCAGGACCCGGGGAGGTGGAGATCTCCCCCAGACCGATGGCTCCGAAACTTCGCGTCTGGAGCGGCGTTTCCAGGATTTCATTTTTGAACCAGGGGAGGTCGAGAGCGGTTCGCCACGTGTAGTCCATCATGTTCATGTTCATGATGTGGCCATTGTTGGTATCCAGCACCGATTCCTCAAAAACGGCGGAATCCACGCCTGCGGATCCGAGGGACCCGTATAGCTGTCCTTCAAGGGACAGGGGATCGATGATTCGGCCTACATCGCTGGCGCCGAGGGCCCGGGTCAGGTCGACTCGGCCTGTCTCCATATCCACGGCGACCTCCGTGAAAAGGATCAGAAAATTGGGCACGGAAAAATCCGGCTCGAATCGACCGAACCCCATGCAGGTCTGCATCAGACCGATCGCCCGGCTCCAAGAGATGGACCTCTCCGGCGTATCCTTGACAAACACCGCCCCGTCCCGGGTCTCGAGATCTTCAGCGGCGGCCTCGAGCTTGGGTGCGGCAAGTTCGAACAATCGTTTCCTTGCGTCCTCCGCCGCCTTGATCACCGCAGAGCCCACCGCATAGGTCCCCCTGGAACCCACAAGACCGAATTCATAGGGGTTCAGGAGCGTATCGGGCGGTGTCACGTGGATGCGCTCCAGGGGAAGCTGCAGCACCTCAGCAGCCATTTTGCACAGGCTGCTCCGCTGCCCCATGCCGGATTCGGAAATCAGGACATGGATCACGGCCGTGCCGTCCGGATTCAATCGCACATAGGCCTCGGATTCGTCTTCGCCCACATCCGCGTTTCCATGGACACCCACCCCCACGCCGATTCGTTGGGTCCCCTGGACGGTCGTGGGTTTCCCCCATCCCTTCCACTTCTCTTTCCACCCAAAGGCCTCGGCGCCTTTATCGATGGCCCTGGAATAATCGTTCCCGCGACAGGTCCAGACATTTCCCTCCCGCCAGAGATACGTGTCCCCGGGCTTGACGTAGTTCCTTTTGAAAAATTCGACCGGGTCCAGGTCGGCCTGTTCCATCAACCCATGGAGGATCGGTCCAAAGGAGGACTCGAGCTCCTGGCCGCCGAACCCGCGAATCACCCCCGAGGCACATCGATTGGTACAGACGAGATGGGTCTTGAGATCCCAGTTGGGACAGCGAAGAACGAGCTGGGCCTCCCCACAGCCCACGGCGATCTGGGCCTGGGGCATGTCTGAGTAGGCCCCTGAATTAATGAACCACTCCCCGGACACCGCCGTGACGGTGCCGTCCTTTTTCATGCCGATCTTGCCGCGAAAACGAGACCCCAGCCGGAGGACAAAGGCACCGAAGTGTTCCTCCTTGGTGTAGCAGACCTTGACCGGCCTTCCGGTTGCCTTGGCGAGTGCGGCCGCATAGAAGAGCGGCTGGGGGGCGTAATTCTTGGATCCGAAACTACCTCCGCAATGCGTGTCAATGGCGCGAATGTCCGGAAACCCCATCTTGGATTGCATGATAAACCGGTGCCAGGAGGCACTCTGTGTCCCCGACCAGACGGTCAATCTGTTTTCATCCTCCCATTGGGCGATGACGCCGGGGGGTTCGATCGGCAGGGGATTGGCGATGTTTTCATATTTCACGGTCCCTTCATTGACAAAATCCGCAGACCTGAAGCCTTCTTCCACGTCTCCCATGACCACCTTGTCAATGGTCTTGGGCCCGAAGGCCGGGAAAGGCGGGACCCTGTTCCCAGGGAAGTCGTCGTGCAATTGAGGGGCATCCGGGTTCATGGCCTCTTCAACGTCATAAACCGCGGGGAGTTTTTCATACTCCACTTCGATCCAATCCAACGCCTCACACGCCTGCTCCTCGGTTTCCGCGGCCACAAGGGCGACCGCGTCTCCCACATGCCGCAGCCTGCGGTTCAGCACACCCAGATGCCTGGGCATGCCGGTCTTCCACTCGGGCACGTCCTTGTGCGTCAGGACCGCCCTGACACCCGGTAGGGCCATGGCCCGATCCGTTTGAATATGGACGATATTGGCGTGGGGATACGGGCTCCTGAGGACCTTGCCGTAGAGCATGCCCGGTTGCTGGATGTCATCAATATACCTTGCCTTGCCCGTGACAATGTCCAGGGCATCCCTTCGCGGGGTCTTTTTTCCGATAAAGCGATAGTCCGTTGACATCGAGCCTATTCCCCCTTTTTGGCGGCATCCAGCACGGCGTCCACCACGTGGTAGTAGCTGATGCATCGGCAGTAATGACCGGCCAGGGCCTCCTTGACCTGATGCTCTTCCGGGGCGGGCTGTCCTTCCAGCAATGCCTTGGTGGCCAATATCATGCCGGGCGTGCAAAACCCGCATTGAAACGCGGAATGATCGATAAAGGCCTGCTGGAGGGGATCCGGTTTCCCGGTCCTAGGGTCCTGAAGACCTTCGATGGTGGTGATGTTTTTCCCGTCACATTCCACGGTCAGGGTCATGCAGGACAAAACGGGAACCCCGTCCATCAGAACCGTGCAGGAACCGCATCCCCCCTGGTCGCACCCGACTTTCGTCCCGGTGAGCCCCAGGGTGCGCCGGAGGGTGTGGGCCAGGGTGTGGGAAGGAGAGATCTGATGGGGCTTTTCTCCAATGGCCAATTCCCGGGGTATTCCATTGACATGGAAGACAACGGCCTCCGGGTTTTCCTGTTTGTGGGTTTCCATGAAGGCTCCTGTGATAAAGGGCGTTTCAGGCACGGGCCAGACCCGTTGAAAAATGGAATTTCGTGCTTGATCTTATTTTGGATCTAATTTAAGATCATAAAAAATGCGGGTGTTCCTGTCAACCGAAAATTCCCTCCTCTCACTTTTTTTGAAAAAGGCATGAAAACAAAAGAAAACGAAAAATCGCGCGTTGAAGAGGCCTATCGAAGCATAAAGCGGCTGATGCTCCACCGGAAGATTGTCCCGGGCCAAAAATTGCTTTACCGGGAGCTGATCGACCTGCTCCACATGTCCAAAACTCCCATCATCAATGCCTTGAACCGATTGGAGCAGGAGGGATTCATCCTTTCGGAAAACAATCGCGGGTACACGGTCAAGCCCATCGACCCTCAGGAGATTCTGGATGCCTACGAAGTCCGCGAGGCCCTTGAGGTGAAGGCGGTCCAGCAGGCTGTGGTGAAAGGAAAACCAGCGGATCGTGCGATCCTGGAAGAGAAATTTCGTGCCTGTGAGGAGTACTCCCCTCCGCGGATGGATCAGAAGAAGTGGGTCCTCGATGCTGAGTTTCACCTCCAGATTGCGGAAATGTCCGGAAACAAGGTGTTGAAGTACCTCTTGAGGAGAAACTTCGAGCACATCCTGCTCCGCACCGATTTGAAACACTATGCCCTTGAGAGAATGATCTCCTCATCCAGGGAACACGAAAAATTATTGAAAGGCATTCTGGAGAAGGACATCTCGAGAAGCTGTGACCTCCTGCAGGAGCATGTCCGGAACTCCGCAACCGCGATGATGAAGACCCTTTTGAAGGAAGAGGAGAACGAATTAGAGTCCATGAACTTTTTTGAGGAATAGCGGATACCGGCCTTATCGAGGCACATCCATCGTTTCACGATCGGTTCAATCATGGTAAAATTTATTATTTTTCCATTGTCCACCTCCCCATTCCATTTTCGCCCTCGGAGGACCGGGAACCCGGCCATGGGCGTCCAGGGCGTAGAATGAAGGGCCGTTTCAACATCGAAGCGGCCAATGAATCGGCAATAATAAAAATGCTATAATATAGAAATATAAATACAATATAAATAGGATTTAAAATGATAGATTCTGTAAAACTAATCATAAAAACCTGGAATCTCACTTCTAAAAATGAGGAAGAAGAGGAGCTCATTGCGGAAGAGCCTCTCTCGATTCGAGTCCAGGGCAAACCCTATGCCGTCGTTATGCGGACACCGGGCGATGAGATTGCGCATGTTGCGGGGTTTTCGT
>JASFQI010000088.1:0-15654 GCA_050115555.1 Desulfobacteraceae bacterium
GTAATAATATATTTTGAGCTTGATCAGTACTATTGAAAAACGATGAAATATTTTATTTTGCTATCACTTCATTAAAAAAATAGAAATTATACTGAATATCTCTGGAGGTACATTTCATTTTAAAGGTACTTATTGACCTCGTTGGTAGAAAACAACACGTATGTGGAAGTATCAAGCGGAGAAAGGAGACGGTTTACCTATATTTCTTCCTTCTTTGCTCGGTGAAGTGGGAATTCTTGAAAGGGATTCTCAGGGGGATGGCATGTGGATCAAGGCAGTGCGAGGGCGCTCTAAGGCGTGGCGATCCTGGCATGAGGCGGTCACGATGGCGCATTTGCCCGCCCGGAGGGGAGCACGTCTCCATAAAGGATTTCTCCACACTCCGGGCAGATGCCATGGCTGAACCGGAGATCGGAACGCTCGACAAGGTAGGATTCGACCGCGACCCAATCGCCTTCCGGATTCCGAATTTTTTTACATCGAGCGCAGATGGGTACGAAACCGCTCAGGGCTTTGGTGAGTGAAATCTCAAGGCGTTTCTGAAGTTCTTGACGTTCCTGTTCAACCCTTTTTTGGTCAGTGATGTCCAGAATGGAGATTACGCTTCTCCTTGTGCCTGGAATGAGGCCTACTGTGAGTAAGACCGCTTTTATCTCACCGCCTCGAGTCCGAAGTCTGGCCTCATAGGTCCGGGGCGCGGTCCCGGGGTCGATCCGACGCCGGATGTGGTAATCCTTCATGCGATCAAGGTCGTCTTCGTGGAATATCTCGGTCCACCTTTTTTCCTCTTGAATGTCCTTTCGGGCCCATCCGCTGAGACGTTCGAACTCATCGTTGCAAATCGAGATCAACGCGTTGTCCCCCACAATGATCATCCCGGTGCCCGTGCTGTTGAAGATGGTCTGGTATCTGAGTTCCGAGTCCTGGAGCGCCTCCTGCGACCGGAAAAGCCGGTCAGCGAGGGTGGCGACGATGAATCCTATGACTAGGAAGAGGCCCGCCCGGGACAAGTCGTTGGGATCGAGCGGCTCGGCTCGAATGGCGTGATGGCTGACAAGGAGGGCCAGCGAAAGGACGGCCGCTATCACAAGCCCCTTCTTACCCCACCACATGGAGGCCAGGATGATCGGGATGTAGAAAAGATGGGTAAAGACGACACCGGTTTCCCGAATTTTGTGGAAGTAGAACGTCAGTGCGAGCATCGCGATGACAAGAAGGACGATGATCAGGACTCGAGCCTGTTGTGAGTGAGAGGCATTTTTCCTGTTCAAGAGTAGCTCCTGGAGACCTTTTCTTTGAGCGATAAAAAAAGCCCTTTCTGTTGACACTGCCTGCCCGGCGGTCTCGACGTTCAACTGGTTTTATGTAGTGAACGTACGGACCCCGTACGGAAGATGCAAGAAAAAATGATAGCATCCAGCAGAAAATAAAAAAAGTGCCCCGTCTTCATCGACTGACGGGGCACCAAATAGAACGTTCGACTATACAGTGATCTTAGAAGGTCTCATCTTCCTCTTCCTGATCGAGGACATGGGCGGGACCGATCTCCCGAACCGTTGCCGGAACAAGGGAGACGTCCGGTCCTGAAACCCGGTCTGCGCGTTCCGCAGGGGCGTAGGGTCGGTGGATGGTTCGAGTGTTTGGGGGTCCAACCATCGCACGATTCCCTTTCCCGTCCACCAGGGCGACCAGGTCCGCGACCATGCTTTTCATCTGTTCGGCCTGGGCGTTCATCTCCTCGGAAGCACTTGCGGATTCCTCGGCATTGGCCGCATTTTGCTGGACGACCTTATCCATTTCAGCGACCGCAATGTTGATCTGTTCGACTCCCTGGGCCTGCTCGTTCGAGGCTGCAGAGATTTCTCCCACCAATTCCGCGACCTTTTCCGAGCTGCCGGTTACACGGCTGAAAGCCTCGTTGGTCTTTGTGACTAGATCAGATCCTTGCAGGACTTTCGTGGTGGTATCTTCGATCTTCGCGGAGGTACTCTTGGCCGCTTCACTGGCTCGCAAGGCCAGGTTTCGAACTTCATCGGCCACGACCGCGAACCCCGAACCAGCCTCGCCCGCACGTGCTGCCTCCACGGCTGCATTCAAGGCCAGTAGGTTGGTCTGGAAAGCGATGTCGTCAATCGTTTTGATGATCTTGGAGGTTTCCTGGCTGGCAATGGAAATTTCCTCCATGGAACGGGTGAGGGAGTTCATGGCACCATTCGCCTCTCCTACGATCCTTTTTGCCTCCTCCATCAGGCCGTTGGCTTCGCCGGCGTGGGCTGCATTCTGCCGGGTCATGGAGGCAAGCTCCTCGAGGGATGACGAGGTTTCTTCAATGGACGAGGCCTGTTCTGAAGATCCCTCGGCCAGGGACTGGCTCGCAGCCGAGACTTGGGCGGAGGCGGAGGCCACTTGTCCGGAACCCTCATCCAGCCCCTCAATGGTGCGCCGAAGTACCCGGGCAATTCCCGACGATACGAACCATCCAAAGGTCAACGCCAGCACCATCACGGCCAGGGAGATCGCTATAATCAGGATTCGGGTCGCATGTTTCATAGAGAACGCCTCGTCGGCATAATGGGCCATCTGCTCATTGGCACGCACCTTGATGGCTGCAACGGCTTCCTCCAGAGCATGCTCTTTTTGCCTAAGCTCTTTTCGAATAAGGTCCTTGAGTTCCTGGGAAAGCCTTTTCTGCATAAGAATGGATTCGAAGATGGATGCAAAGGATTCGTGGTATTTTTTTCCTAATCGGTTCAGCTCGCCCGACGTGATACGATCAAACGCCAGGAAGTCTTCCTTAAAACGCTCGACGTACCGCTCATCTGCCCGCATAAGGATGTTTTTCTCCTGATGACGTACCTGAGCGAGTAGGGAGGTTGTTGTTTCGTTCGGACAGAGCTCTTCCATGGCGCGTCCCGTCTCTACGATGGCTTTTACAACACCATGACTGTTCTCAGCCGTATCGTACCACCCGATTTGATTTACAAGGTCCAGTTGTCGGCCTTTCAATTCGATGATCCGTTTGGAGATCTGCCTGAATTCAAGGGAGATCTTACCGGCTTCGCCTGTCAGGTATTCGATGCGGCCTCCCTTTCGAGCTGGGGGAACGTTGAGGCCCTTAAGCTGCGGGAGTTCTGCGCCAAGGTCCCGGTGCCCCTGCACCAGGGCCTTCGAAAGCACATCGAAGGCGTGAAAACGATCCTGCACCCTTTTGGCGTACAGCTTGAAGTTGTCGAGGTCCCTCTGAACCCCGAAGAGCTCATTAAGGTTCAAGCGGGCTCGAAGGAGGGCGTCTGCCATCTCGTTGGCCACCTGAAGCTGGGGAACGCGCTCCTCGGGGATTTTCTGATAGGTTTCCGACATGGCACCGAAGCGTTCAATGAAGAAAGACGACAGGCCTGCGAGCATGAGAGAAAAAATTAGGGTCATTCCGATGAGTTTTTGCTTGATGGTCAAGTTTTTCATGCGATGTCCTCCATTGTTGAATGTACGGTAAGGGCGCCGAGTTTCACCCGGTTCCCCTGGGCGTTACGACTGGGTAGGCAATAGAGCAGGAACCATGCCGCACTTTTCACTTCGGAGGTATATCCTTTGAAATCTATTTATTTCCAATGCATTAACACGCTACACCGTTCGAATCTTTCGGTAGAACCTCCCAGACAACAGGCCATGTCCGTCTAAAAAACAGGACAGACTATCCAGAATCCTGGACGTCGTGCACACTATCGGACGGCGTATGCGATGCGCATTACCGCGGCCGCTGCAATGCGTGTTTTCGCAGGAGTTGGTAAAGACGGGACCGGGACAGGCAACCGATCCGGCAACAGGATTCAACATCCCCATGCGTGACGGCCAAAAGCTGTTCAAGGTAGTGCCTTTCCTGGGCGTCTCGGAATTCGCGAAGTCCCGGCAAGCATTGTATGGGGGAACGGTCTTCGAAAAAGGGTCCGGTCGTTTGCGAAGCCGTGCATTCTTCGCCTTGTGAAATTACCGAGGAACGGGCCTCTGCGATTCGAACGCCGGCGGGAAGATGTTTTCGGAAGAGTGTAGGCTCCAGAGCAGCGGCGGAAAGGGCTGTGTCCACGGCATGGAAGAGCTCACGCACGTTTCCCGGCCAGGTATAGGTTAAGAGCGACTCGAGGAATTCAGGAGAAAGTCCTTTGGGCTCGAGCCCTTGTTTTTTCTCCTGTTTGGCCACATGGTGCATGGCCAGTTGAAGGATATCCTCAATGCGGTTACGCAGGGGTGGGAGCTCAATCAGGAAAGTGTTGATCCGAAACAGGAGGTCTTTTCTGAAAAGCGACTCCTGCGCCATGGCCTCAAGATCACGGTTCGTGGCCGCGATGACCCGGAAATCGCTTTCTGTCTCCCGGCTGCTTCCCAGTGGGCGAAAGCGGTGTTCCTGGAGGACCCGGAGGAAGGTTTTCTGGAGGGCTGGGGGGAGCTCACCGACTTCATCAAGGAAAAGGGTCCCCTTGTCCGCCTGTTCGATCAATCCCTGCAGCGAGTGGGATGCTCCCGTGAACGCCCCTTTTCTGTGGCCGAACAGGGTGCTTTCCGCCAGCGTGGCGGGCAACGCGGCGCAGTCCACTACGACGAATTCTCGACGGGCCCTCGGGCTGTTTTGGTGAATGGCTCGAGCGAACAGTTCCTTGCCGGTCCCTGTTTCCCCGGTGATGAGGACGTTTCCGCGGGTGGGTGCGGCTTTGGCGACGATATCCAGGCATCGGCGGATCGCGGGCCCGTCTCCGATAATGTCTTCCCTTCGAAGGGCCGCTTTCGGGGGCCCGATTCCCTGCAATCCCTCCCGGTACTGGAGAACGCGTTTGAGTGGGAGCTGAAGTTTGCTGAGGGAAAGGGGTTTCGGTATGTAATCCCACGCCCCGTTTCGAATGGCCAGTTCCGCCCCGCATGGATCCCCGAAGCCGGTCATGATGACGACTTCGGGTTCCGAAGGGATTGATCGGAACCGGGGAATGGCACTCAGTCCATCCCCGTCCGGAAGCCGTACGTCCAGAAACACGACGTCGCACGGCCAGGCGGTACACCGGCGAAGCCCCTTTTCCAGCGTGGCTTCACACAAGGCCGAGTGCCCCATGTCCTCCACGATTTCTTTTAGCATTCGGCAGATCGGAGGTTCGTCGTCTATGATTAACACACGCGCCATATCGGGTATGCTTCGCTTTCGGCTATCTCACGAAAGAGCCGCTTTCACCATGTCCGTCAAACGGCCTGCACTGAAGGGCTTGATGAGGATGTCTCGAATGCCGAGGCGGCTGGCCTTTTCCTTCAACCATTCTCTGTGATGCCCCGTGCAGAGAAGTATCGGGATTCCGGGCCGAATGCCCGTGAGCTTTTCAGCGAGTTCCAAGCCGGTCATTCCCGGCATGGTCAGGTCTGTGATCACAAGATCAAACGCGTTTGGATCGCTACGAAAACACGCCAATGCATCTTTTCCGTTCATAGCGATATCCACCCGGTATCCCACGTGCTCCAGGATGCCTTTGCCTACGTTCGTGAGGAGGTATTCGTCGTCTACGAATAGAATGCGGCCGGTCCCCCGCGTGAGAGTGTCCTCAGGAATGATTTCGTCATTAAAGATCTCTCCCGTATAAAGCGGGAAAACTACACGGAAGGTTGACCCGTGGCCCGGACGACTCGTTACAGAGATGTTGCCGTGGTATCGCTCCACGATTCTTCGGGTCACCGCAAGTCCCAAGCCGGTGCCCTGGGCTTCTTTCTTGGTGGTGAAGCCCGGTTCGAAGATGTGCTGCAGGCAATCCGGCGTTATCCCGCAGCCTGTGTCCTCGACCAGAAGTCTCACATAGGACCCCGGCCCCAGGGCCGCCTGCTTCGAAGAGGGTCCTTCGTCCAGTTTTACCTCCTCCAGGGTCAAACAGAGTGTTCCCCGGGCGTCTTTCATGGATTGGGCCGCGTTCATGCAGAGGTTCATCAGGACCTCTTGGAGCTGAGTGGGATGGCCCAATACGTTGTGACATCCCGCGTCCACGTTTTTCCGAATTTCGATGGTGGCGGGGAGAGACGCGGAGAGGAGTGAGAGGGTCTCGGTGAGAAGTCCTTCGAGGGAGACTGGTCGGACCATTCGTTCAGTGTCGCGGTGGAGGTGAAGAATTTGTCGGGTCAGATTCCGACCTCTGTAGGCGGCCTGTATCACCGCCTTCAGGTTTTTCTGTGAGGGACCTTGTGAAGTCTCCTGAAGTTCCATGATTTCGGCGTGCCCGATGATCGCACCCAGAATGTTGTTGAAGTCGTGTGCAATCCCGCTCGCAAGCGTACCGATCGCCGCCATCCGCCGCATTCGATGGTGCTGGGTGATTGTGAGTATATCCGGGTTCGCATGCTGGACAAAAGCCAGCATGGAAGGCGTTCCCTGCCATCGAAGCGGGGCGAGGCGAACCCGGAGTTCCAAGTTGTCCCCCTTTTTATTTTTCCCCCGAATTTCATAGTCGCCGTACTCGCAATGGCCGGTAGGCGTTGTTCTCATGGCGTTGTAGACGCCATCCCAATCTTTCGTGATACATATGTCTCGGACACGGAGACCGATCAGTTCCTGAGGGCTTTGGTAGCCGAGGAGATGGGCGAGTGCAAGGTTTGCATATTCAATTTTCCCCAAGACCGAGATACCTGTGCCGATGGGAGATGCATCGAGCACGTGGCACAGGTCATCGTTGGTATCGCCCCTGGTCATCTCTTTTGGCTCCAGGCCCGATTTTTTTAGGACGAATCAGGGTGAGTATCGTTCCTTGGACATTCTAGGCGAAAAGGATGGGTTAAGACGCCTACCCACAGCTACGTTCCGTTTCCCCTAAGGTGTCTGTAGTGATGTTCCATGGATTGTGTAACTTTTTGTAGAGCTGCAATAATGTGACGAATCAAGGCGCGGCGTTCGGCGTTCCTTCGAATGAGTAAGGGGAATGCAGGCCGGACGAAAATAAAATTGTACGGAAAACCTTTTATACTGATAGCTTTTTAGGTGATAAAAAGCCCATTTTAAGTCTATGTATGAGAGATAATAAAAATACGCGATAGGAGCCCATAGAATCCTGAGCCGTTATCACCAATATCCAATCACAGGAGAGGCAAGGCGTCTATCGGGAGATTTCGGATTTTTTCCGGAAAAATGGCCGTAGCCAGGAACCCGCACCAAGCCATATCGTTCGCTTCAGAAGCATGAGAAAATGCGCTGGCTGAATGAAGGCCTTTTCCGCAGAATATGAGGGGCAGTGGACCAAAAACTGGTCGTATTTTCAATAAGTTAAAGCGTTTCATGTCCGGCGGAGATTGGAAGGTAATGAGCCTCTACGCCGTGGATGCGACAGAATTTTCCAGAACAAGGTAAGGGTTTGGTGGGAAGAACTCCTAGGGGGCGATCAGGTTTTCCCGGATGGCGATCCGTGTAAGATCCACGACAGTCCGGGCATCGAGTTTTTCCATGATGTTATACTTGTGGGATTCCACGGTCTTGGGGCTGATATGCAGGGTTCCGCCGATGTCCCTGATGGCGTGACCCTGGGCCAAGAGCAGGAAGACCTGCCGCTCCCGCTGGCTCAGGGTCTGAATGCCGGACTCGCTGTTGTGGTCCAGATTCATTTCTCTCAAGTGCTGGGAGAGCAGGTCCTGGGCTCTGGCGTCGAAGTAGGTGCCTCCCTCGCGTACGGCGCGAACCGCTGAGATCAAGGTAGAGAGGGGGCTTTCCTTCAGCACGTAGGCAGAAATACCGGTCCTGCACAGGCGTACGATATACTCGCGGTTGGCATACATGGTGAAGACGAGGATACGAATACGCCCATGGTGTTGTCGAAGACGGTGTGCGAGTTCGATGCCGCTCATTCCATCCATGGAGATATCCATAATCACGAAGTCCGGTTGTAACCGATCGGCCTCTTCCAGTGCGGTTTCGCCGCTGGTCGCCTCACCCACGATTTCGATGCCCGCCTCTTCCCGAAGGGCGCTTCGAAGGCCTTGAAGCACGACTCGATGATCGTCCACTAAAAGAATTTTTTTAGCTGCCCGGCCGCGGGCCTTGCTTTTTCTGTCCCGGTTTTCGTTCAAGAAGAATCTCCAAGTTGCACAGGGTTTTTGGTCGTCACAAGGGAATCTCAGCCCAGAGTTGGGTTCCTACTCCCAAGTGGGACTCCTGCTGAAACCGGCCTTCGAGAAGGACGGCCCGTTCTTCCATGATTAAAAGGCCTAGACCCTCGGGGGATGCCGACGGCCCCATGGGCGAGGCTCGTTCGAATCCCTTTCCATTGTCTTCGATGCTAAGCAGGAGATGTTCTTCGCGACGAATCAGGCTGACAAAGGCTTCATTCGCCTTCGAATGGCGGACGATGTTCGTGAGGGCTTCCTGGGCGATTCGATAAACGGCAAGAGCCTTTTCCTCGTCCATGTGTTCTGGAATGTTCTTCGTGAAGAAACGGATGCGGATAGCAGAGTGTGCCTGAATTTGCTCACAGAGTCCACTGATCGCCGAGACCAATCCTAAATCTTCGAGTACGGTGGGTCGAAGGCCTGAGCAGATGGCGCGGATGCTTTGGATGGTCTTGGCCGCTTTATCGCGGGCCGACGCCATGCGATCCCGGCATGGCAGCCGGTCAGGGAAGTTCTGGCAGGGCGATTTCAGGGCGAGTTCCAAATCCATTTTGAGCGTGGTGAGTTCCTGCCCCACCTGATCGTGAAGCTCCATGGCCAGCCGCTGCTGGCTCTGCTCTAAGGTCGTGATGAGCTTCCGAGAAAGCCGTTTTCTCTTCTTATGCTCTCCGTGCATTGTATCGTTGGCCCGCTTCAGCGTGGCCTGAATTCGCTTGATCCCTGTAATGTCTACGGCAACTCCTTCAATGCAACGCTCCTCTGGAAGAATGCGACCTGTAATTCGCACCCAGATACGCTTTCGATCTCTTCGGAAGAGTTGGGTTTCGACGTTTTGGATTTCTCCTGTTGAAAGGGCCGCATCGAGAATGGATTGCCGCTCTGTCGGTGAGACGTAGCAACGCATGATGAGGCATTCCCGAATGAGGGATGCCGGGGTATCATAGCCCAGAATGTCCGCCATCGTCTGGTTCGCTTCCAGAAACCTTCCTTCTGCGATGGTGGTACAGAAAAGCCCTACGCGGGCGTTCGTGAAAAGACCGCGATACTTCTCTTCACTTTCCTTAAGTGTGGCCTGGGCCGAGCGGATTCGTTCACTTAGGCTGGCCATTACGCATCCAGTAAAAATGAAGATGGCCGCACGGAGCAAGTCATTGAGGGGAAATACACTTGAGCGGATGAACAGATTGCTAAAAAGGAGAGCCCCTGCGATGAAGACGACGACGCCAAGGCCTCTTCGTCCCCACCATAACGTGGCGAGGATGAGGGGGATGTAAAAAAGGTGGGTGAAGACCTCATCCCGCCCCAAGATCCCGTGAAACCAATAGATCGCGATACAGACGGCAAGAAGAAGAAAAGCGATGGAGAGGTTTTTTGATCTCTGCGATAGTGCCGTTGGTGTAGGTGATACGTCTATCATTTCCTTCAGAAGCTTTCTTGCTTCGTGCATGGTCTACCGCCTGGACATCCCATATTGCGAAGACCAGGCCATTGTCGCGGTACGGATGTTGTTGGGGGGAATAGCACTTGTGTCATTTTGGGAAAACGGAACGATTGTACTCACTCTTTCGTTGAAATCCACTCTTTTTCTTCGCTGGGTCCATCTCAGATTACGCTCTCCGTGGCCAAAGGAAAGACTTCTGGAAATCGGCTTCGAGAAAACGGGTGCATCTACGTGCGGAATCGGGTATGTAATAGATGTAGCCGTCTCGTCGGCGGGAAGGGCGAGGCTCACGAGTGGAAACAGGAGGTCAGGGATGAGTGGGATCCGGAAAGTGATGGCTGCGATCGATCTCTCGGACTACTCGGCGGAAACCATGAAGGTAGCCATGGAGATTGCTCACGCCTCCCAGGCCGAGTTGATTGTGGTCAACGTGATCAACCAAAGGGACATCGAGGCCATGGAGAAAGTCGCTGAGCAGATCAGCCACATCTCCACGGAGGAGTACTTTCGCCACCGGGAGCAGGATCGGAAGCGGCGTGTGGATGAACTGGTGGAACGGTTCGGGGGGCCGAGCAGCGGTTTGGAGATTCGTGTTCTCATTCTTCGAGGAATCCCGTTCGTTCGGCTCATGGAGGTCATTCAGGATTTCAATGTGGACTTGGTGGTCATGGGGGCCAAAGGCCGGACGAACCTGGTGGATGTCCTTTTCGGCTCCACGGCGGAGAAGGTGTTCCGCCACAGCCCGGCTCCTGTGCTGAGCGTGCGCCGGCGAAAGAAAGAATAGCCGCTCTCTACCCGTGAAGCGGCCGCCCGGCCGCCTTGCCGGCGACCTCGAGGAAGATTTCCGCGAGGGTCGGGTGGGCGTGGATGGTCTGAGCCACGTCCTCAACGGTACACCCTGCGCGGATGGCAAGGGTTGCTTCCGCCACGAGTTCTGTGGCCCCGGGGCCGATCAGGTGGGCGCCCAGAACGCGGCCCGTCTGCTCGTCCCAGACGAGCTTCGCCTGACCGGCGATCTCCCCGATGACCTGTGCTTTTCCCACGTTTCGAAAGAGCACGGTGTCCGACCGAACCTGGTATCCCGCTTCCCGGGCTTCGGACTCGGTCCGTCCGACCCCTCCGATTTCCGGTGACGTGAAGATGGCTGCCGGTACGGCTTCGTAATCCATCCCGCTGTGATTCCCCATGGCATTCTCGGCTGCAATGCGCCCTTCAGTGGAAGCCACGTGGGCGAGCATGATGTGAGAAGGGCCCAGGGCGTCTCCGATGGCGTATACACCGGGGATCGGCGTCTGCATGCCGGGGTCTACGGAGATCCATTCTCCCGGTTCCGTCGTAATCCCGAGGCTCTCGAGTCCGAGGCCGTCCGTGTTCGGTCGCCGACCCACGCAGATCAGGACACATTCCGTTTCCACGCACTCCGGTGCGGGGCGTTTTGGGCGGGTGCCTCCGCGGTCGAAAGGCGACGGCCCGATGGACACCTCGCATCCGCCGCCTTTTTCTCGAATGTCGGTGATCCCGGCATTGGTTTTCACCTGTATTTTTCGCTTCTTCATTTCCCGCAGCAGGGTCTTGACGCAGTCCTCGTCCACACCCGGAATCGGAAGCAAACCTGGCATGGCCTCCACGACGGTCACGGCGGAGCCCAGACCTGAGAAGATAGAGGCGAACTCACATCCGATGACGCCCCCTCCCACAATCAGCATGGACGCAGGCACGTGCCCCAGGCCGAGGGCATGATCACTGGACAGAATGGTCCTGCCGTTGAACGGCAGGTCGGGCAGCTGAGCGGGACGGGAGCCCGTGGCCAGGATGAGGCGGTCCCAGAAGACGTCCTCCCTGGCCCCCTCCCTCGTTTGCACGTGAATACGGTTCGGGCCCTGGAGGGTGGCGAGCCCTTTCAGGTGGCGGATCCCGTGGTGTTGGAACAGGCGAAGCAGCCCCTGAACCTGATCCCCGATGATTCGCTCCTTCCGTTGCATGAGCCCGGGCATGTCGGGAGCACCTGTCCCGTCCAGAGCGATGCCGAATTCCCCTGCCCGCCGGGTCGTTTCCAGGACCGCGGCCGCGGTCCTCATGACCTTGGAAGGGATGCAGCCCCAGTGAAGGCAGATGCCTCCGACCTGGTCCTTTTCAATGAGTGTGACCTCGGCTCCGAGCTGGGCGGCCCGGACGGCTGCGGCATAGCCCCCCGGCCCCGCACCGATGACGGCAAGTTGAACGCTCATGGCGAAGGGTTCCTCGGCGCTTCCCTCTCCACCTGGTACCGGGCGATGTCCTCCTCCGGGATTCCCAGGCAGTAGAGGATATTGAGCATGTGGTCGCTGCTGAAGATACCGTCCGTGGGGAGAGTCCGCTCCCCCGGCTTGTAAGCAATGGACAGGCCCACGTCCTTCATGTATCGGGATCGGGCCGACCCGTCTCCCACGGCCACGACCTGCTCCCGCCGGATGTCCTCCATGTTCATGATGAACTCGAGGATCTCGTTTTTTGTGACGGCGGTCAGGACGGGCTCTTCGAGCTCTCCGGTCACGCATCCATTTTCATTCGCGCACAGGGTGTTGCAGAACGCGTAGTCGACCTCCTCGGACTCGTAGATGCGATTCAGGAAACAGCTGAACCCGGTGGAGAGAAGGGCCACCTTGTATCCCATGGATTTGAGGATGTGGAGGAGTTCCGGGGCGCCCTCGTGCCACTGCAGAATTTCTCCAGCACTTTCGAGCAACTCGAGAGGGACGCCTTCCAGATCGCCAACCCGGTCCGCAAGTGCCTGGGCCCATGCCCCGGGATCCATGGAGGGCTCGATGCGCCGTCCCTGGGGAGAGAGATGCTCATTGATCGCCTCCATGAAGCGTTGGGCACTCTCCTCTTGGATCAGGCAGGATTCCACGTCAAAGACCACGATCTTCTTGGCCTGACGGTAGGTGCTTTCACTCTGGACCACCACGCTCTGGTTCAGGCGGGCGCACAGCTCCCGGAGCTCCTTCTTCATCCTTTCCAGGGCGAGGTCGTGGGATTCGCCGCGTTCCGTTCGAATGCACTCCGTGGCGATCCCCATTTCCATGGAGAAGAACGTCCCCCGGGCGATCATTCGGCAGCTCTCGATGTTCGCCTGGTAGTGGTGAAACAGCGTGGACACCTGGGCGATGATTCCGGGTCGATCCATACCGAGGATGGTCACTCGGAGAGGCTCACCGGCATCCGGTTCCGGTCTCGCGGGGTCTTCCACCTCCTTCAGGATGACCTTCAGGCCGGTTTCCTCCTCAATGCCCTTCAAGGACGTTCGGATTTGATCGAGGGATTGATCGGACGCCGAGAAGTCGATCGCCAGAAAGATGGAAAATAGTCCTCTTCGACAGTTCTCTTCCACGTCCAGAATATTCCCGTTCAGGCGATGAACGCGGGTCGTGATCTTTGATACCAGGCCGGGTGAATCCAGTCCAATGGCCGAAAGACTCATGAGCCTGTTCTTTACGGACATGTCAAACCCTTCCTCTCAGACCGGGGTACGTACGGCCGGTTTCTTGTCGTAAAACACGAACACTTCCTCCCCATAATAGCGACCGTTGATGACCTGGCCCGGCCCGAAACGGCGCAGCCCCTTACGTTTCAGAAACGCGGCAAACCTTTCGTTGATCTCTTCCTCGGAGACGTTTTCCCGAAACCAGCGGACAGGCACGTTCACGTTGATGGGGCGAGCCGCCACCAGGTGGCGCGTTGCTTTGGGCGCAAAGACCTGCCCCGATCGCGCGGCCTCGACCACCATATCCTTTGTAATGTGGGGTGTCCAGATCACGAGGGTGGATTTTTCGATCTGCCGGCAGAACTCCTCATCGGACAGGGACTGGCAGGGGATGTACTCCAGTTCGGCCCCTTCTCGTAAGAGTCGTTCCTGCAGGCGCTCCAGGGCGTCGTACGCGGTCACCGCATCCCGGACCACATCTGCAGGAAATTGAATCACGGCACGGAACTCCCCGTACTCGACGCCGATAGCGAGAGGGGAGGCTTCGAGCACGTGGGGCAGGGAAGCCCGGTCGTTCACGGAAGTGATTCGCCCTCCCATGGCCTGTACGATCCGGTGAAGACCTTTCGTACCGCGTACGCCCCTGAGCAGGCGGAACCAGTACCGCAGCCCCACGTGCTCGCTGAAGTAGTCGATCTGGCACACAGAGATGTACCGGAAGCCGAGCTTTTTGAACACGAAGGTCCGATGGTTCCCGTCCAGGACGATATGATTTTTTTCTACAATGATGGGGTTCTGAAGATGGGCCCAGTTCTTGAACTCCAGGGCCAGGGTATCCGCCACCTGAGGCAGGGTCTCCTCGTGCTCCTTCAAGGATTCCACGCGAACCACGGCCAGCCGCATGGAGAACTCACCCGTGTCGATGGTGAACATCGCGCTCGAGACCCTACCCTTCCTGGAAGCTTCAAGGGTTGTGATTCGTGCTCATGAGGGGCCCGGCGTCCATTGGGCGGAACCCGGATTTTCGTCCCCCCTCGGTCAGATCAGCGCATGGAGATCCTGCACGAGCCCGTCGAAGGTCTCCTCGCGAAAGCAGTACTGGAGCTCAAGGAAGCGCTTTCGCAAGGCTTGGACAGCGTCGCGGACATCCGACCGGTCCATGACCACATCTCGAATCAAGCCGGCCAGCTCCTGGAACGCAGCTTCGTCCATGCCGAACCGGGTCATCTCGGCCACGCCCAGTCGCAGCCCTCCCGAGGCCGTGAATCCCTCCTCGTCGGGCGTCGCCTGATAGTTGCAGATGATGTGGTTTGCCTCGAGTCTGGAAGCCACATTCGGCCCTTTGCCGTAGCCCACATTCACCACCACCTGGTGGGTTTCGGTGAAGTCCATATCGGGGTCCCCGGCCACATCCAGGCCGGAGTCGCTCAGGGCCCGGGCAAAGGCCTTTGCATTTGCGATCACCCGGGGTTGGTAGTCCTCCTTGAAATGGTTCATCTCGTAGGCAGCCATGAGGAGTCCCAGAAGCGTGCCCAGGTGGTGGTTGGAGACCGAGCCCGGGAAAGTACGGGCCGTCACGGCCTCCCACAGGGCATACAGCTCGTCCTCTTCCAGGAACCGGGTGGATGCCACGCCCCGCTGGGGCCCGAAAAAGGTCTTGTGGGTGGATCCGGTGACCAGGTCCGCGCCTTCCTTGAAGGGTTGCTGAAAGTGCGGCCCCACCAGACCCAGCACATGGGCCATGTCGTACATCACGACCGCGTGAATCCCGGCCTCGTCCAGAAAATGACGGATTTCTCGAACGGGTTCCCGGCAGAGGACCATGCTTTTTCCAAAGATGATGAGCTTCGGGAGGGTCTCTTCGATGCGCGCCAGGGTCGTGGGCACGTCTACGCGAAAGGGATTTTCCGGAAGCACCGGGAAGGGCACCACGGCGGGTCTCTCGGTCCTGGGGTCCCTCCCCACAAAGTCGCGGAGCGCCCCCATGGGCTGGGAGCTCAAGTGACCGCCTTTGGCAATGTGGTGGTGCATGACGGGAGCGATGCGAACGGGTTCCCGTCGCGGGTCGTCCCGGTTCAGGTACTGCATCATGGCGCTGAACACGGCCGTATTCGCCATCTGGCCGCTGATCAGGCGCGTTTCAACCTCGGTGCATCCGAGGTAGTCGATCCACTCCTTTTCCAGGAGCCGCTCCACACGGGCGATGAAGTCCGTTCCCTGGTAGTAGAAGACGTCCGCGTCGTAGAAGGCCCGGACCTTTCGGTGTTCTGCATAGCGGAACGAAGGGTCCATGATGGAGAGAAGCCGCACCATGGGTGAGGCCGTCATCTCGGAGGGGATGAGGTTGATGCACGCCTCCTGCCGCCATTTCGTATTCGTAACGGTTTCTTCGAGCAGGGCCTTGACCGACGGTTTCGCAGGGGCCGCCGGACTCGGGGCCTCTCCCGCGACGATGGGCCGAGCAAAGGGCGGCGCGTCGTTTCGAAGGTGGTACGGCACCAACACGGCCTCGAGCTGCCTGCCGCGCACTTCGATGCTCAGTTCCTCATCCTCCAGCACATCCGCGTCGATGTATGCCAGGCAGAGGGCCCGGAGGGCATGCTCATCGAGCTGCGTCGACTCGAGGCCCTCCCCGGTCGTT
>JASFQI010000089.1:0-15608 GCA_050115555.1 Desulfobacteraceae bacterium
AGACCCCATGAAGTTCGTGTCCTTCGAGGACGAGACCGGGCTCTACGAGACCGTGTTCTTTCCCCGGGAGTACCGGCGGTTCTGCGCCCTGCTGGATGGGAAACGGGCCTACGTGTTGAAGGGGAGGGTGGAGCGGGAGCTCGGCGCCATCACCGTCACGGTGGGCTGGATCGGGCCTCTGGAGCAAGGTGCGCCTTCAAAGAGGCTGCAGGATCAGAACGTCTTTGCGGCCTCCCGCAGACCTTCCTGGGCGGACGGGGTGAACCAGACGTCGAGGAATCGTTCGTTTCGCTCCCGGCCGTGCGCGTCGTAGCGTTTTTTGACCTCCTCGACCCGGTTTTCCTTGAGGGCGGCAAAGGCGTCCGGCGAGAACCCTGCAAGCTCGGCTGCGAACTCCACGGCGTGGGATTCCACGTCGTCGGCGGGCAGGATGCGGTCCACGAGGCCGCTGGCCTGCATGGACGAGGCCTCCACCAGCTCCCCCCGGCAGATGACCTCGGTGGCGACCCGTTCCGCCACGAGCTGCCGAAGCATCAGGTCCGCCGCATAGGGCACCGGGACACCCAGGCGGATCTCGTTCAGCCCCACAAGGGTCCGGCCGGATGAGGCGAATCGGTAGTCCGTGGTGAGCATGAGGATGGTACCGCCTGCCACGGCATGACGCTTCACCGCGCACACCGTGGGCATGGGCAGGGTGTAGAGGTCCAGAACGAGGTCCCCGAAACCGTGAAAGAACGCGGTCATTCCGCTTCGGTCGAGGTCAAGGAGGGTGGGAAGATCGAACCCGATGGAAAAGAACTTGTCCCCGCCGGCCAGAACGAGCGCTTGGAATTCAGAGCGGGCCTGCCGGAGCGCACTCGAGAGGGACTCCACGAGCTCGGGCCCGATGGGGTTGGTGACGCCGTAGGTCAGCCGCACAACCCCCACGTTCTCGCGGGGTTCAATGGACACGCTGGACATGAGGGTTCCCTCCCTACCCGTTCCCCAGCCGTTCCAGGATCCGGGCATAGGCCTTGAGTGCGCGCTCGTAGCTCGAGAGACGAAAGAACTCGTTGGGTGAGTGCGCCCGTTCGTCCGGAAGGCCGAATGCAAAGACCAGGGTGTATGCGCCCAGGTGGCGAAGGAAGATCCCGTTGGCCGGAATGGTGCCCCCCATGGAGACCTGGAAGGGGTCCTTGCCATAGAGCTCGCGAAGCACCGAGGCGGAAGGCTCCAGCCCCGGGTGGTCCGGGGGCACCCGGTAGGGGACGGCGCCGCTTTCGGCCCGCTTCGCCGTGACCCGGACCCCGGGAGGTGCTACGCGCTCGACGTGGGTGATCACCCGTTCCGCAATGACCGCGGGATCCTGGTCGGGCACGAGCCGGCACGAGATCTTGGCATGGGCCGTGCTCGGAAGGACGGTTTTGACCCCGGCTCCCTGGAACCCTCCGTAGATGCCGTTGACCTCCAGGGTGGGCCGGGCCCACACGCGCTCCAAGGGGGTATACCCGTCTTCGCCGAAGAGGTCGACCGCCCCGATTTCCCTCAGGTATTCTTCCTTGTCGAAAGGGATGCGTGCCGTAGCGTCCCTTTCCTCTTCGGTCAGGGGGCGGACGTCGTCGTAGAACCTGTCCACGGTCACCCTGCCTTTTTCATCGTGCATGGTGCCCAGGATATACGAAAGCGCGTGGATCGGGTTGGCTACGGTCCCCCCGTAGGTCCCCGAGTGGAGGTCGTGCTCCGGCCCCTGGACGTCGATAAAGACTGCGGCCAGGCCTCGTGTTCCCATGACCAGGCAGGGTTGATCCTCCCTCCACTGCCCCCCATCCGCACTCAGAATGAGGTCGCATTCGAGGCGTTCGCGCTGGCCGGCCACGAAATCCGGAAGCTGGGGGCTTCCGATTTCCTCCTGACCCTCGAAGAGGAACTTGACGTTGACCGGAAGGGCCCCGGCTGTTTTCAGAAGGGCCTCGGTCACGACGATGGGAACGAACATGTTGCCCTTGTCGTCGGTCGCGCCTCGGGCGTAAATTCGGCCGTTTCGAAGGGTGGGCTCAAAAGGCGGGCTTTCCCAGAGGTCCAGCGGGTCCACGGGCTGGGTGTCGAAGTGACCGTAGATGAGCACGGTGGGCTGGCCCGGCGCGTGCAGCCAGTCTCCGTAAACCACGGGATGCCCGCCGGTCGGAAGGATTTCCACCGATTCGATCCCGGCGGCCTTCATGCGGTCCTCGACCCAGCGGGCCGCCGTCTCCACATCTCCTGCGTGCTCGGGCAGGCTCGAGATGCTGGGAATGCGAAGAAAGGCGAACAGCTCGTCAAGAAACCGTTCACGGTGAGTATCGAGGTAGCTTTGCCAGTCGTTCATACCGATGGGCTCCGTTTTCAGATCATGGACAGTGTTACTCCTCCATCTTCAGCTCCAGCTCGGGTCCTTTGGCTTCAGAGGATTCCTCCAAGCTTTCCACGAGCTCTTCGGGGAGGGGGCGATAGAATCGGATGTGGAGCGAGTAGTCGTCGAACAGGTGGGGTTGGACCGCGATGATGCGCCCGGTCGCCTGGAGGTCTTTTACTCCGCCCGTGACCGGGAGGCGGCATTTCACCACGAGGGGCCGGCCCAGAAGCAGGCGCGCAGTCTCCGGCTTGGAGACGCGGATCATGAAGGCCAGGCCGCCGACCGAGATATCGGTGAATCCTCCCTTAAAAGGCTTGCCCGCAGGTTTCCCCTTGGGGTCGAGGAGCTGGACCACCAGGTTTCCCGACATACGGACCCGTCGCTGAGTCCTTCGGTCCACGTTCTGCTGTTTCAGGAGCTTCGAGATGCCGCCGGAACGGTAGTAGAAATCGTGGATCTTTCTCTCGAGACCCGGGAATTCCTCCTGCCAGCTTTTCAGAACGGAACGATCCAGTAAGCTCCCTCGAACCGGTGAAAGGGAGATTGCGGAGTACGTGGCAAAGGCCGTTTGAAAGAAGAACGTCTCCCCGCCCACCATGTTCCCCGGACCCACGGTCGTTATCAAGACCTCCCGCGCCCCCTGGCCGTGGGTGAGTTTGACCTCTCCCTGATCCATGAGCAGGAGATTCGCGTTTCGTTCTCCTTCCCGAAACACGGGCAGGTCCGTGTCAAAGCTCTGCGAGGCCAGGGCGTAGTACAGGGCGTTCGCCTCTTCCGCGGAGAGCATGCTGTAGAACTCGGCCCACGTCTCCATGTGGTCCGGGTCCCTGGACTCGCTTTTTTCCTGCTCAATGATTTCATTGGCCTTCACGATCTCGCCAAGGGCCATGGGATCCACTTCGTAAAGCCGGTCCCGAAAGGCCTCTGCCTTTGCAAAGTCCTTTCGCTTCGCATAGGCGACAATGAGGTCATAGAGGCAGCCCAGGGCGGCCTCCTTGTCCCCCTGCTCCAGGTGACGCCCTAACTGGGCTTCCTTTTCCAGAAGTTCGCTCACGGTTCATCCTCCTTGTGCCTGCGGATGGAGGAGAGATCTCCGGCCCATGTGGTGCCAACGGAAGAGCCGCGCTGTGTTGCCGGACTGCAGAAAGTCATGCGGTCGCCTTCCTGCCCTTGCCCTTTTTTGGCATTTACGCATCTCCATGCGAGACATGTCAAGTACAGGTTTGAAGGGGGGGCGATCTCGTCCTATCCTGAAAGGGGCGAAAGTCCCGGGTGTGCCGTGAACGGGTCCTCTTTGCATATCAGGGGCGGATCGCCAGGGAGTCCCGGATCCCTTTTATCTGCACGAAATTCCAAAGATTATGTAAATGGAAGCCCCTTGTGCACCAGAATGGTGATAGGCACAAGGCTACAGGATTCCATAGGGTGCCCGGTTCCCGTGGGAGCGGAGAGAACAGGAAAAAAGGGTGAGTGGAAAAATGTCAGGACTTGCATTTATTGCTTGACCTTTATAGAAAAATCATTATAGTGCACCGTACGCCGATGGCTCGGACGTTGCGGGCTGGTTTTTTTTGGGATTGCCCCCGGCGTTTCCCCTCCCTGATTCAGGATCAGGGCATGTTTCATTTTTTTAAAGGAGTAAAGAAGTTGGCAAACGGTATTGTGAAGTGGTTCAATGAGAAGAAGGGGTATGGCTTCATCGAGAACGACGAGGGTGGAGACGTGTTTGTCCATTTTTCAGCGATCCAAGGGGAGGGATTTAAAACCCTCGTCGAGGGGGAGCGGGTGACCTTCGATATCGAACAGGGTCAGAAGGGTCCCGCAGCGGCGAACGTGGTTCGAATGTAGTTCGAATCCGGCCAAAAAAATCTGGAAGGGCACCGTATCGTTCTTCGATAGGGTGCCCTTTGTTTTTTTAAGGGGCGCGCTCGCAAGTGCACGTTAGGGGGCCTTTTTTAGATAGTCGGCTGCGGGTATGAACACGCGGACCGTCACCGGATCCGCCAAGTGAGGAGCAAGTTCCTTTTCCAGGCTTTTCCAGTCCTTTCCCTCATACCAGCTTTTCCAGTCCTCCACAGCCGACCAGAGGGAAATGACGAGAAGACGATGATCGTTGTCCGCATCCACCAAGGTCTCGCCGCCGATGTACCCTCTTTGTCGTAAGGCCTTTATCCGAATATCCTCAATGACTTTAAGCTGTTCCGGGGAGACGGGGTTTTTAAACGTCCGTTCTATCATGATTTTAGTGCTCATGACTCTCTCCCTCCTTTCTTGCGGTTGGAAAAATTCACACTCCATTCATAAGATACCACAGGAGGCCATACCCGGGTAGTGAAGAAGTCCAGGACCCCGTTTTTCCTAAAAGAAATCCTTTCCAGAGAGGAAGGCCTTACAAAAACCTACTCAGCCGCTGCTGGACCCGCCAGCGCTGGTTGGATTTCCGAGGAGAGGATTCAAGTTTTCGGGTTTTCCGGCTCCATCAGGATTCCGCAGGAGGTTTTTCTTGACAAGGCAGGAAGGATCAGGCTAGGAAGTGATGTCACCAGCTGGTGAAAATGATTCGCTGGCGTATTTTTTTCTTGCCTTTGGCAGGGCTGCGGGGTTTGCGAGCGATATTCATGTTCACGACATACCTGACCATTTTGGATTCCTCGCCCGAGTTCAGCGGGACTCCGGATAGATTCCATCGTGTGAGGAGGGAGTAGGGCCTTTGGTGCGCGACCGACAGATCACCCGGAAGAAAATCCTGGATGCGGTGGGGACGCTCCTGGCCCGAAAGGGGTTTCAGGGGATCGGGATCAATGCCGTGGCCCGCGAGGCCGGGGTGGACAAGGTGCTGATTTACCGATACTTCGGAGGCCTTCCTCAGCTCCTGAGGGCCTTTGCTCAGCATGGAGAATTCTGGCCCACCATCGGACAGATTCTGGGCCGGAAGCTCCCCGAGATCGGCCGCATGTCCACCGCGGAGGTTTCGATTCTCATTCTCCAGGGCTACCTGAGGGAATTGAAAAAGCGGGTCACCACTCAGGAGATCCTTCGATGGGAGCTTGTTCAGCGAAACGAGCTCACAGAAGAGCTTGCTGCCGCCCGGGAGGTCCAGGGCATGGAAATTCTCGATCTGCTGCCCCAGGACCCTGAACAACTCGAAAACCGAGACTTGGGTGCTGCCGCGGCCCTGCTCCATGCCGGATTGATGTACCTGGTCCTGCGCTCCAAGACGGCCGACGTCTATATGGGAGTGGACCTTCGATCCGAGGAAGGCTGGGCCCGCGTAGAAAATGTTATTGAGACCCTTGTGGAGAGCTTCTTCGAGAGTAAGCATTGAAGTCAGCCCACGACGCTCTCAACTGAGGATTCTCCCAGCGGCTGCCCTCGAGCCCTACGTTTCGGAGAGTGAACGCCCCGTCCTCGAGGGGACACAGGGACGCATGGAGAGGACAGGACAGGTCCATGGCCAGATTACCTATCGAGCTTCCGGATCGACTCGACTACGCCACTGAGATACGAGTTCGGGTCACGGATTTGAACTACGCCAACCACCTGGGGAATGACGCGCTGGTCTCTCTCCTTCACGAGGCCCGGACCCGATTCCTGGGCCATCATGGACTGCACGAGCTGGACATCGAAGGTCTGGGCATTGTGATCGGCGATCTGGGCATCGTGTACACGGCTGAGGCCCATCACGGGGACGTCCTTCGCATCGAGATGGGAATTGGAGATTTCTCCAAGGCGGGCTGTGATATCTACTACCGGATTACGCGTGCCCGCGACGAGGTCCTGGTAGCCCGGGCCAAGACCGGAATCGTTTTCATCGACCGAAAGGCCCGAAGGGCGGTCCGCGTGCCGGAGTCTTTTCGAGGGCGGTTCTCTCCCTCGTGAGCCCCCCTCGAACTCAGCGCCACGCCAGACCCACTCGATCCTCTGTTGGCTGTTTGGGGAACCCTTACCGTGAAAATACCCTAAACGATCATGATTCATGTCACACGCCATATTGCCCTGGATGAGAGCGAGATCGAGGAGAGGTTTGTGCGTGCCTCCGGTCCGGGAGGACAGAACGTCAACCGCGTGGCCACCGCCGTTCAGCTGCGATTCGATGTGGCCCGCTCCCCATCCCTTCCCGATGAGGTGCGAAGGCGGCTCATGCGGCTTGCCGGAAGACGCATGACTCGGGAGGGGGTGCTCGTGATCGACGCCCGCCGTCACCGCACCCAGGAGCGAAACCGGAAAGACGCCCTGGAGCGTCTCGTGGCCCTCGTCCGGAAAGCCGCGGAACGCCCGCGTATTCGCAAGCCCACTCGGCCCGGCATGGCATCCCGGCGTCGCCGCCTGGAGGCCAAGCAACGGAACAGTCGGATCAAGCGTATGAGGAGGGCGGTGCATCCCGGGGACGGAGACTGAGAAGGACAGGATCCTTCCGCTTCTTTCGGGTTACAAGGCATTCCAGAAAGACCAGAACGCGGGAAAGGATTTGTCCACGCACGCAGGGTTCCGGATACGGATTCCCGGAACGCGAAGCCCTGCCACGGCCAGACTCATGGCGATTCGATGGTCGCTTTTCGAATCCATGTCCTTGCCTCGAAGCCTGCTTTCCCCGTGAATGACCAGCCCGTCTTCCTCTATCTCCACGCATGCGCCGAGCCTTCGCCACTCGCCCGCAATCGCATTCAGCCGATCGCTTTCCTTGTACCTCAAGTGGGCGACGTTTCGAATCCGCGTTCGTCCCCGGGCGAAGAGGCCCACGGCCGCAAGCGTGGGGACCATGTCCGGAAGGTCGCCCATGTCCACGGATACGCCCTGAAGAGGTCCCCCTTGAACCTCCACGCGATCGGGTTGACGCCGGATGCGGCAGCCCATACGCTCCAGGATTTCAAGAAAGCGGATGTCTCCCTGCGCCGTCTGAAGCGGAAGGAGGTTCCTTGTGACGACCCTCCCTCCTGTGACCGCAGCGGCGGCCCAGAAGTAGGAGGCCGTGGAAGCGTCCCCTTCGATTCGACGGGCTCCCGGCAGGTAGGGGAACCCCGCGGGGACTCGGAATCGGCTTCCACCCGGGCAATCCACGTCCACGCCGAACGCGTTCATGACACGGACGGTCAGGTCCACATAGGGCCGGGAAACGGCCTCCCCCTGCACGTGAATCTCCGTGTCTTGTTTTGCATACGGGGCGGCCAGGAGGAGAGAGGAGATGTACTGGCTGCTCGTTTTCGCACCCACGGAAACCCTGCCTCCGGAGAGCCCCCGGGCATGGAGCGTCACGGGAGGGTATCCCGGCCGATGGGGGAAGCGGATGCGGGCTCCCATCTCCTGAAGGGCACGAGCCAGTTCTCCCACGGGACGCTCGCACATGCGCCGGGTGCCTGAGAGGGTAAATCTGCCACACCCCAGGGCGACCGTGGAAAGGAGAAGCCGGAATGACGTGCCGGAGTTCCCAAGGAAGAGCCCGCGGCCGTCCGAGGGAGGCTCGATCCGACCGCCGGTGCCGAGGACCCGGATCGTGTCCCCTTCCCAGAGGATGCGCGCGCCCATTTGTTTCAATGCCCGGGCGGTGAGCCGGGTGTCCTCGCAGGAAAGGGCGCCCGAGAGCGTGCTCTCCCCCCCGGCCATGGCCGCCGCAATCAGGGCCCGATGTGTGATGCTTTTGGATCCGGGAATGTCCACCACGGCATCCAACGCTGTTTTGGTTCGAATCGATATCATGGGTTCCTCTGAAGTTCTTGAAAAACGGCATGCCGCATGACGTGAAGAGGGGGCTCGAGCCCCGTCCAGATGCGGATCTGTTCAGCGCCTTGCATGAAGAACATCTCCAGACCGGAAAGGATCACACACCCCTTGCTTCGGGCCTCCAGGAGAATCGGCGTGCGGGCGGGGCGGTACACGGTTTCCATCACGATCATGCCCTTTCGAAGCGTGTGCTCGGATACGGGAAGGCCCTCCGGCCCGCCTGCCATACCTACGCTCGTGGCCTGAATCAGAATGTCGGCTTCCACATCGGGCGCATCCGATAGAGGAACGAACGGACACGCTAGGGTCCGGGCCAGATGTTCGCCGCGTTCCCTGGAGCGGTTGGCGAGGATCACGCGGGCACCCGCGCGGCTCAAGGCAAAGCCAACGGCACGCGCTACACCTCCGGCTCCTACGACAAGGGCCCTTTGCCCCTCCGGTTCCACACGCGTTCGAAGTGCGGCCAGGAAGCCTGTGGCGTCCGTGTTGAAGCCCGTGAGAAAGCCGTTTTGGTTCAGAACGGTGTTCACTGCACCGATACGGCGCGCCGTTTCGTCCACCCGGTTCAGGAACGGGAAAATCGAGGTCTTATGGGGGACCGTGACGCTGATCCCCCGGATGCCCATGGCGCGAACACCGGCCATGACGCCGGCAGGATCTTGCGTGTCAAAGGCCAGGTAGACGGCATTGCATCCCAGGGCTCGGAACGCGGCGTTGTGCATGACAGGGCCCAGGGAATGGGAAGCCGGATGCCCGATGAGGGCATAGAGTCGTGTGGATGCATCCGGGTTCACGGTCGACTCCTTTCGAGGAGGCGGCGCATGTCCTGAATCGGAATCTGCCCGTCGGCAGTGGCCTCGGCGATGCTCAAAGCGGCATAGCCCAGCGTGGCTCCCATGCGAAGGGAGCGCAGCCGGCTCATCGCACCCGTGCGCCCCATGCAGAAGGCGGATATACCGAGCCCCATGGATCGCGCCCGCGGAATGAGGGCCAGCACGCGTTGGTTGTCTTCCGGCGCATACGCATAACACACGATTTTGATCACCGCCGGGCGGAGAGCGGCCATACGCTCAAGAATCCTGCTCAGTATGTGGCTTGAAGGCGTCCTGTCCATGATGTGCCGGGAAAGGATGACCCGCTCGGGACCCGCCATGCGAATCATCTCCCGACGCACCTCCCCGGGAAGAGCCATTTCCACGTCCACACAGGCGGCGCCTGCCTCCAGAGCTCGAAGGAGCAGGGACACGGTCTCGCGGATACGTCCGTTTCCTGCACCGCCCTCTATCCGGCTTCGCACCGTAGCGATCACGGGCACCGGTGAGAATCGGACAAGGGTCTCGATGTCTGCCTTGGGGATGAGGTCGAGGCGAAGCTCCACCAGGTCCGCCACGGCCCCGGCACGGGCGATCTTTTTCAGGGCCGCATTCGTGTTTGGGGCCTGAACCGAGACGCAGAGCAGGCCTTGACCGGATGCACGATGCCAGGAGATCGCCGGGGTTTCGCAATGCATGATTCTTCCGCGTTACCTTTCCAGGATCGTTTCCTGAATGACGTGCCCGAAGTGACGTCCCCCGTCCTCGGCATATCCCAAGACCTCATCCCCGGGGTTCAACGAGATGACCGAAACGGCCTCTCCGTCCCCCGCACGTACCATGCGGATGGTTTCTGCATTCTGGCAGATCGTGGAAACCGTTCCGCACGGCCCTTCGGCTTCGATCAGGAGCATGGGCCGCCGCTCGATTTTCACCCGCCCCACCCACAGGGGCAGGACCGCTCCCGAGGTGTCTACACCCGCAATCACGTCCCCGGCGCGGAGCTCGGATAGATAGCGGGTTCGACCTTCCGGAGCGAGGGCATAGGCATGAACCGCGCCGGCATTCACGCGGAACGGTCGGGGGGAGACATAGGGGTTTACGATGCTCTCGGCATGCATGAGGAAAAGGCCTCGACTACTGCTGCCTACGAGTCCTCCCTGCCCCGGGTCCATCAGAGTACACGTGTCGATGCAGACACGGTCCCCCATTCCCAGAGGCGCCACGCGTTCCACTCGAAAAGACGAGAGCTCCAGGGTATCCCGGCCCGAGTGAAGGAGGCCTATGAGCTCGCGGACGCGTGTTGGTTCGCGCTCGGTCAAGATCAGACCGTCTACCCCTTTCTCCAGGATACCCAGGGCGGTCTGGGCCTCGTCGAGGCTTTCCACCTCCACCATGATGCGTGCACCCCGGGCGATCAGGTTTTCAAGGGGGATGATCCGCCAGTCCTGTGTCCGAAGAATCACGCGCCGTTCCCTGCTTTCCCGGACCGCGCGTTCCTCGTCCTCCGGACCCTGAATCTCCATGCAGATCACGTCTCTTTCCCATTGGAGGTCCCCGTTTTCCGAGACGGTCTGGATGCGACCGAGTTCCCGGACCCTCTCCACCCGGTCGGGGGGAACGATGACCCCATCGGCACCGGCCTCGAGGGCGGCGATAACCAGCTCTTGATCCCATGGATCCACGTGAACCCAGATCTCTTTCATGATTTCCTCCTTGCCATGTCCCTGTCCCCGAACCGCTTTCCGATTTGGTTCAGAACGTCCTGGAACCCTTGATGACTCTGCCCGCCCAAGGTCTCTTCTATGTCCTCCACGGCTTGCCGGTATTGCGCAACAAAAGGCAGGACCGTGGAGTTCCCCCGAAGGAGACCCTTTACGAGATCCTCCGGTTGCGAAAGAAGGGCGTGGATTCGTGCGAGCACGGGGCGAAAAGCCGGGGTGCTCCACGTTTCGAAGACGTCGAGGGGGAGGCCGCTTCTTCGGAGAAAGAGCGCGAAGGCCAGGGTGGCAAAGTGGTTTGCACCCTGGACGACACCCATGATTCGGTCGTGTTCGGCCGGATCGATCTCCCTCACGCAATAGCCTTCGCCTTGAAGCCGGTCGCGAATCCAGCACCGGCCGGTTTCGCCTCGTCCCGGGCATACGGCCACGGTCAAAGGGCCTTCACCCGCGATTGCGTTCGGGCCGAAAAGCGGATGCAGCCCCACCACCTGGCTGCGGCTGTGGTGCAGCATGGCCTTCATGGGAGCGAGCTTGATGGAGGTGAGATCCATCAGGAGGGCGTTTTTTCGGATCAGGGGGCCGATTCGCTCGATCACGGGAATCGTTTTATCCAGCGGGACCGAGATCGCGAGGACATCGCAGGATCGGGCCGCTTCTTCCGGAGCGACCTTCGTTCGCCTCCCCACTTTCAGGACCGAATGGCCGCTTCGCTCCAAAAGGTCGGCCAGCCAACCCCCCATGCGGCCGGTTCCCCCGATGATGGCTACCTGGGCTCGGTCCGGAATCATCGCTTGTCCTCCCGGGGGTAGGAGCCCAGCCGCTTGATCATGGAGCAGGCTTGGGAGATTTCATCCAGCGCTCCGGCCAGGGGTTCTTCCTCTGCATTTCCGTCGAGGTCCAGGAAGAAGAGGTACTCCCACGGTCGATCTTTCCGGGGGCGGGAGTCTATCCGCGTAATGTTCACGTTGTGAGCGGCCAAGGGCCCGATCACGCCGAGGAGTGTGCCCGGACGGTGCTCGAGTCCGATAAGAAGCGAGGTGCAATCCTTATCGCTTGGATCCCGCGCCACAGGGCCGCGTCCCAGCATGACAAACCGCGTCACATTGTTTCGAAGGTCCTGAATGTCCTGTCGCAGTATCGGTACACCGGCGATTTCTCCTGCAAGGCGGCTGCCGACGGCAGCCGCTGCGGGATCGCCGGCTACGAGGTCGACCGCACTTGCCGTGCTCGATACCGCCTCGGTTTGAATGCCTGGCAAGTGATTGCGGATCCAGCGGCTGCACTGGGCCAGGGCCATGGGATGGGAGTAAAGGCGCTGTATGTCCTTCGGGTCCGCTGCAAGGCTCATAAGCTGGTGCCGAACAGGGAGCCGAACCTCGGCTCGGATGGTGAGATCATATTGAGCGAACAAGTCCAGTGTTTCCATGACAGGTCCCTCCGATGAGTTCTCCAGCGGCACGATGCCGGTGCTGCACTCGGCGCGGGCGACCCGATAGAAGATATCCTCCACGGACTGGAGCGGTCGATATGCCGCGGTTTCTCCGTAGAGCTGTCGGGAGGCTTCGTGGCTGAACGTCCCTTCCGGGCCCAGAAATCCGATAGACGGCGGCTCCTGGATTCCGCGGGCAACGGCGATGATGCCGGAGTAGATCGTTCGAATTGCGTCAGGATCCAGGCGGCCGCGCGCCCGGGAGGAAAGGCGATCCAGGACATGCTGCTCGCGCGCCGGATCCACAATATCGAGATTCAGCATACGCTTCACTCTTCCGATGCCTTCGGCTGCGGCCTGACGATGCGACAGCAGGTCTAAAATCCGCTCGTCGATCCGGTCGATGTCGGTTCGGAATGACTCCAGTCGGCGCCACGCACTCTCGTCCGTGTTTTCCCCGTTCATGCCACCCTCCTTTTCGGCGGGTCCACGGCCTCGAGTGCCTCTTCCACCCCGGCATCCTCGTGGATGATGCGGCACAAGGCCCGCACAATACCCTGAGGGTGGGGGTGCTGGAACACATTCCTCCCGATGGAAGTTCCGGCGGCTCCCGCATCAAGGGCACCGCGGACCATTTCCAGTACAGCTCGGTCCGTGTCCATCCGGGGGCCGCCGGCAATGACGACGGGCACCTGGCAACCATCCACAACCTCGCAGAACGTCTCCGGCGAACCCGTGTACGGGACCTTGACGATGTCCGCACCGAGCTCTGCGCCCAGGCGGGCCGCATGGCGAATGGCGGCAGGGTCGTATTCGTCTCGAATCCGCTTTCCCCGTGCGTAGATCATGGCCATGAGGGGGATGCCCCACTCCCCGGCGACCTGTGCCGTGGCCGATAGATCGGTGAGCATGCGCTCTTCGTGTCGGTTCCCTATGTTGATGTGGACGCTCACCGCATCCGCACCCAGCTTGATGGCCTCCTCCACAGTGCACACCAGGGTCTTGATGTTGGGGTCTTCCGAAAAGGAGGTGCTTCCCGAAAGGTGCACGATCAGCCCGGTCTCGCCCCCTAGGGAGACACGGCTTCTAGAGGCCATGCCCTTGTGGACCACCACGGCGTTCGCCCCCCCCGCGGCCACCTGGGACACGGCCTGCCGCATGTCTGCGATCCCGGCAATGGGTCCCACGCTCACCCCATGGTCCATAGGGACGATCACCGTCCTTCCTGTCTTCCGGTCCATGATGCGTCGAAGTCTGTTTTCCTTGCCTGTCATGATTCATTTCCTCCAGTGTTGCAGGTGATGGATGTTGCTCTCCTTTACTGAGCATCCGCGATTTTCAATTTTTCCGGGTTGAGCTCCCTCTTCGGGAGCCGAAACGAAGAAGGCCGCGGGAGTTTTCCTCCCGCGGCCTTCGTATGGAAACTTCCCTTATCCAAGGCGCACGGGCGGACCTCTCCAGGCATAGAAGTAAAATCCCCAATACATTGCGCTTTCCTGGAGGGGAACACACAGGAGCCGTCCCGGGATCTCGATGGAGAACGGACACGCCGAATCTCGGGTCGCCCTCATCAGGGGCAGTCCCTGGTCTCGTGTGTTCTTGAGGAACAAGGTTTTCAACATGTCGCTCCTAACCGCCTTTGTCCGCTCGCATCATTTTCTCGAAAATCCCCGCACTGGGCGCGCCAGCGCAGGAAGTGGTCTGTGAGGACCAGCCAGGTCATGGCTTCCAGCACCGGCACGATACGAGGAACGGCACAGGTGTCGAATCGCCCGGAGAGATGAAGCACCGCAGGTTTTCCCTCCCGGTCCACCGTCTCCTGCGGGCGGGGGATGGAGGGAATAGGCTTGATCGCAGCGCGTACCACGATGTCTTCACCGTTGGATATCCCCCCGAGAATGCCCCCGGCCCGGTTCGATAAGAAGCCGTCCGGCGTGATGGGGTCGTTGTTTTCCGATCCCAGAAGCCGGGCCGCGGCAAACCCCTCTCCGATCTCCACCCCCTTGACCGCCCCGACGGACATGAAGGCGCGGGCCAGCTCCGCGTCCAGCTTGTCGAACACGGGCTCTCCCAGGCCAGCCGGACAGCCCGTGACGCGGGTTTCCACGATCCCTCCGAGGGAATCCCCATGGCGGCGGGAGACCTCGAGGCGTTCGTTCATTCGAGCGGCTGCCTCGGGATCGGGGCAGCAGAGGGGATTTCGCAATGCCTCGTCGGGATCCAGCCTTGTAGCTCGCACACCGCCGATCTCCACAGTGTAGGCGGTTACCCGAACGCCGACCGGTTCGAGGACCTTTCGGGCCACAACGCCGGCGGCCACCCGTGACGCCGTTTCCCTGGCCGATGCCCGGCCCCCTCCCCGGTGATCGTACACGCCGTACTTGCGAAGGTAGGAGAGGTCTGCATGCCCGGGTCGAACAAGCCGCTCGAGCGTTTCATAGTCATGGCTCCTTGCGTCGTGGTTTTGAATGAGGAGGGCAATGGGTGTTCCCATGGTCTGCCCTCGGTGCACGCCGCTCAGGATCTCCACGCGGTCCGTTTCTCGACGAGGCGAGTCGGACGCCCTCCGGCCGGGCCGCCGGCGCTCCATGGCCGGCCTGAAATCGTCTTCGCAAAGGGGGACGCCGGGAGGACAACCGTCAATGACCGCGCCGAGGGCCGAGCCGTGGCTCTCTCCGAAGGTGGTGATGCGAAATGCCTGCCCCATGGTGTTACCAGACAAGGGAGCTCCTCCTCTTCATATCGGCATGAATCTCAGAATGTGATTCGTGGTTTCGAACGGACTGATCCTGTCCGTGTCCACGTGAAAGTCTCCGGCCTTCCGGTACAGGGGCGCCCTCTCACGAAGAGGATCGGCCATGTCCTCGGCCGGGTCTTCCCCTTCGAACCCCGGTCTCTGGCCCGCGTTCTTCGCATCGCTCCTCATGCGCCGTCTCAGGGTCCCCACGTCGGCCCTGAGCCACACGAGCCACCCATTGGCCCGAAGAAGCCGGACGTTCTCCGCCCTGAGAACAGCCCCGCCTCCCGTGGAAACCACCAGTCCGTCCCGGGCGGACACGAGGCGGATCACCTGGGATTCCAGGTCCCGGAAACGCTCCCACCCTTCGTTGCGAACGATTTCGCTCACCGGAGCGCCTGCTTCGCGGACCACCCATGTGTCCGTGTCGACAAAGGGCCGTTTCAGGCGTTCGGCCAGCAACCGGCCTGTGACGGTTTTACCGGTGCAGCGATATCCGATGAGCACGAGGTTCACATCCTATCTCCGTGGGTTCCTGGAATAAAAAAGGCCGTGGGCTTTGAAGGTGCCCACGGCCTTGTAAGGAGCTTGTTCATCAAAAAGGTGCATCAGACCATGGGCAGACTTATCCTCCACCAAAAATAATACCGAAAGCCCTGGTCAATGCGATGCTTCATGGATCATCCTGAAATATGAGGTTGTCGGGCTCAAGGCCCGAAGCGATTACGATAACCGGGTTTTAGAGGAAGCTCCCCTTTATGTCAAGAGAAAAGTGAACGGTATTTGATTTTTTCTCTTGACAAGGAGAGACAGGACC
>JASFQI010000090.1:0-15586 GCA_050115555.1 Desulfobacteraceae bacterium
GGGCGCAGTATCGGGCAGAGAACCTGTTGGTCAATGAAGCCAAGTTTTGCCTCTGCCGGGAATCACATTTCTCTGGTTATTGGGGAGATCTTTCCCTTGACAGAGGGCCTTTTAATGGGTGACCCCAATATCTCAGAGATGGAACAGAAGCAGATTGAAATCTTCCGTGGGATGTCCCCGGAGGAGCGCCTGAAAATGGCCATTCAACTCTGCCATATGTCCAGGAATCTCCTGGCTGAAGGCGTACGCAAGCGGCACCCTGAATATAATGAACAGCAAATCAAATTCGCTGTATTCAAACTATTGCTCCCTGATCCATTGTTCCAATCCGCCTACCCCGAAGCAAAAGAGATTCTTCCATGACACCTGAAGAAACGCTGGGGACTGTTCTTGCCAAACTGGATCAATTCAATATTGACGGCCTCGCAAAAACCCGCTCGGCCGCCTGTTGGCCACTCTTAAGTCACTGGAATCGTTAGAGGCAAATCTCCAAGTCTCTGCTTTTTACGACTCCATCAATATTCCCTACATGATTACAGGATCTTTTGCCAGCAATGTTCACAGCGTCCCCAGGGCCACTTATGACGCGGATATTGTGATTGAATTTTCCAAGGACTCCCTGGAAAAATTTCTGAGCAGCCTCTCTGATCATTTTTACGTGAGTCATGAAGCAGCGCGGGAAGCGCTTGAATCCCGGGGGATGTTCAATGTCATTCATCTGGACACGGGCTTTAAAGTGGATTTGATCATGCGAAAAGACAGGGATTTCAGCAGGAAGGAATTTTCCAGACGCGAAAAAGTCGGCTATCTGGATGCGGATCGATGGTTCGCATCTGCAGAAGACATCATCCTCGCCAAGCTGGAATGGAGCAAGTCCTTCTTCAATCGTTCCAATGCCCGTTTTTCATTTGCTGCCAGTTTCACTTTTCCTGTTTCATGCAGAAGATTCCTCTTCTTCCGTGGACACCATTTCATAGGCAGAGGATGAGGCCTCGTCATAGACGATTTCCAGCTCTTCCGCCAGATCCCCGTCACCCCGCCAGAACGGGAAGGGGCCCAGTCTTTTGGGCAAAACAGCAGGGATCAGTGGAATTTCGGTATGAAACGACCCGGTAAATGAGGCCTTTTCCGGATGCCAGAAATTCATGGGATCTTGAGGCAGGGGAACCGGTAACGCATTCGGGCTGTCCGGGCCCGAGGGCATGGTTTCTTTTCCCTGCAACGACCCTTCTTCCAGGAGATCGAAAAAGGCCTTCCGTCCCATGCCCCGGATCCTGAAAAGGAGAAAGGGATCGTTGTCAAACTGCTCGGCCAGGAGGTAATAGACGGCGGCGATATGTTTGCAGGGATTGGACCAATCCGGGCAGGAACACTCGGTACGGAGATCTCCGTGCCTCTCCGGGAAAAGAGACAACCGGTTCTCCCTGAAAAGATCCTCCATGGCCTGGGGCATATGGCCGGAAAGCAGGCGGGCCAGGTGAATGGGGCGCTTTTTCAGGCTATCGGCAATCTTTTTCCATCCGGGCCGGTTGATCCGTTTCAGTCGTATGGTGACCTGATAGGCCTCGGACCGGGAACCCTGGACGCTGGCACGGATTTCCCCCTTGCGGATATCAAGATCCGCCACCTGCCCCCGCCGGGCATAAGACCGGCCCCTCACGAGCCTTGCACCGATCTGAAAGGACTCCAGGACCTCGATCCACCGTTTTCCCCACCACTCCCTGGCAAATCCTCCACGCCGGGTCTGGGCCTTGATGCCGCCCCGCACCGCCTTGGGAGTCGTGGGCTCATACCAGAAATAGCCTTTGTATCGTCGCCTTGCCATGTCAATCTCCTACGGCATCCTTTCCAAGCAGGATCAGATCACGGAGCTCATCATTCGACAGTTCCGTAAGCCAGGCTTCCCCTGTCCCCACCACCTGATCCGCCACGGCCGTCTTGCGCTCGATCAACGCATCGATCCGCTCCTCGAGGGTCCCTGCACAGAGGAACTTGTGGACCTGAACCGACCGGGTCTGCCCGATTCGAAAGGCCCGGTCCGTTGCCTGGTTCTCTACGGCCGGATTCCACCACCGGTCAACATGAAAGACGTGATTGGCCCGGGTCAGATTCAATCCCGTCCCGCCGGCTTTCAGGGAAAGAATGAAAAAAAGGGGTGCATCGTCGGACTCCTGGAACCGCTCGATCATCCGATCCCTCTGTTTCCTGGAGACCCCGCCATGCAGGAAGAGGGCCTCCAGGCCGAAGTTTTCCTGGAGATGGCGTTTCAGGATCTCCCCCATCTCTGTAAACTGGGTGAAAAGGAGGGACCGCTCCCCCGATTCAAGGATCTCATCCAGAATCTCCTCCAGACGCTCCAGTTTTCCGGACCGGCCCGCAGTAGAGGATCGGTCTTTCAGAAAGTGTGCGGGATGATTGCATACCTGTTTGAGCCGGGTCAGAAGGGAAAGGATGAGTCCTCTTCGCTGCATGTCCTCGGCCTCGGCCAGGGTCTGCTCCGCTTCCTTGATCACGGCCGCATAGAGGGTGGCCTGCTCCCGGGTGAGCCGGCAGAAGACCTTGGTTTCCACTTTTTCCGGGAGATCCGAGATGATGGCTGTGTCGGTTTTCAGGCGTCGCAGGACAAAGGGGCTGGTCAGCCGTTTGAGTCTGGCGGCGGTTTCCCGGTTTCCCCGACTTTGGATCGGATTGAAAAAGGTTTCTTTGAAATGCTTCCTGTTTCCAAGGAGTCCCGGATTCAGGAAATCCATGAGGGCCCACAGGTCTCCGACATGATTTTCAACCGGCGTCCCGGTCAGGGCTACCCGGAAACAGGCATCCAGGCTTCGGGCGGCCCGTGACTGCTTTGTCTCGGGATTCTTGATGTTCTGGGCCTCGTCCAGGATGACACCGGCCCATTGAACCCCTTTCAGGGTCTTCAGATCCCTGTGGAGGAGGCCGTAGGAGGATACGACAGCGAAGTGCTTGGTTGCAGCCTCTGTGAAGGCCTCGTCTTTGATCCGGTCCTGGCCGTGGTGTACGAGCACATCCATTCGGGGCGTGAATGTTTCCGCCTCCCTCAGCCAGTTATTGACAACGGACGTAGGGCAGATGATCAGAAACGGTCGCACCTCCCCATGCTCCCTGGCATTGGCCATGAGGGCCAGCGTCTGAATGGTTTTTCCGAGGCCCATGTCATCCGCCAGGCAAGCCCCGAGGCCCCAGTCCCGGAGAAACGACAGCCAGGAATATCCTCTGACCTGATAGGGTCTCAGCTCCCCCTGGAGCATATCCGGCGGGGCAAGGCCTTCAACGGGTCTCCTGCCTTCGAGGTGCTCCAGAAGATCACCGATCCAGCCGGTCGCTCTGACGCCTTCAAAGGGAAGCCCCTCGATCCGTTCGACAGCGCCCAGTGCCATGAGCAGGACATCCCGCACGGACGCTTCTTCCTTCTGCCTCTCTTCCCAGAACAAGGCTGCGGTGCGAAGCTGTTCGGCATCCAGCTCCACCCATTCGCCGCGGAATCGGACCAGAGGGGTTTTCATCGCTGCCAGCGCGGCAAGCTCCTCGGCTGTAAGAGACTGTCCGCCCAGAGCGATCTCCCAGTCGAAACGGACGATATTGTCCAGCCCCAGCTGTCTCTCGGCCTGCATGTCCTTGCTCTGGACATGCGCTCCAAGGGAAAGACGGGTCTTTGCGCCCGACTTCGTCCACCAGGCGGGGAGAATGAGCCCGAAACCTGCTGACTCGAGCATCGGGGCATAATCCCGTAAAAACGCGTAAGCCCCGGAACCGTCCGTTTCAAACCCACCCGGGTGTTCTGATTCCAGGCTCCCTTCAACCCCCGGGCAGAGTCCGGATGCCTGCCCCAGAGACGCATAAAGAAACTCCTGAAGCCCTTTCCCGTATCGCTGCAGCATGCCGAAGGACGGGCCCTCCGGATCCCAGACCTCCTCCGCAGGAACCATCAGGCTTTGATCTTCACGGGGCTGAACCAGATATCGGACCCGCCACCGATCCTCCTCTTCCATGGGAGCCGGATCCGTGGGCTCTTCGAGGCGAAAGCAGAGCCGAAAAGGTGATTGGGAGACCGTCCGGATCGGCCTCTGCCACCTTCGAAGGTTCTGCAGGAGAAAATCGAGCGACCCGGGATCTTCCCATTCCAGGGAAGGATCAGGACTCTTCAGGGCATCGAGCCATGCATCATGGATGCTTTCGAATGACGGTTTTCTGCGCCTCCCCGAGCGCTGCCTCCCTTCATGGTTCGATGCATCCCGGACAAGACGGTCCAGCATGGAGGCAATGAACGCGTCGCATGCCACCCGGGGGGGCGTTTCAGGAGGCTCGGCTTCATCCGGAAGGGATAGGCATCGGGTGGAGGGCGGCATCCCTGCGGACAACGCCTCCCGAAACGCTTCATCCCTGCCTTCAAGGACCGGTTCCCACCGGGCCTCATAACCGTCTTCTGTTTTGAGCAGGCCCGGCAGATAGGACTGATTGGTCACAAGGGCTCCTGCAAATCGAAGACCCGTGGTCCACCATTGAAGATCCGTCCCCGGAAGGACTCCCTTGGCCAGAAGCCGTTTTCCTGTGCAGAGACAGAGAAAATCCCTGCCTTCTTCAAAGGTCAAAAGACGTGCCGTGACGGTCCAGGGGTGAAGGGTGGTCTCGATCTCAGGGTCCGGGAGTTCCCCGAGCAGGGGAGAGGAGGGAACGGGCGTGTTTTCCACCGTGGGAAGCCAGGCCGAAAGAGCGCGAACGCGCTTGCCCGATACGGGAAGCTCCGCTGAGGCGGCTTTCAGGGCCTCCCTCAGTCCTTTGATCCCCGCATCAAGCGGATGGGGGTCCGGTTGGCCGATACGACCCGAGCGAACCTTCCGATTCCCGGATGAATCCGATGATTTTTCTCCCCAGAGGTACAGGTCTCCTTCAAACCATGCGGCATGGAGTATGATCATGGTCCGTTTCCGTTCCGTTCTGTCCGGTCAATGAGTTGGAGAAGAAACTCTGGTGAAAATACGGGCAAGAATACAGAAGAGAAGCAGCAAGTTCAACCACCTTCCTCTCTCTTCTCTGAAGAGCACAAACACGGAAAAGGACGTTTTTGCTCTGTAATGCTTCCGATTTCTTGTGCTCTTTGTGCATGGCGTGCATAACACCCTGTAATCATTACAGGCTATGCACGGTGATGTTTTGAATTGGAAACCAAGCTTGAACAGCAGGCGCGCTTTTGCCCTTCCGGTCCAAGCATCTTTTATGTGGCCGCTTCTTCAGGAAGTTCCCAACCCGGAAAAACGAGAACTCCTGGATGCACCTTCAAGGCAGTGGCTAACATTTTCGCACGTTCGACGCCCAGCTTGACACGATCATTCTCGATGGCCGAAATGGTCGACTGGGGAATGCCAGTCAGCGCCGAAAGCTGATTTTGGCTCAATTCCTGAAGCTCCCGAACGATCCGCACGGATTCACCCACCGAAACCTCAGTCCTCTTTTTCGTGGGACGATATTCATTCATTTATGACCTTCTATAGTCATGGGCGGTGATCGAAGCGACACAAAAAAGCAGCGCTTCAGGAACAGTACGATAAATCACGCGTCAAGCATGGAAAGCGTCTCCGCCACCTTGTCGCCCACCTCCCGGGTGCCCATGCCCATGCGGCCGGCATCCATGCTCTCCAGATCCTCGGCCACCACCTTGCGCACGGCCCGAAACAGGAGGTCGGCAGCCCGGGTCTCGCCCAGGTGGTCCAGCATCATCTGGGCAGCAGAGATCGCCGCAATGGGATTGATCACGTCCTTGCCCGTGTACTTGGGGGCTGAGCCGCCGATGGGCTCGAACATGGACACGCTCCCCGGGTGAATGTTCCCACCAGCGGCAATGCCCAGGCCTCCCTGGATGATCGCGCCGATGTCCGTGATGATGTCCC
Source organism: Desulfobacteraceae bacterium (assembly GCA_050115555.1). GTDB lineage: Bacteria > Desulfobacterota > DSM-4660 > Desulfatiglandales > HGW-15 > JASFQI01. The sequence goes on from JASFQI010000090.1 coordinate 5,907, forward strand.
CGAACATGTTGTTCGTGACGATCACGTCATAGATCTCCGGGTTCTTGACCATCCACATGCAGCAGGCATCCACGTGCTGGTAGTCGGTGGTGATGTCCGGGTACTCCTCGGCCACAGCCAGAAACCGCCTCTCCCAGAGGTCCGACTCAAAGGTCAGGACGTTCGTCTTGGCCACAAGGGTGAGCTTCTTTTCCCGGTCCCTTCGGCGGCAGGCCTCAAACGCATATCGGATGCAGCGGTCCACACCCTTGAACGTGTTCACGGAGTCCTGCACGGCCACCTCGTCCTCGGTCCCCTTGCGAAGGAAGCCTCCACTCCCTGCGTAGAACCCTTCCGTATTCTCCCGGACCACCAGGAAATCGATGTCCTCGGGCTTCTTGTCCTTGATGGGGGTGTACGCCCCGGGAAGCAGCACCACAGGCCGCAGGTTGATGTAGAGGTCCAGCTCGAACCGAAGCCGCAGAAGGATCTCCCGTTCCAGGATGCCGGGCTTCACACCCGGGTGCCCGATGGCGCCCAGGTAGATGGCGTCGGTGCTTTGCAGGTCCTGTATCACGGTGTCGGGAAGCAGGGTGCCGTCTTTGAGGTAGGCGTCTCCTCCCAAATCGAACGAGATGAACTCGAATTGCAGGTCGCACTTCGGGCCCAAGGCGTTTAGCGCCTTGATGCCCTCGGCCACCACCTCGGGCCCGGTGCCGTCGCCGGGGATCACGGCGATGCGATAGGTTGTTGGCATGGTTGGGTTCCTTTCTTTATTTTTGGGTCGGGGTATAAAACCCATAACGACAAAAGCTTTATGGCGGCATATGAAATGCCGCTCTACGAAAGTCAAATTCTATGGCGGGGTATAAAACCCCGCCCTACAAAAACCGCGAATCAAGGCGGGGAGTGAAATCCCGCCCTACGAAAAGCAAGGAAACCCGTCCTGCTAGGAAGCGCGGCGTTCCCGGAGGTAGGGGACGAGGCCGCCGGCCTGGACCAGCTCCTGCATAAACGGGGGCACGGGCTGGGCCTGGAAGGTCTCACCCTCCTCCAAAATCTGAATGGTTCCGGCGCCCAGGTCCACGGCCACGCGGTCGCCTTCTTTCAAGGCCTGGACCGCTTCCGGGGCCTCCAGCAGCGGGAGCCCGATGTTGAAGGCGTTGCGGTAGAAGATCCGGGCAAAGCTCTCGGCGATGACCGTACGAATGCCCGTCTCCCGAATGGCAAGCGGGGCGTGCTCCCGGGACGAGCCGCACCCGAAGTTCTTTCCGGCCACCAGCACGTCGCCTTCTTGAACGCCCTCTGCAAAGTCCGGGCGGATGTCGACAAAGCAGTGCGTGGCCAGCTCCTTTCCGTCCGACACGTTCAGGTACCGCGCCGGAATGATCAAGTCCGTATCCACGTGGTCCTGAAACCGCCAGACCTTTCCTTCGATCTTCATGGGTTGTTCTCACTTCCTGTGCTTAAGCGTTGGTTTCCATTTTCTTTTTTAGAGGTCCTCGGGAGAAGCGATCCTTCCCAGCACGGCAGACGCTGCGGCCACGGCCGGGTTGGCCAGGTACACCTCGCTCTCGGGATGGCCCATGCGGCCCACGAAGTTCCGGTTGCTCGTGGAAAGGGCCCTCTCCTTGTGGGCCAGGATACCCAGGTGTCCTCCCAGGCAGGGCCCGCAGCTCGGGGGCCCGAATACGGCACCGGACTCCAGGAACGTCTCGGCAATGCCTTCGCGCACGGCCTGAAGCGCGATCTCCCGGGACCCCGGCAGCACGATCACCCGCACCCCCGGGGCCACGGTACGGCCCTTCAGCACGGATGCGGCCTGGCGCAGGTCCCCGAGCCGTCCGTTGGTGCAGGACCCGATAAAGACCTGGTCCAAGGGGATGTCTCCAGCCTTGGAGACCGGGCGCACGTTGTCCGGGGAGTGGGGAAACGCGACCTGTGGCTCGATCCCGGTCACATCGATGGAAAGGACGTTTTCGTACGCAGCGTCCGGATCGCTCGAAAAAAACACGGGCTCATGAAGGGCCCGTTCCGAGACATAGGCGCGCGTGACGTCATCGGGTGCCACGATCCCGTTCTTGGCCCCGCCCTCCACGGCCATGTTGGCCATGGTGAACCGGTCGTCCATGGGAAGCTTCTCCATGGTGCTTCCGCAGAACTCCAGGGTCTTGTAGTTCGCGCCCTCCACCCCGATTCGGCCGAGGGTGAAGAGGATGAGGTCCTTGCCGCCTACCCAGGGGGTGAGCTCCCCTTGGTACTCCACACGGATGGCGGCCGGGACCTTGAGCCAGGTCTCTCCGGTGGCCAGGACCGCCCCGAGATCCGTGCTGCCCACGCCCGCGGAAAAGGCGCCCAGGGCCCCGTACGTGCAGGTGTGGCTGTCCGCACCCAGGACCAGGTCTCCGGGGACCACAAGGCCCTTTTCAGGGAGGATCACGTGCTCCACGCCGCCGTTGCCCTGGTGGTAGTAGTGCGTGATCTCCTGCTCCTTGGCAAAGTCCTGGAGAATCCGGGCCTGCTCCGCAGAGGCGATGTCCTTGTTCGGGACAAAGTGATCCGCGACCAGGGCAACCCGCTTTGAATCGAACACGCGGTCCGCGCCGATCTCGCGGAACACCTGAATGGCAAGGGGTGCGGTGATGTCGTTGGCCAGGGCCAGGTCCACGCGGACCTGAATCAGCTCCCCGGGTGAAACCGACTCGCGGCCCGCATGGGCCGCGAGGATCTTCTCGGTGATGGTCATGGGTTGGGTCATAGTCCTCTTTCCTCAGGAGCCAGGGAAGGATTCCGCTTGAGGTACTCCAGCCGGTTCAGGCCGTTCACATAGGCCTTGGCGCTGGCCGTGATGATGTCCGGGTCCGCGCCCTTTCCCAGGGCCACGAGGCCGTTCTCCTTGAGCCGGACGATCACCTCGCCCAAGGCGTCGGTGCCCCCGCTGGCCGAGTGGATGGAGAAGCGCATCAGCTTGGACCGGGTGCCCGTCATCTTGGCGATGGTGTTGTAGGCCGCATCAATGGGGCCGTTGCCGAAACCGGCTGCCTGCACCTCCTCCCCGTTCATGGCCAGGCGGACCATGGCCGTGGGCACGAGCTGGGTGCCGCTCACCACATTGAGGTACTCGAGCCGGTAGTGGTCCGGGACGCGGAGGATCTCCTCGGCAAAGAGGACCTCGATGTCCTCGTCCAGGACCTCCTTGCGCTTGTCGGCCAGCTCCTTGAACTTGCGGAACAGGTGGTTGAACTGCTCCTCTTCCAGCTCGTAGCCCAGGGCCGCGAGCCTGTCCCGAAAGGCATGGCGCCCGGAGTGCTTGCCGAGCACGAGCCGGTTCTGCGAGATGCCCACGGTCTCGGGCTCCATGATCTCGTACGTGAGGCGGTTCTTGAGCACCCCGTCCTGATGAATGCCGGCCTCGTGGGCAAAGGCATTGGCCCCCACCACGGCCTTGTTGGGCTGAATCACGATGCCCGTGATCATGGAGACCAGGCGGCTCGTGGGGTAGATCTCGCGGGTGTTGACCCCGGTCTGGAGGTTCAGGTGGCTCCGGTGGTTGTAAAGCGTCATCACCACCTCTTCCAGGCTGGTGTTGCCTGCACGCTCGCCGATGCCGTTCACCGTGACCTCGGTCTGGCGGGCGCCCGCCTTGAGCCCGGCCAGGGTGTTGGCCGTGGCCAGGCCCTGGTCGTTGTGGCAGTGGACGCTCAGGATCGCCCGGCCGATGTTCGGGGTGTGCTCCCGCACGTAGCCGATCATCTCCCTGAACTCATCCGGTAGGATGTAGCCCACCGTGTCCGGGACGTTCACCGTGGTGGCCCCGGCCTCGATGGCCGCCTCGAACACGCGGCAGAGGAAGTCACGGTCGCTCCGGGAGGCGTCCTCGGCCGAGAACTCCACGTCGTCCGTGAAGGTCCGGGCATACCGGACCGCGTCCACCGTGGCCTGGACCACCTCGTCCCGGCTCATGCGGAGCTTGTGCTCCATGTGGATGTCCGATGTGGCAATGAAGGTGTGAATCCGGGGGCGGGCGGCCTCTTGAATGGCCTCCCAGGCCTTGTCGATGTCGTCCCGGGAGGTCCGGGCCAGGGCGGTCACGCTCAGCCCGCGGACCTTTTGGGCAATGGCGCGGACCCCTTCCAGGTCCCCGGGGGAGGCAGCGGGAAAGCCCGCCTCGATTACGTCTACGCCCAGCCTCTCGAGCTGGGTGGCGATGCGCAGCTTCTCTGCGGCGTTCATGCTGGCTCCGGGCGACTGCTCGCCGTCCCGGAGGGTGGTATCAAAGATAATGACTCGACCGTTCTCGCTCATGGGAATGTAGCCTCTCTTTCTAGGATCTTGAACAGATGACGTGCACACGGGACAACGGAAGAACCCGGCCGCCCCTGTAAATGCCGTAGCCGAAAGCGGACCCCCGGCCCGCTTTTGGCCGAAGAGAAAGGACTACGCCCCAAGGACCCTCCGCAGGTTCCGCCCCTTGGGGGGTCCTGCGGTCGGTCGCTCCTTTTCTGTTATTCGATCGTGCTTCATGGAAAATGTTTGTCTCCTTACACTAGGATCTGCCCCGGCAGGTGCTAGGATGTGCCGCCCGCAGAGGCCTCGGCATGGGTCGAGGAATTCTGCTTCTTGCCGTTTCGCACCTTGAGGAGCTTGTACTCCACGCTGTCCGTGAGGGCCTGCCAGCTGGCCTCGATCACGTTCTCGGACACCCCGATGGTGGACCAGATCTCGCGGGCGTCCCTACTCTCGATGTTCACCCGGACCCGGGCTGCGGTGGCGGCCCGGCCATCGATCACGCGGACCTTGAAGTCCACCAGGCCCATCTCCTGGATCTCCGGGTAGAACTTATTGAGCGCCTTTCTAAGGGCGTTATCCAGGGCGTTCACGGGCCCGTCGCCTTCGGCCGCGGTGATCTCGTCCTCGCCTTCCACGGAGATCTTGATGGTGGCGTGGCTCATGGTAGGCGCATCGCCGTCCTTCTCGAGGGTCACCCGGAAGGACTCCAGGTTGAAGGGCGCATCGAACTGGCCGGTCACCTTTTTGATCAGGAGCTCCAGGGAGCCCTCGGCCGCGTCGAACTGGTACCCCTGGTCCTCCATCTGCTTGATCCGCTCCACGATCTTCTGGCTGTCAAACCCGTTTCCACCGAGCTTGATGCCGAGCTCCTCGGACTTGTACGCAATGTTGCTCTTTCCCGAGAGGTCGGAGACCAGCACGCGCCGGCGGTTCCCCACCGTATCCGGGGACACGTGCTCGTAAGCGGCCGGGTTCTTCATGATGGCGCTCACGTGGATGCCCCCCTTGTGGGCAAAGGCGCTCCGGCCCACAAAGGGCCGCTGGTTGGAAGGCGGCACATTGGCCACCTCGCTCACGTAGCGTGAGACCTCGGTGAGCTGGGGCAGCCGGTCCGGATCCACGCAGTCGTACCCCATCTTGAGCTGGAGCACGCCGATCATGGACACCAGGTCCAGGTTGCCGCAGCGCTCCCCGTACCCGTTGATCGTGCCCTGGACCATGGTGGCGCCGGCCCGTACCGCTGACAGGGAGTTGGCCAGGGCCATGCCGCAGTCGTTGTGCGCGTGAATGCCCACGGCGACCGGGATGCTCGGGAATACGGCCTCCACCACCTCCTGAATCTCATGGGGCATCAATCCGCCGTTCGTGTCGCAGAGCACGATCACGTTTGCGCCGCCTTCCACGGCCGCGGCCACCGTCTTCAGGGCATAGTCGGAATTTCGACGGTACCCGTCAAAAAAGTGCTCTGCATCGTAGATCACCTCGCGGTCCCGGGCCTTGAGAAAGGCCACGGTGTCGTGGATCATGCGAAGGTTCTCGTCCAGGGTCGTTCCCAGGATCTCCGTGGCGTGGAGATCCCAGCTCTTGCCCACGACGGTCACGGACGGGGTCTCGGTCTTGAGCAGGGCGGCCACGTTGGGATCGGTTTCCGCGGTGCCTCCCGACTTTCGGGTGCTTCCGAACGCGGTGAGCCGGGCTTGCTTCAGCGGGTTCTTTCGGGCCATCTGGAAGAACCGGGCGTCCTTGGGGTTGGACCCGGGCCATCCTCCCTCGATGTAAGGGATCCCGAACGCATCCAGCTTGCGCGCGATGTTCATCTTGTCTTCGGCTGAAAGGGTGACCTGCTCCCCCTGGGTCCCGTCTCGAAGGGTGGTGTCGTACAGTGTAACCGCATGCATGGTGATCTCTCCCTGAACTATGTCCAAAAAAAAACCGTTATCAGGAGGGCCTGATAACGGTTTTTGTGGATTCTCGTTGGATCTACGTCATCATCAGGCCCGGTGGCTTGATTCCAAGACCAAGCAGGAGAAGCAACAGAGAGCACAAGGGTGCCCCTGCTGCGGTGGTAATGGCGATGTTGCGAATGAGGACGTAAGACATGGATTTTTCTCTCGTTCGAGGCGTTTCTGAAAAATTTTATTCTGTAATTATACAAGTATTAAGATTCTTGTCAACTCCCTTTTTTGCCTCAGAATCCGCCTGGGGGCATTTTCTGTACTCTCTCAGACCTTGCGGCGGCATATAACATGCCGTCCTACAAAAAACATGTTTCACGGCGGGGTGTAAAACCCCGCCCTACGAAAACCGAGAATCAAGGCGGGGAGTGAAATCCTGCGCGACAAAACCTTTGTGGCGGCATGTAAAATGCCGCCCTACGCCCGGCCCACGAGGGGTGTTTTCACGGTAACCTTCACGTCAGAACAAAATGCAACATCCGTGCCTTTGTCTTCACGCGCTGTCCTTCGAAGGACCCGGAGCCCCGGATCGAAGGGAAAGGCCCAGCTCCTCGAGCTGCCGCTCGTCCACCGGGGACGGGGCATCCGTGAGCGGGCAGGTGGCGCGCTGGGTCTTGGGAAACGCAATGACCTCGCGGATGCTCTCCGCGCCGGCCATGATCGTCACGAGCCGGTCGAACCCGAGGGCCATGCCGGCATGCGGCGGGGCCCCGTAGCGCAGGGCCTCCAGGAAAAACCCGAACTTGACCTGGGCCTCCTCCTGCGAAATCCCCAGGACCCGGAACATCCGATCCTGGAGGTCCCGCCTGTGGATTCGCACGCTTCCGCCCCCGATCTCGCTCCCGTTCAGCACCAGGTCGTAGGCCCGGGCGCGGGCTTTCTCAGGCTCCGTGTCCAGGAGGGGCATGTCCTCCTCCAGGGGTGCGGTGAAGGGATGATGCACCGCCGTGAGCCTGCCTTCGTCCTCGTCGTACTCGAGCAGCGGGAACTCGGTCACCCAGACAAAGGCGGGGTCCCGGTCCTGCACGAGCTCGAGCCTCCGGGCCAGGTCCAGCCGAAGCATGCCGAGCACGTGAAGGGCCACGGGTTCCCGATCCGACACCATGAGAAGGAGATCCCCGGGTTGAGCCCCCACGGACCGGTTCACCCCCTCCTTCTGCTCGTCCGAGAAGAACTTCTTGATCGGGGACTGCCAGCCGTCCTCTGCGACCTTGGCCCAGGCCAGGCCTTTTCCTCCCCACTCGGCCACGGACTCTCCCAGCCCGTCCAGGTCCTTTCTCGAGAACCCGTCCGCCCGGCCGGGCACGCAAAGGGCCTTGACCGCGCCCCCCTGCTCCACGACCTGGCGGAACACCCGAAAGTCGGACTCGGCCGCCTGCGCGGTGATGTCCTGAATCTCCAGGCCGAAGCGAGTGTCCGGGCGGTCCGTTCCGAACCGGTCCATGGCCTCCTGGTAGGTCATGCGGGGGAAGGGAAGCGAAAGCGTCCGGCCGAGTACCTCCTGAAAAAGCGTGGACATCAGTCCTTCGTGGAGCTCGATCACGTCCTCCTCGCTCACAAAGGACATCTCCAGGTCCACCTGGGTGAACTCGGGCTGCCGGTCGGCGCGCAGGTCCTCGTCCCGGAAGCACCGGACGATCTGGTAGTACCGGTCGAACCCGGACACCATGAGGAGCTGCTTGAAGAGCTGCGGGGACTGGGGCAGGGCGTAGAACATCCCCGGATTCACGCGGCTGGGTACCAGGTAGTCCCGGGCCCCCTCGGGCGTGCTCTTGGTCAGGAAGGGGGTCTCCACCTCCAGGAACCCCCGCTTGTTGAGGAAGCTTCGCACCTCGGCGGCCGCCCGGTGCCGGATGCGAAAGTTCCGGAAGACGCTCGGACGTCGAAGCTCCAGGTACCGGTGCTTGAGCCGGAGGGTCTCCGAGGCGTCCACGGCCCCGTCCACCTGAAAGGGAGGCACCTCGGTGCGGTTCAGAATGCGCACGTCCGTCACCCGGACCTCGATGGCCCCGGTGGCCCGGTTCGGGTTCTCCTGTCCCTCCAGGCGGCGTGCCACCTCGCCTTGAATCGCCACGACCCACTCGTTCCGAAGCACATGGGCCCGCTCGTGGGCCTGCGGGTTCACCTGGGGGTCGAACACGATCTGGGTGATGCCTTCCCGGTCCCGCAGGTCGATGAAGATCAACTGGCCCAGGTCCCTTCGGTTGTTCACCCAGCCCATGAGCACGGCCTCCTGCTCCACGTCCTCCGCGCGCAGGCTGCCGCAGTCGTGCGTGCGCTTCCAGTCCCCCAGCGTGTCGATGGCTACGCCTTCCGCTTCCGTCATGACCTCTTCCCCTCTCCGGGAGATGCTTCTTTCTCGAGTCGTTGCTCCATGTGTGCGATCACCTCTTCCAGGGGGATGTCCTCCTGGGTCTTTTCCGCCATATCCCGCAGCAGCCCCTTGCCCGAAGCCAGCTCGTTCTCTCCCACCATGAGGACCAGCCGGGCGCCCAAACGGTCCGCCCGTTTCATCTGGGCCTTGAGGCTCCGACCGGCGTAGTCCATCTCCACCCAGTACCCCGACTTGCGGAGTGCCGTCACCCACGTGAAGGCCCTTTTCCGGGCCTCCTCGCCCAGGGCGGCCACGTAGAGGGCCGGTGACGGGGTTTGGGGCTCCCGGACCTCGTTCATGAGGGAGATCAACCGCTCCACGCCGATGGCAAACCCGATGGCCGGCTGGTCCGGGCCGCCGAGCTGGCGCACCAGGCCGTCGTAGCGCCCGCCCCCGGCCACGGCGTTCTGGGCCCCGAGCCGCTCGGTCTGCACCTCGAATGCGGTTCGCGTGTAGTAGTCCAGGCCGCGAACCAGCCGTGGGTTCACCTCGAACCCGATGTCGGCATCGCCCAGGAGCGCCTGAAGTCCCTCGAAGTGCACCCTGCACGCATCGCAGATGGAGTCCAGCACGGACGGGGCCTCGGTCACGATTTCCTGGCAGGTCGGCACCTTGCAGTCAAAGACGCGCAGCGGGTTGGTCTGGGCCCGGCGCGCGCAGTCCGAGCAAAGGCCTTCGGACCGGGTCTCCAGAAAGGCGGTCAGGGCCTCACGAAAGCCGCCCCTGCACGCGGGGCAGCCCAGGGAGTTCAAATGGAGCGTGAGCCCGGAAAGGCCCAGGGACTCGAACAGGAACAGCAGCATGACGATGAGATCGGCATCCGAGCGGGGCCCCGGATCGCCGAAGATCTCCGCATCGATCTGGTGAAACTGCCGGAACCGGCCCTTTTGCGGGCGCTCGTGACGGAACATGGAGCCCATGACAAAGAGCTTCTGGACCGGGCTTTCCTGGTACAGCCGGTTCTGGATGTAGGCGCGCACCACAGAGGCCGTGGCCTCGGGCCGCAGGGTCATGCCCCGGCCCTTGCTGTCGTGGAGCGTATACATCTCCTTGCTGACAATGTCCGTCTCCTGGCCGATGGA
>JASFQI010000091.1:0-15563 GCA_050115555.1 Desulfobacteraceae bacterium
GCTTTCCGTCCTGCCGGGTGTACCCGTCCTTCATATACTTCTCGTCCTCCTGCCGGTGCACCTTCACGTACGCCTTCATGGGGGCATTGTCCTTGACGGCCTTCACGCTCAGCACGCCATCCTCTCTAAAGACAGCCACTCGCTCCACGGTCTCACCCGCAGCCACCTCCACTCCTCGAATCCATACCTCAGGCGAATCCGGGAGCTCCGTGTCCGAGAACCGAAGGTCATACACGCCGGGTTTCACCGGGGCGCCGCGCCGCTTCGGATCGGTCCCGGTCCTTCCGCTCTTGATGACCTGGTCCGCTCCGGCCGCTCTCACCTCCACGGCCGCGCGAAACGGCTTGTCCCCACGAAGGGCTGTCAAGCGGAGAAAGCCTTGCTCCTGCGTTTTTCGGACCACCTCCCGCGCCGCAGCTCGAAACTCGTGAGCCGTCTTGGCCGTGTAGTACACACCGCCGCCCGCCTTGGCCATGCACTCGAGCTGTATACGTTCCTCTTCGGTGACGTCGAACCCTACCACGTGGAGCGTGAACCGAATGCCCGCATCCTTGAGCTCCTTGACCAGAGCGCAGGGATCCCCTCCACAGGTCTCCTTGCCGTCCGAGACCAGGATGATCGTGGTTTCTTCCTCCACGTGCCGAATTCTGTCCACGGTCTTTCGAACGGAAAGCGTAATGGGCGTCTTGCCCTTTGGGCTCAATCCCTGGACGGTTTTAATAACCCGCTCCTTGTCCAGCCTTCCCAGAGGAATCAGCTCCTCCACGTCGCTGCAGTCCCCCTTTCGTCGATGGCCGTATGCCACCAGGCCCACCACGGACTCATCCGGAAGATCCTGTACCAGATCGGTGAGGACCTCCTTGGCAATGGCGATCTTGGGCGTGCCGTCCACCTGGCCCCACATGGACCCTGAAGCGTCCAGGATGAACACGATATGCCCGGCGGATGCCCCGGCCGGCTTCGAGGAAGGTGAAGAGGCTCCCCCAGGTGCAGGCCCGGCGGAGTCCGAAGGCGCGGACTTTCCCTGCCCGCCCTCCATGGAAACCCTCGTGAACCCCTCAGGGACCTCAAACATTGCGGCGTCCACAGGCCCCTCTTGAATGTTCCGAAGCTCCAGCACCGGGTTCTCGTTCGCGCCAAAGCGCTCCTCGCGCACGACGTGCCCGAGCTTCTTCGCAACCCACACCTTGGCCGCGGGTTTCGACTCTCCCGCCACGGTGTAGACCCGCGTTTCACATGTATAACCGTTCAGGGTCTCATCGGCCCCCGGCGTCTCTGTCATCCCTTTCCGGGTCATAGCCCAGCCTACCAGGGGATTGGCCAGGAAGGTCTTCTCCAGGTCGGGCATCTCCACGTACTGTCGCATGGTCGGCATGAGCCCCCATGTCATGCCCGTGTCCCGGTTCACAATGCTGGGAAAGGGAGGAACGTTCATGGGGCCCTGAATTTTCTGAATCCGATACATGGGATCCTTCACGTGAAGGCTGTATGTGTACCCTTCCCCGGGCCCGGTGATGACGATCTCCGCGGTGAACTCCGCCCCAACGGCCGGTGAAGAAGCCAGGATCATGAACACCAACACGTTCCATGCCATGCAACCCATCCTTCGGACTTTCGCTTTCATGCCTGCCTCCCACCCCTTACATTGGTTATTCATGGCGATTCCCCTGGAAGCACGTGGACTTCTTCACGGGACGTCTCGTGCCCCTCTTCCCGTACTGTGCACATCGTGCCCCCAAACCTCACTTTAATCACACCTGAAAGGTCGTTTATCAGCGCCTCGCACGCTTGTGAAAAGACTACGATGCCCCTTGCCTGCGGTCAAGGGCAATTGAGTCGCTACGCAGTCACCCTGGCAGAGGGTCAGAAATCGTCGGAAAAGCCAAAGCACTTCCTGAATCACACACCCTGTCCCTGAATGCCAAGCCCCGGAATCGCCAAAAAAAACGAGGGCGGCGCTGGCCTGCCCTCGTCAGATGTCTCTCTTCAATTGTCGGGTATGCCGCTACTTCTTCCCGCAGACGTAGCCTATGCCCAAGAGAAAGCTCACGGCAAAAAGGGCCCCAAGCCCCAGGGAAAGCAATTCCATAGGATCATATCCTCCGTCTTCTCTCAATACCCCTCCCATCGGCACGAACCGCCCCGGCCTTGAGAAAAATCCCGGGAACGCGCCCGGCCGTGCGGCAGAAATGGCGCACCTTGCCCCAGTCATAACGGCCTTGTCAAGCGTTTTCGCTCGGATCAACTGGGCTCTTCCCCGTTTTGGCGGGCCGGGCGTTCGCGGAAAACGGTGCGCCTCACCTCCTTCTCCACAAACCCAGAGAACGATCCTTGATCAGGGCCATTTCAATACCCGAAAATGGATGGCCTCGTAAAAAGCGGAGACCTAGAGATTTGCCCCTCGCGATTCCAGTGACTTAAGTGTGCCCAACAGGCGGTTGCGCGGGTTTTTGCGAGACCGTCAAAATGGACAGGATTATAGACCCGTTAGCCCATGTGCCGGCCATGGGATTGGCGGTTTGGCAAAGAAGCATCGTACTGGAATCATCCATCCTGCTTGAGATCAGGAGGGCGGAGCGGTAGTATGAAGGAGCGAACCGACGCGAGCCGAGCACCTTTAAACGAGAGGGGCACGTCATGAAACATTACCTGATTGTGGGGAACGGCGTGGCCGGTACCACGGCCGCGGAGCACCTGCGCAAGCAGGACCCCCAGGGCGAAATCACCCTGATTGCGGACGAGGACCTCCCTTTTTACTGGCGCATCCAGCTCAACGACCTCATTGCGGGGGAGACCTCTGAGGAAAAGCTCCTGGTCAAGAGCAGATCCTGGTACGATGAACAGCGCATCCGACTCATGCTCGAGACGCACATCACGGGCGCAGACCCGGGGGGGAAGACCCTCACCTCTGCCGATGGCGATACTTACACCTACGACACCCTGCTCCTGGCCACCGGAAGCCACTCCTTTGTCCCTCCCGTCCAGGGCTCGGACAAGGAGGGGGTCTTTACCCTCCGCAATGTAAGGGACGCACGCGCCATCCGCGACCGTGCAAAGGGCATCCAGCGGGTGGTTCTGATTGGTGGAGGCCTGCTGGGGCTGGAAGCGGGAAACGCCCTGCGCAAGATCGGCAAGCAGGTCACTGTGGTGGAGTTCTTCCCCCGGTTGCTGCCACGCCAGCTCGACGACCACGGGGCGGCGCGCCTTCAAACCCTCATGGAGGGCATGGGGTTCGCGTTCCGCTTGGGCGCCAAGACGCAGGAGATTACGGGTACTGGTACTGCGGACGGCGTCCGGCTCGAGGGGGGCGAGACCCTGGACTCGGGCATGGTCCTGATCTCCGCTGGTGTGCGCCCCAACCTGAAATTGGCCCAAGCCCTGGGCCTGGCAACGGACAAGGGTGTCCAGGTGGACGAGCAGCTCTGCACCTCCAGGCCCGAAGTATTTGCCGCGGGCGATGTGGCCGAGTTCCGCGGCATGCCTTACGGCATCTGGCCTGCGGCCATGGAGCAAGGACGGATCGCAGGCACGAACATGGGAGGGGGCAACGCAACCTACGAGGGCACCCCCATGGCGAACATCCTCAAAGTCGTGGGCATCGACCTGGCCTCGGCCGGCGACATCGACGCCGACGGCGAGCACGAGGCGAGCACCCGGGAGACCGGCGAAGTGTACCAGAAGGTCGTTTTCAACCAGGGCCGGATCATCGGCTGCATCATGCTGGGCGACACTAGAGGATTCAAGCGAATCACCAAGGCCATGAAGGACGAGGAGGATGTCTCCGCCTTTAAAGACCGCATCCTGGACGAGTGGGCTTCCTGATCCTAATGCACACGACTCTGGCAAACGGGTGCAGCACACCCTGGGCGCGCCTTTCTCGGAGGTTTCCATGCAACCGCAGACCCAAAAAGGCTGGTGGGGCAGAAACTGGAAATGGTTCGTTCCGGTAGGCTGCCTGGGATCGCTTGTTCTGTTTGCGGCCTTCATCGCCGGGATCCTGTTCCTGGTGTTCGGGATCATGAAATCCTCCGACGTGTACGAGGAGGCCCTGGCCCTTGCCAAGGCCGATCCCGTGGTGGTGGAGGCCCTGGGCGCCCCCATCGATGACGGGCTGTTCGTCTCCGGGAACATCAACCTCAGCGGTCCATCCGGCGATGCGAACCTGGCCATTCCCCTCTCCGGTCCCCGCGCAAGCGGGACTCTCTATGCCAAAGCGGTTCGGAACGAGGGCGAATGGGAGTTCACTGAGTTGGTCCTCGTGCTCGATGACCCGTCGGGGGAACGAATTGACCTGCTCAAGAAGGGACTTCGCTTATGAGCCGGCCGTTCCGAGAAAAACTCAACCCACGCGGGTAAGGAGGTTTCCCCATGCCGCACCTCCACAGAGCCATGGTTTTCCTGGACGTGCTCACTTTTGCATGCGGGTGCGTGCCCGCTACACAAAATGTCACCCTCCATAACCCGCCTCTTGCCGACCCAGACCTTCATAAGGCCGAGCGGTCCTGAGGAGAGGATCAACATGGCCGACGTCAATCATGTACCCTGCTGCGGAATTTACTGCGGGGACTGTCCGTTTCTCGATCTCCAGTGCCAGGGATGCGGCTATGTGAACGGCAAGCCGTTCTGGACCGATCAACTGCCCGGGCGCGTTTGCCCCCTGTACGAATGCTGTCGCAACCATAAGCAACTCGAGCACTGCGGGCTCTGCACCGAGTTCCCCTGCCGGGTGTTCCTCGAGCTCCGTGACCCGAACATGTCGGACGAGGCGTTTCAACAGGCCCTGAACGAACGTCAAAAAAGTCTGAAGCTGCGGGCCGAAATCGGTACCGACGCATGGCTGGCCCGGCGGGGGACCCTCTGAAAAACCGGCTCAACCCCCAGAGCCCTTCCAGCCCGGACGAGATGCAGACACGACACAGCCCGTTTGTGCCGACACCCTATCCGTGGTATGATGCATCGGCTCTTCCGAACGCACCCGGTGATTCAGGGAAATCGGTTGTACGCTCGCCTGTCCAGAAAACCAGGAGGAAAGAATGACCACCCAGAAACACGTTCGCCTTCAGCACAGCGAGTCCGTGATTGCAAGCATGGCATCCCGTATCTTTTCCGCGTACGTACAAGCCAACCGAATCGATGAGAAAAATGAGGACGCTTACATCAAGAAGGCCACGCACATCGCCGTAAAAATGGCAGACTACGCCGACAGGATTGTGAAGAGCGACGAAGAATTCGCGTAGTCGCAGCAGGGCCTAAGGAGGGCACATGAAACAGGCCGCCTTGTTTCACCCACGGGTGTTCGACGATGTCGTCTGGGCCAAGGGCTATTACCGACGCAATGCCAGGAACATCCATCGTGTGGGAAGGCGCTTTGCCGCCTTGCTCAAGGTGGACGGCTTTGAAGGCGGTCGCATCCTGGACTCGGGATGCGGTTTCGGTGCCGTGGCCCTGGAACTGGCCTTGGCATTCCCCCAGGCCGAGATCCTGGGGGTGGACCTGGGTGATGCCCTTCTGGAACGGGCCCGGTCCCTGGCTGAAAAGGCTGGTGTGGCCAGCCGCATCACCTTCCGCAAGGGAGACGTTCACCGGCTGGACCTGGAGGATAACGCATTCGATCTCGTGGTGAATACCTTTATGCTGCACATCGTGGAGGACCCTGTTTCCATGCTCAACGAGATGGAGCGCGTCACCAGGCCCGACGGCAGGATCCTGATCACGGATCTACGCCGCATCTGGCTGGCCACGGTGACGAGGAAGCTCAAGACCGCCCTCACCCTGGAGGAGGCCCTGGCCATTATACAAGAATCCAGCCTGCGCCCGGGCAAGGCCCACCGGGGGCCTTTCTGGTGGGACTACCGAATCGGCATGGAGGAGTAGGAAATAAGACCTCGATCTTTTGTTCGAATCTCCTCAGACCTCTGCCTCCATCTTCTTGAAAAACGATTGCATTCATTCATCCCTGCCAACACTTCACACCCACCGTCCCTTCACGCTTACATTCGAAAAAGCGGTTTTGAATCTCCCGGAAGCAAGCCGCGTAAGGCGCGATTCAAACATCCTCAAACCCTTTCAAAAACCTGAAAAAAATTTAAAAACGCGGAAAGAAGGAATCGGCCTCTTCTCTTCCGATAGGCTGTAACTCCATCGACAGGGATCGATCGGGTTGTGGCAGGCCCGCAAGATTTTGGCGGTCTCGCAAAACCCGCTCAACCGCCTGTTGGCTACACTTAAGTCTCTGGAATCGTTAGAGGCAAATCTTAAGGTCTCGGCTTTTTGCGACACCATCAAATTTTCGGCCCTGAAGCGAAAAGAAACCTTGACTGGAATCCTATTAAGTGCTACATGCGGGTCATATTCTGCGATATATTCGGCAATAAGGAATGCACCTTGAATCTAGACAAAATCCGTCTAACTTGTAGGTTAAAACGCATTGTGCTCCTTTTATTCCTAATAAAATGCCTTTAAAAGGTAGGCATATTCATGAAAAGCTATTGATTTTATCTTGAATAGAGGCAGGCAAACTGTTCTTTTATCCCATATGAAAGGACAGTATCATCCCACACAAATCAGCATAACCTATCGAAACTCCTTCATCCTTCTTACCTAATAAGGGTTGAAACGCTCTATTTCCATTCATTTTGCGACCAGCGGCCTAGAGGGAACGGTAAGGGGGAAAGGGGAGTCTCCTTTTTTCTATCTTGCCCCTGAGGAAGGGGCCTGTGACGCTTTGCTGATATTGACGGTCTCACAAAAACCCGCTCGACCGCCTGTTGGCTGAACGAAAATCATTGGAATCGTTAGTGGCAAATCTCTAGGTCTCCGCTTTTTACGACGCTATCAATATTCTCTGACATTAAGGGGGAATCATATGGGAATACTTAACAAAAACATTGGGGAATGTTTCTCGGAAATCCTGACGAAGTGGATGCCCAAAAATCTCGATTCACTACCTTTTTTGCATCCTTCAGGAACCTTCAAAAGTGCCAAATTTAAGAACATCTCTAAATGTATCCATGATCATTCCACCCTGGCGGCCCGGGAGTTTGCTGAATTACTCGCCCAAAAACCTTCGCATGATACCGTCCACTTTTTCTTTGATTATTTTCTATGCTTCTATTTTATGATCGCAAAACCAAACCGGCTTCCTGGCGGGAAGGATTCGATCCTTCCCTTCATAAATCGTATGCATATGGAATACTATGGAAAGATATCAGGCCAGATTGTCCAGAGTGTTACGGATGTATGGATGGGGGGTGATCCCTGCTTTTTTAATTCATTTATCCATATTATTCGACATAAAAATCGATATCATCTCATTATTCCCATGGCAGTTCGAAGTATTGATCCTACTATATCTCTTAATGAATCAAAATTAACAAAAATGATCCCATCATTCCAGCATATTCAGAACGCAAAGCTTCGAAATATCGATGCGACTGTTTCTTCTACTCTATGATAATCCTCGATATTTTTGGGTTCCAGATTCCATTTTCCGCTGGGATCCTCTTTCGAGTTGATGAAAACCCCAGGACTTCCTTTAAATCATCGGAAGTTCCTTCAGGCTTGCTGTCATTTAATTTCAATTTCCCATTTATTTTCTTTTCGAATTCCCTCCCTGTTTCATCCTTGATAAAAAGGAGAAGGAAGATGAATGCATTCCAACGTATGGTCATCGGGCTTTTCCTGATGGGCGCCCTGTTCCTCGCATGGGGATGCGCGGGGTCCCCTTTTGAGACCTTTGTGGTCAGCACGGAAAGCCGGAAGCTGACGGTGCTCAATCTCGATGAGGACAAAGACCTCCTGGAGGTCGAGGGATCGCCTTTTGACCTGGGAGCCGGCGCCTGTGACGTGACCTATGATGCCAGGCACAGACGGATCTACGTGGCCAACCGCGAGGAGGACACCCTCTCGGTCTTTCAGGTGAAACGCGTTACGGAAGACCTTTTTCACTCTCATTATGTCCTGGAACCCAAGGACCCCATCGCCACTGCTCATGAGCCCATGGCCGTGTCCGCGGACAGCCGGCAAAACATGGTTCTAATCCTTCATCGAGACGGCACCCTGCGAAGGCTGAACGGAAAGGACCTCACAACAGAGGATGAGACACGCGTCATGGATTCGATCACGGCTCAGGCCCGGGCCGTGGATCTCGCCTATGACGCTCGCAACGACCTCATCTACGTGATCGACGAGGCCGTTCACGGCCTGTTGGTTTTGAGGGCCGCCTCCCTTGAACCGGTCCATTTCGTGAGCACCCCGAGTCGTCCCTGCACCCTCTGTTACGATGACGTCAACGACAGGATCTATGTGACCTACCGGGGAGAAGAAATCGACCAGGAACTCCCAGGGCTGGCGGTGTACCAGGCAGGCCCGTTCTGCAGCCCTCTTCGGGATCCGATCCCCTTGGGCGTACCCTTTCGTTGCCCGGATGTGGCCTATGACGCCATGCACAACCGGATCATCGTGAACAAGCCAAACCTTCGGGTGCTCGACGGGGACTCGTTTGAAATGATCGAGGAGATTCAGACCTCACTTCCCTATGCTCTGGACACCGGTCTGGTCGACGGCTCCTCTCCTTTGCTGCTCTATATCGGTCAGCCCGGCTCCGTGCGAATCCATGAAATCCCGTCAGGAAACACCCACCCCTATGTAACGCAGGTCCCTTTGGCGGGACAAGGCGACGCCATTGCAGCAGTCCGCCCCGGATGCCCGGAAATCGTGTCCCTGGAACCCAGTCAAGGCAAAGTGGGCGATACCGTCACCATCCTCGGTTTGAATTTCAAAGAAGCTCAGGAACGCAGCATCGTGAGTTTTGGCGGGTCGCCCGCCTCTGCCGATGACGTCATCAGCTGGGCCGATACCCAGATCGATGTGAAGGTTCCGGCCCTGGCGCGCTCCGGGCCGGTAAGAGTCATTGTAGGCAACCGCTCCAGCGCCCCGCCTGACGGCGAGGACGTCAGGGCCTTCGAGGTCATTCCGGGTCAGTACATCCACGTGAGCGCGAGAGATGGAAGTTACGGCGGAGACGGCAGCGAGGGCGATCCCTATCGAACCATAACCCGTGCGCTTTCCATGGCCCACGCCTCAGACGTCGTATGTGTCCACGCAGGCCGGTACAACAGGGAACTGGGCGAGCAGTTCCCTCTGAAGATCGGGGACGGGGTCCGCGTCGAGGGATACTATCAAGGCGATTATGATGTGCCGGTCTACTCATTTGAGATTCTTTACTCCAAGCCGGGTGACGGTGCCGTGGAGATGGGAAAGGGAGCCTCCCTCGTCCATGTCGGCGTATACGTGGAGGATCCGGGGTCCGGTGACGGCGACAGCGCCCGAGGCATTATCTGCCGGAAATCCGCCCGTATCGAGGATGTCGTGGTGGCCGGATTCAGGACCGGCATCCTATTGGAAGGGATCTATCAGAGTGAAATCGAGCCTATTGTCAACGATGCGGACATCTCCTCCTGTGTGACCGGAATCTACGTCTGCGGGAGCGTCAATGCGGAGATCATAGACAATTGTATCTTTGAGAATCAGGTCGGGATCGACATGCTGGGCAACACCAACCGGGTGATCGCCAACGACATGGACAACAACACCCGATATGGTATCAAGATCCAGGGCCAAGCGGCATTTCTCTTTTCCAACTGGGTGCGAAGGACCTCGAACCCGGAATCGGGATCCGACGGCCACGGTCTGTGGGGGGCCACCCAAACCCATACCTTTATTCGCGGGAATATGATACTGGACAATGACGAGGGCATATCGATCAACGCAGATCCCGGCTACCTCCACTTCCTCCGGGAAAATACGGCCGAAGGAAACCGAAGGGCCGGCCTGAACCTGGCCGGGAACGGATTCTTCGAAGTCCTGATGAATAACCTTCGCAGCAATCAGGAATCCGGCATCATGCTGAGGGCCAGGGATTCCTTCCTGAAGGGCAACCGCTTTTCCTACAACGGAGATGGTCTTTTGATCTATTCCATGACCGAACTGGAGTCCTTATTGGAGGACAACATGTTTTACGGCAACACAGGGGCTGGCGTTGCCGTGCTCGGCGATCCCGATGATATGGGGCAGAATGTCGTGGTTCGCATCGGAAGGCCGGACCTCACGGGCAACACCTTTTCAAACAACGAAAGGGGCGTCTACGTGAACAATGCCCTGGTCTCCATGTATAAAAATACGATTGAAGAAAATCAGACCGGGGTCTTTACCACTCAAAACGGTTTCGTTTTCCTGGGCTCGGAAAACACGCCGGGAGGAAACATCATCCAGGGCAACACTCACGTAGGTCTCGCCAACCGCTCTGATCGCAGAATCCATGCTCCGGGAAACACGTGGAATCCGTCGGTCCAGGGAGCCGATGCCGAAGGACACTATCCCGAAAATCTGGTTGCGGGCCCTGTCCCGCCGCAGGACGGCAACAATTACAGCATCAGCTCTTCCAATGGAAGGATTCAATTTTGACCCGCCTGAATGAGGGCGTTCGTGGAAGATGGGTCGTACCCGCATAGAAACATCGTTTCTCCTTGCATGGGGAAACCATAGATGAAAAATGGACAGGGATCGAAATGAGCCCTCAAGGACGAATACCCAAAGGAGGACTCCTTTGAAAATTGCCCTGATCGAACTCTTCCATGTAAGCGTGCCTTTAAAAGTCACCTTCTGGCCGACCTGGATCCCGGGCTACCCCCAGACCCACAACCGCTTTACCCTGATCCGCCTGGTGACGGACAACGGGATCGAGGGATGGTCGGCTGGAGCGGCCATGGGAAAGGAGCGCCAGGGCCTGGGAGATCTTCTCGGCGGCTACCTCATGGGTGCTGACCCCACCGATATCGACCGGGTCCAGAGTCTTCTCAAGCAGGCGGGATTTCTCGGGTGGCGCAACTTCTGGATTGAGCCGGCCTGCTGGGACATTGCAGCCAAGGCGGAGGGAAAGCCGGTGTACGAGTTGCTCGGGGGCCGGGCGCGGCCGATCCAAGTATACTGCAGCACCGGCGAGATGCGACCGCCTGCGCAGCGGGTCGAAACGCTCCAGCAGATGCGTTCCCGAGGTTTCACCTGCGTCAAGTTGAGGGTCAAAGGACGCACATTGAAGGAGGATGTGGACAACATCACTGCAATCCGCCGGGGAATGGGCGACGACATGGTCCTGGGGGTGGATGCGAATCAGGGATGGCTGGTTTCCATTGTCGACCGCGTCCCGGCCTGGGACCTTCAAAGGGCCAAAGAGTTTGCCGCCGCCTGCGCGGACAACGGGATCGAATGGCTGGAAGAGCCGCTGGACAGTCGCGATTACGACGGCAATGCAGCGCTCAAGAAGGCTTCCCCGGTCAAGATCGCCGGGGCCGAGCTGAACTACGGCTGGGATGAAATCAAGATCATGCTCGAAAAGGACTGCTTCGACATCTACCAGCCAGATGCATGCTTTGCCGGGGGCATCGCTCAAGTACAAAAGGTCATCGAGCAGTGCCGCACCCTCGGCCGCCTTTACTCCCCACACACCTGGACCAACGGCATAGGCTTTTATATCAACTGGAATATGATCCTTTCAGACCCGAACAATCGTTTGCCCCTGGAATACCCCCTGGAGGAGCCTTCCTGGATTCCGCAGGTTCGCGAGGGCATCATTGCTCCGATCCTTCCCGATGCGGGTGGAATGCTGCAACCCTTCACACGGCCCGGACTGGGATTTGAAGTCGACCGGGCGCTTCTTAAAAAGTACGGCCGGCGCTTTTTCAAGCTCACCGAAACACGACTCAAGCTCAAGGTGATCCGGGAGAAGGGACTGAAGGAGGCCCTGGCCCTCAAGAAGCGAAAGGAGACCGTGGACTGATCCCTGATATGCATGTTTTTCAGGCCTTCAGGAGGTGCCCATGACCTCATCTCTCATGAAACCCGTGACCCGACCCACGCCGGAACAAACCGAAGATCTCGTCCTGTTCGTGCGCCAGGGCCTGGGATGCGGGTGCCCGGATGAGGTGTTCTCCGACATTCGAATCGAGTTGCAGCCCGAGGCGTTTGCGGGTCTGCCCATCGATTGCCTGGTCAGGATCGGCGGGCGTCTTCTGGTGGCGGTCTGCACCTCATCCGAATGGCGGGACGCTGAAAACAACCTGGGCCCGGTCTTCAAGACCGGAAAAGGTCTGCGCGACCAGGACGGATTCAACCGATTCCGGTTCGTTCTGATGACCGAGGAAACGGAACGGGCCGCACAGATGGTGGAGGCACGGTTTCACCGCCTGACAGGGATGGACGACCGGGTACATGTGCATGTGGTAGGGCCTTCTGCCCTGCCGTCCTGCCTGACCTGAGAAAGAAGCCGAGCATGCCCCTTCCAGGCCCGTTTCTCAAATTACTTCCGGCAAGACCGGGCAGCGTGACTTCCTCACGCCGGAGCCCGTAAAGCCTTACGACCACCTGCACCCTCACCACATGCTGTCGCAAAAAGGGAATCAAATCATTCCTCCATCCTTTCCCCAGGCAGAATTGTCCCTTCCCCGAGCAGGCCGGCAGCGATTTGATTTGGGGTTGGTTTTTCACTGCGGCGGGTTCTATGATAGGTTGCAAAGCGTTCAGAAACCTGGAGGGAGAACCATGGGAGCAAAACGCATCACGGTGGACGGTCTGGCCCGGCTGCCCGCATTCTGTCACGCCACAGTGGCCGGGGACTTCATCTTCGTCTCCGGAACCCTGGGAACCCGCCCTCCCACCATGGAGCTCGTAGAGGGCGGCACCGGCCCGGAGACCGCTCAGACCCTTCGAAACATCGAGACCATCCTGGAGGCGTGCGGGGCCGCGCTTCGCGACCTGGTCAAGGTGAACGTCTTCCTGGCCGACATGAACGATTTCTCCGCCATGAACGAGGCATACCTGGCCATCATGGGGGACGACCCTCCGGCCCGCATCACCGTGGGACGGGCCGACCTGGCACTGGGCGCGGCCGTGGAAATAGACGGAGTGGCCTACGCCCCCTCCGCCTAGCGGCCCTTGACAGCCGGGGAAGGCCCAGAGATCTTTTACGTGAACACGGGCACCTGGAGGAACCGTATCCACCAGGGCGTGAATCCGGATCGGCGCAAAGAAGAAAGTTTACGAAAAACAGGCACGCTCAAAAAATCACAGATTCACTGGTCGCCTGCCTCCATCCACCCCAAACCCCACGGAGAGACTGCATGTCTGAACCGATTCGCGTGGCCGTCCTTCTCGGCGGCAAGTCCGCCGAGCACGAGGTGTCCCTTCAATCTGCAAAAAATGTCATTGAAGCGATCGATCGAACCCGATACGAGGTCGTCCCCGTAGGCATTGACAAGCAGGGGGCGTGGTTTCTCTGTGATCCGTCCAGCTACCTGTTTCACGAGGATGACCCCAAGCGGATTCAGCTGAACGTGAGCTCGGCCGAGCAACTGGCCATAGTTCCCGGAAAGCCCCGGCATCCCCTGATCCGGCTTCGCGACGGGGCCTCCATTGGTCCCATTGACGCGGTGTTTCCTGTGCTTCACGGCCCCATGGGCGAGGACGGCACGGTCCAGGGCCTCCTCAAGATGGCAGAGGTGGCCTTTGTGGGCGCGGGCGTGCTGGGCTCGGCAGTGGGCATGGACAAGGTGGTGATGAAACGGCTTCTAATGGACGCCGGGATTCCCGTGGCGCGCTATTGCACCGCAGCCTGGCACGAGAGGGAAGGCCTGGATTTCAATGCGATTCGAGATAGACTCGGGCTTCCGCTCTTTGTCAAGCCCGCCAACTTGGGCTCCTCCGTGGGCGTGAACAAGGCGGACGATCGGCAAGGATTCGAGCGAGCCGTGCAGGATGCATTTCGTTTCGACGTGCGCATTCTGATCGAGGAGTGCATTCAGGGTCGGGAGCTCGAATGCTCGGTCCTGGGAAACGAGCACCCCAAAGCCTCTCTGCCGGGGGAGATCCTTCCCCGTCACGCATTTTATTCCTACGAGGCCAAGTACATCGACGAGGACGGCGCTGGTCTGGTGATTCCGGCAGAGCTTCCCATCGAGTCCGTGGAACGCATTCAAGCCCTCTCTATCGAAGCCTTCAAGGCCTTGGGATGCGAAGGGATGGCGCGCGTGGACGGGTTTCTTCGAGAGGACAGCGAGGTCGTCATCAACGAGATCAACACGATCCCCGGTTTTACGCGGATCAGCATGTATCCCAAGCTCTGGGACGCCACCGGTGTCCCCTACCCCGAGCTGATCCACCAGCTGATTCAGCTCGGCATGGAAAGATACGAGCGCGAGAAGGCCCTGGAGACCAGCTACGCCTTTGCATAGCCCGCTGCTTCTTCGCTTTACTCCCGCATCCAGCCCACCCAGGGACCACTCCTCCCCGCATCCTTGTCCCCCTTCTCGTATCGGCCTTCCGGGCGATACAGCCACTTGAATCCCGAGGGTCCCAGCAGGCAAGTGATCACGGCAAGGAGCACGATCGCATCCTTGAACTCCACCGAGATGAATCCCGCCTCGAGCCCGATGGAGGCGGCCACAATGATCAGGCTCAATCTCGACGAGAGCAGGATACCGGCGTTCAAGGCCTTTCGAAGGCCCACTCCTCGAAACAGAAAGAGCAGGCTGGGGATCATCTTCACTGCCACGGCAAAACCGAAGAGTGTCAGGGTGAACCGGATACGCTCCGGCGAAAGCACGTTTCCCAGGTCGAACTGCATGCCCACGTGAATGAAAAAGAGCGGGATCAGAAACCCGTAGCCGATCCCCGATAGTTTGCTCTCCAGGTGCTCTTTCTCCCGAAAAACCACACTCAGAACGGCCCCTCCCAGAAATGCTCCGAGTACCGGCTCCAGGTGCACGAGCTCGGAGAGCGCCACGAAGAGAAAGAGTAGGGCAAGAGACAGCCGAACACCCAGCTCCTGGTCGTCCCTGGGAGCAAGCAGGCGCCCCGCCCCCTCCGGATGCCACCACGCCCAAAGCCTCCCGAGCTTGAGCAGGAGGCCGAAACCGAAGAACATGGGAACCGGGCCAAGGAACTGCCATCCCAGCCCGTGCTCTCGGTAGAGGATGAAGAAGGTGATTCCGAAAAGGGTCAGGAAATCCGCGATCGTGGCCGCGATGAGAAGGGCCTGTCCGTGCGGCGTCCGGTTGATCCCGGCCTCCTTGAGTGTAGGTACGACCAGACCGAGGGACGTGGTCGTGAGGATCAGGGCCACAAAGGCTCCCCGCTCAAGGAGGATCGCGGAAAGCACGGATAGTCCCAGTGTCCCCCCGAAAAGTGCCGCGTGAAATAGCAGGTTCTTTCCGCTCTGCCTGCGCAGCATGTGAAAATCGATTTCCATGCCCGCCTGGAACATAAGAAGCAGGAAACCGAGCTGGGCGAGGAACGAAAGCCAGTCTCCGGAGAACTGAAGCTGCAAAAGGCTTTTTCCCAGAATCACACCGAAAAGGATCTCCAGGACAATCGCCGGAAGCCGGACCATCCGGCTCAGGCCCGGAAGGAGGGCCGCGGCCACGGAAACGAGCAGCAGGGACCATGCCTGGTTCAACACCATTTCGCGTCTTGCTCCTCATGGCAATGACACGGGGAACTCCTGGTGGCTG
>JASFQI010000092.1:0-15480 GCA_050115555.1 Desulfobacteraceae bacterium
TCCTCGGCGTCAAAGTCCTTGGTGGTGTAAGCATAGGTGAGCCTCCAAGTCGTATCCGGGTCCAGGCGGAAGGAGTATGTGGCGGTCGCTCCGAGTTCATTGAAATCCGAGATGGCATCGGTATCGCCCTGGGTCTGTTCGTCCTCGTCGAACTTTGCAAGCGCGTAATGGAGTCCCAGATCGATTCCGTGATGGGGATTGAACCAGTAGCGCATACCCACAAAGGGCTGATGCTTCATGCTGTCCTGGAGATCATTGGCACTGTTCATGAGCAAGTTGTTGCTGTATCCCCCGTAGAACTCGTCCTCCTCTCCGAAACGGTAGGCCAGTTCGCCTCGAAAGCGGTTGCGGTAATATCGGTTGCGGTCCCGGCGGTTGCTATACACTACGTCTTCGTCCTCAGCGAGGGTTTCTGGGTCTTCGGCAGGGCCGAACTCGATGGGATCCTCGGAGATACTGAAGGACTCATCCAGGTCAAGGAGCCATCGGTCGGATAGGGGGATGTCTCGTGCTCCGGAAAGGTCGATGTTGCCGCGAATGTCCCCCTCGTCTTCGCGTTCCAGGTAGTGGGCGTAGCCGATGGAAAAATCCACACTCGTGTCTATATTCTCCGTGCGGATGCCCAGGGTGAAACCCTGCTCTGCGAGCGTAATGAAGTCGTCTTCAGGATCTTCATTTTCGAGGTAGATGTTGTCGTCGTACTCCTCGGAGAGGCTGAACGCTGTGGTCCAGTAAAACTCGGCAGCATGAGCCGGGGCTGTATTGAGAAGGGAAAAGAAAAGAATCAGGGTCAGGGTCAGGGTCGAGAGCAAAGCGCCATTTGCCGGGATTCTTAAGGCCCTCGTTTTCATGATTCCCCTTTTTCGTGCCGATGCAAGGCATGCGGGGGCGGTGGGAGCCGCCTGTTCAGTGTGCGGCGCGCACACAGCGACAGGGAGAATACCCGTCCTGTGATGGTTCGGTTGCTCAAAGCGCGTGGCCATGGCAAGGGCGGCAAAACCCTACGGAACGAAGATCGTATCCTCGGGCTGGAGCAGGATGTTCTGGGACAAGTCCTTCCCCGAGACGATCGCGTCGTAATCGATACGAAAGGTCTGTTCCTGTCCCTCGATTTTGCGGATGAGACGGATGTTGTCCTTGTCCGCCCACCTGTCCAAACCGTTCGCTATGGAAACCGCCTGCAGGAAGGTCATGGACTTTTTCAGGGGGTATTCCCCCGGGGCATTCACCTTGCCCAGCATGTAGACCCGCCGGCTGTTGCTCTGGACGAGGATCACAGTGACCTCCGGCTCGGTAACGAACTTGGCGTACTCCTCCTCGATCTTCTCCTGGAGCTCCATGAGGGTCTGGTTCTCGGCTTGCAGATCGTTGATCATAGGAAGCGTGATTTTCCCGTCCATGCGCACTTCTGCCTGGCGGGTCAGGTCGGGTTCCTTCCACACATTGACCTCCAACACATCGCTGGGCCCGATGATGTACGATTCCTTCTCCGGAAAAGCCACTCCGGTCTCCGGCAGGGAAGAGACGGGCGGCACCTTGGCCATGGTACAAGCGCCAAGCAGAAGGGCTGTCCCGACAACCAGCATGCCTTGCACGAACGTTTTCATCGCTACCTCCCCGTATCGGTGTTAGATAAATTAACAAAGGAATGTATTGGAATTTTTTTATTTCGTCAAGAAAGGAATGAGAAAGGTTTCGTTTATTCATTTGGCAAATCCTTTGACAAGATCTTTAGACGCAGCTATTATTTTCACTTGTGATTTCACAAACGAGGTGGCCATGAAACGGAAGAACCTGGCAAACGTTCGACTTTTTCTAACGGTGATCGGGGTGCTTCTCGCACTGCACACCTCCATGGGCTGCGCAAGCAAGGAAGAGAGGGCCAAGGATCATCTTGAAAAGGCCGAGGCTTACCTGGAGGAGAAGGCTTGGAGCAAAGCGGTAATTGAGCTAAAAAACGTGTTGCAGCTCGATCCCAAGAGTGACAAGGCCTACTACGCTTTAGGAAAAGCCTATCTCAACCAGAAAAATGGCAAGAAAGCGTTTCAGGCCTTTCGCGCGGCAGTCTCCATTAACCCGGATCATCTAGAAGCCCAACTGAAGATGGGGCAGATCCTGCTGTTGGGGAACCAGACTGATTTGGCCAGGGAAAAAGCAGAGCTTGTGCTGGAAAAAGAACCGAATAACGTGGAAGCCATGCAACTTCTTTCCGGAGTGCAAGTGAAGGAACGAGACATGGTAACGGCCATCGGAACCCTGGAAAAGGCTGCGGACATAGCGCCGGAGAACGCCAAGCTCCAGCTCTCCCTGGCCAGGCTATATCTCCTGACAAAGAAGCGCGACTCGGCAAAGGCCGCCTATGCCCGGGTGATCGATCTGGAGCCTAAGGAACGGGTGGCCTATGTAGAACTCTCCAGGATCCTCAGGTTGGAAGGGAACATGAATCAGGCCGAGGCATTGCTTCGGAAAATGGTGGAACTGTCGGATGCCAAGCACCTGGATTTGGCCCTGCTCGCGGGTTTCTATGAGAGCCAGGATCAGTGGGATCGGGCAGAGCAGGCCTTGCTAGAGGCGGTGGATCAGGCTCCGGAGGCGGATGTGGCGTCTCGCGTTCGCCTGAGCGGGTTTTACAAGAGGCGCGGGAACTATGAGAAGGCCGTGGCTGTCCTTCAGAGGGCTTTGGAGATCGAGGATAAAGACGCGAGCCTTCGTGTGGGTCTGGCAGAGCTCCATTTTGACTTCGGTTACTTGGACAAGGCCGAGTCCGCCGTCGATGCGGTGTTGGATGAAGACCAAGGGCACGTGGCCGCGAATTTACTTAAAGGCAAGATCCTTGTGGCACGACATGAATTCGATGCGGCTAAAGAGCGGCTTGATCACGTACTCCGTAACCAGCCCGAAAACGCAGAAGCCCACTATTACATGGGGCAGGCACTGGCGGCCTCACGCCAGCCGGACCAGGCCATTTCCCATCTAGTCCAGGCCGTGGAGGCAAACCCTCGCTATGCGAAGGCTCGGCTCTTTTTAAGCGAGATCTACCTTCGGCAGAAGGATGCTGAGCGGGCCCGGAAGCAGTTGGACATGGTTCTGCAATTGGTCCCTAACTTGGTACGGCCTCACATGCTGGACGGTGCTTTAAAGGTGTTGGAAAAGGACTTTAAAGGCGCAGAGGAGGCTTTCAAGGAGGTGCTCCGCTTGAACCCGAAATATGCCCCGGCACACGTGAAGCTGGGCCATGTGTATAGTTTCACCAAGCGGCCGGGCCAGGCTGTGGCCGAGTTTGAAAAGGCCCTTGAGCTCAATCCCTTGCAGGCTGACGCCCTGTCCTGGCTTGTGGCCCGAGACATAGCAGACAATCAGTATGAACGAGCCCTGGAACGAACGGAAGCGCACCGGGAGCAGGTAGCGGACAACCCAGCCATGCTAGCCTTCCTGGACTACCTCCAGGCTCGGCTCTACTTAGAAAAGAAGGAACCAATGGAAGCAGAGGTCAGGCTTAAGTCCGCCATCGACCGCAACCCTGCAATGGTGGGCGTATACCCCCTCCTGGCTGCACTGTATGAAGTGCAGGGTAAGGTGGACGAGGCTAGGGCCCAGTACGAGACCCTGCTGGAGCAGAACCCCAAGGCTTTGTCTGCATACATGGCCTTGGGGGCCCTGGCCGAGCAGGAGGGCAGGGATGATCAGGCCGAGAACTACTACCGCAAAGCTTTGGAGATACGTGAAGACTTTGTACCTGCTGCCAACAACCTGGCGTGGCACATCCTGAAAACGGGCGGCAATATTGATGAGGCATTGAAGTTCGCCCAGATTGCCAAGGAAAACGCGCCCAAGAGCGCGGGGGTCATGGACACTCTAGGTTGGGTGTACTACCACAAGGGGCGGTTCCCGAGTGCGATCTCCGAGCTCGAAGACGCATTGGAGCTCGCCCCGGAAAACCCGGTGATTCGCTTTCATGTTGGAATGGCCTATCGCAGCAACAGGCAGTTCGATCAGGCCCAAGAGCACCTTGAAAAGGCTCTTGAACTTGATCCGGCGTTTGACGGCGCGGACGAGGCAAGGGCGGTCTTGGAGGAGCTGAGTGTCCAATGAAGGGATTCCCGTTTCGGATTCTCTTTGTCTGCCTCCTTATTCCACCGCTTGGCTACCTTTTCAGCCTGGACTTGATCGAGAGCCTCATCCAGAAGCACGAAAAGCAAGTGATTAACGGCCTTTTGATCCAGGATCAGCCTGCTCTCCTGGATGGACGCTACTCGGTGCAGGAGGAGATCCAATGGAACCTTTCCCGGCACTTTCAAAACGACAAGATGCGGGCATGGGGCGTGCGCACTCGTGCGGTGGTGAAGACGCGTGAGCCGAAGCGTATCCTCTACCCGGTTCCGGTGGAAGAGGAAATGGCCGGCAAGGGGGGGTTCGGGGAGTCCCAGGATACGGATCTTGAGGAAGGTCTTCGCTATGTGGAAATGGCTGCGGAGAACTTCCG
The DNA here is from genome assembly GCA_050115555.1 of Desulfobacteraceae bacterium. Classification (GTDB taxonomy): domain Bacteria; phylum Desulfobacterota; class DSM-4660; order Desulfatiglandales; family HGW-15; genus JASFQI01. The sequence continues at coordinate 4,484 of JASFQI010000092.1, forward strand.
TATCCTGAACCAGGGTTTTGACGTGGATGTGGACGTGGCCGTGCGCCACAACGGGTGGCTCTCCAACGGGGTCCTCCTGGTGTGGGTCCTCCTTGCGGGCGGCCTGCTACAAGCCTTGATCAGGCGGCGAACCCGTGCGGCCGAAAAGGAGCGCTTGAAGCGGGAGCAACGGATCGGGGACCTGTCCGAACAGCTCGAGCGAGCACGCTCCACCCTGCAAGAAGTGGAGGAAAAGGAAGAGGATTACGAGCAGCGCATTCAGGCTCTTCGGAAAGAGCGCGACGGCCTGTCCCGGGATGCGGAGAGCCTCCTCGAGGAGATGGACCAGTTGGAGCAGGGCGCTGCTCGGCAAAAAGGCCTTCGGGAGGAGACCGAACTCGAAGTCCTGGAGCTCCGCGAGGAAATCGAGCGGCTTCAGCAAAAGCTCCAAAAGACCCGAAAAAAAGAGAGCGAGACGGACCGGGTCCGTAAGCGATTGAACACGCTTTACAAGAACCTCGAGTTCACGGACCGTGCCTTCGAGGGGATGGCGGCCTTGCCGGCCGATGTCCAGCTCAAGGCGGAAGAGATGATCCAGGCTTTGGATGTGGATGCCTCCAAGGTTGCCGTGAAACGAAAAGTGTTTGGAAAAGGAGGAAAATCCCGTATACTGGAAACAGATTTTGCGTACTCGGGAAGGCTGTATTTTCATTGGACCAATGACCGCCGGGTGCGGGTAGTGGCCGTGGGTACCAAGAACTCCCAGACCAAGGACCTGGCGTACCTGGAATCGTACCGCAGCACCCAACAAACTTAATGAACCCAAAAAACTCAACGAACTCAACGAACCCAACAAACTCACCAACTCGCACCATCCTCCTGGTGGAAGACGACTCCGATGTCCGGAGCGTGATTGTGCGTCACCTCACTCACAACGGTTTTCAAGTCATCCAGGCCGCCGACGGCATGGAAGGCTTGCAGAAGCTCGAAACTGGAGGCTACGACCTGGTCATCACGGATATTGTCATGCCTTACGTCAGCGGGGTAGGGATCGTTTCCACTGTGAAGTCGCGAAATCCTGAGACGCCTGTCATCGCCATTACCGGCTATGGCAAAGAGCCCGAGGAACTGGCTGCGGAAAGCAAGGCGGATCTCGTATTGGGAAAACCTGTAAAGATGCAGGACCTCGTTGCGCATGTCCACCGCCTGCTGGGGGATCCTTAATGGCGACCCACGAATTTACATCGGATTCGACGACCTTGCAGGGGCACGGGCTGCAGCCCGATTCGATTGTAGTGCATGTCGTGACCGGGCTCGACGCGGGCAAGACGTTTCAAGCGGCAGGACTCTCTGCAGTCGTGGGCCGCTCGGCCAAGTGTGAAATCTCCATTCGGGATGGCGCGATTTCCCGAACCCACTTGAAGATCCGAGTGGGCAGCAACAAGTGGTTCGTACAGGACCTTTACAGCCGAAACGGAACCCAGGTGCGTGGAAAGGTCATCGGGCCCGGCGTTGAGGTGGAGGTCTTTGAAGGGGACCGCATCACCCTGGGGGCGACCACCCTCACGCTGGAGCGACCGAGCCAGGACTTTCTCCTTGGCGAGGAAGACGACACAGAAGAACCCATCGAAGGGGTAACGGAAAGCCTGGCGCTTCTGAAGGCGGCCTCCAAAGGCCGCTCCAGGGGCTACCAGAAGAACATGGAGCTCCTCCTCCTCATGAGCAGGGCACTCATGGAAACCGTGAGCCTGCCGGAGATCTTTCAGCGGCTCGTGGATTACCTCTTCAAATTGTTCAAGCGCATTGACCGAGCCGCGATCCTCCAGAAGAACCCGGTGACCGGGGAGCTCAAGGAGCTCATCGCACGATCGCGAGACGAGGGCTCGGATGGGGAGGGAAGGCCATACAGCCGGACCATCGTAGACACCGTGCTCAGCAGCGGCAAACCCATCATGATACCGGACTTTGACAACGAGGAGAATCTCTCGGACAGCCAGCGCTTTATCCGGTCGGTCCTGTGCGTCCCCATGATCAGCCGGACCGTGGTCCACGGGGTCATCTATGTGGACTCTCTTGCCTCGTCCTACAGCTTCCGCGAGGCAGACCTCTTCCTCCTCGATGCGCTGAGCAGCCCGGCCGCTGTGGCCATGGAAAACGCCGCCCTGGTGGCGAACCTGGAACAGTCTGTGGAGCGTAAGACCGAGGCCCTTCGAAAGGCCCAGGAGCAGCTGCGGGAGAGCGAGATCCGCTTCAAAGCCGTCTTCCAGAGCATGAACAGCGGGGCCATGGTGCTCGAGGTGGCAGAAGAAGGCCAGGTCTTTTACATCATCGACACGAATCAAGCGGCCCTCCAGATCGAGGACAAGGAACGGAATGACTTTGTGGGGAAGCGTCTCAGCGAGGTCCAGCCCTTTGCAAAGGCCAGCGGCCTCACCTCTGCGCTCGAGAGGGTGTGGAGATCCGGCCGACCCGAGACCCTGTCCGTTTCCTTTGCCACGGAGCGCCCCTTTCCCAGCTACCGCACCTACTACCTCAGCCGCCTGCCGTCCCACGAAATCGTGGCGCTTTACGACGACGTCACAGACAAAAAGCTGGCTGAGAAGGAGCAGCGAGAGCTCCAGCTGCAGCTCTTCACGGCGCAGAAGACCGAGTCCATCGCCCTGATCGCGGGCGGGGTCGCACACAACTTCCGCAACATTCTTCAGGCCGTGAATGGAAACATCGAGTACCTCGAGATCCTCTGCGGTGAAAACCCCGAGGTCCTGGAGATCACAAAGAGCGTGTACGACTCCGTGCGGAAGGGCGCGGATCTGGCCAGTGACCTTCTCCAGTTTTCCAAACGAACCGAGGATACCGGTGAGACCTTTACAACTGTGGACCTCTCGGATGTCATTCAAGGGGCATACACCATCCTCTCCCGGTCCATTGATCAACGCATCGAGATTGCCCTCGACCTCCAGCCCGGCCTTTTTGTGCGTGCAAACACGTCCCTCCTGAGCCAGGTTTTCATGAACCTCTTTACCAATGCCCGGGATGCCATGCCGGAAGGGGGAAAGCTTCGCGTGGAGGCGCGAAAGGCCGGGAATAAGATCGTGGCCCGGGTCTCGGACACCGGTATCGGCATGGATCCTGAGACTCTGGAGCGGGTCTTTGAACCTTTTTTCACCCTCAAGGACGTGGGAAAGGGAACCGGACTGGGACTTTCCACGAGCCGCAGCATCGTTGAGCAGCACCGGGGTCGGATCGAGGTGTCCTCCGCTCCTGGTGAGGGAAGCACGTTTGAGATCCATTTGCCGGCCTCAGGCCGGGGGGGGCACGCCGAGGAAGCCCGCCCGCGGGTGAGAAGAGAGAAACGGGAGGAGAAGGTCCTGATCGTGGATGACGATCCCGCGGTTCTGGATGGTCTGGGAAACCTCGTCCTGCACCTGGGCTACCGGGTACGAAAGCTGAGCCGGCCTTCCCAGGCCCTGGAAGTATACCGGGAGTGGCATCCCGATCTTGTGCTCGTAGATCGAAACATGCCCGAGATGGACGGTCCCTCGTGCATTCGAAAGATGGTGGAGCAGGATCCGGCCGCTCGGATCGTCATCGTTTCAGGATACCTGGATGCCGGAGACGATGCCGTTGACGAAGAGATTCGAAGCCTGATCAAAGGGTACCTCAACAAGCCCTGCGATCTCGGTATGCTCTCAGAAACCATTACCCAAGCGTTGGACGCATGACCCCCACGGTACTGCTCATTACCGAGGACACGCACGCCCCAAAGCACTGGGCCGCTCTTCTCGAGGAGGCGGAGTGCTTGGTTGCGGGACCCCTTCCTGGGAAGGAGGCTGCGCTGTTCCTCAAGAGTAACCTTCCCGATGTGGTCTTTTTTCCCCCATCCTTGCATCCGAAGATACTGCTCGAGTCTCTGCAACTGCTCAAGGTCGTTGCTCCTGCCGTACCGATTCTCATGGTGAGCGAAGAGCCTGAGCTTTTCGCCACAGACCTCTGCGGACCCTTCGAAGGGGTGAGTTGCCTATCGCCGGATGCCGGCACCAAGGAGATAATCCAAGCCTTAGATCGGGCCCTCTCGTCCGAGGCTCAATGCAACGGAGGACCGACCTACCCCGTCATCATCGGCCAAACCCCGGCGCTCCAGGAAATTCGCGAGCGCGTCCGGACCGTGGCGGAGAAGAATATTGCCGTCCTCATCACGGGTGAGAGCGGTACGGGCAAGGAGCTCATCGCCCGGGCCATCCACTGTCACAGCAATCGCCGCTTGGAGCCCCTCGTGAAGATCAGCTGCGGGGCTCTCCCCGACGACCTCCTGGAGAGCGAGGTGTTCGGCTATCAGCGGGGGGCATTTACAGGGGCTTACGCCAACAAGCCCGGAAGGCTGGAGCTGGCCCACGGCGGCACCTTGTTCCTGGACGAGGTGGGAGACCTGTCCCTTCCCCTCCAGGTCAAGTTTCTTCAGGTCCTCGAGGAGAAGATCGTGTCCCGGCTGGGCGGGACCGAGGAGAAGCTTGTGGACACCCGAGTGGTTGCGGCGACCAACGCGAACCTTATCGACCGGGTGCGAGAGGGAACATTTCGAAAAGACCTTTTTTATCGACTGAGTGTGATTTCCATTCAGGCGCCCCCGTTGAGAGAACGCTTGGAAGACGTTCCCCTCCTTGCCCATTACTTCATGCACAAGTACTCCGCAGAGATCGGTCGGCCCGTCCAGGGCCTGCCGGCGTCTGAAGTACGCAGGCTCTCCTCCTACACATGGCCGGGAAACGTGAGAGAGCTCGAGAACCTCACCCGACGTGCGGTGGTCACACAGGGGTGGAATTTTCTGGACCAGGCTTTGGACGGTGCCCGAATGATCACCGAAAAGGACGACCCAAATGTGCGTCCAAACGAACAGACGAACCGTTTGCATGTATGGCCGGAGCAAAAGATCGCCGATTTTATCACCCACGAGGGCGGGTCGCTCAAGACTCTGGTACAGGCATATACCGCGGAAGTCGAGCAATCGGCCATTCGGCAGGTCTTGGAGGATGTGCGATGGAATCGCAAACAGGCCGCCGAGCGCTTGGGTGTAAGCTATAAAACCCTCCTGAATCGTATCGCCTCGCTTGACCTGAACAAAGCCTGACCCCCACTTCTCTCTCCTTTCCTGCTCTCGGCCCGCCATTCCTAAATTCCTTCCAATTTGTCTGATAGGTTTCGCTATCCATACCAGCGGACATCTAAAACTCCATACCACATGACTGCAAGGGATTACACACCTGAATGGAATCTCGCGATACGGTCTTGAATTTCACGCATTCGAAATGAAGGAAACGCATCGTGAAGACTGTTTAATGCGTTAATTCCATTAGAGAAAATTCGATCCCATCATTCCTTATCCAGTTCCTGATTGTGGCACACCGTTTGCTCACTCATAGCACCAGTCCGTGCGCTGTGAAGCTCAATGCGTGAGGAGCATTCTGCATTTTCAAACACGTCAAATGCCATAGGGGTTGGCTCATACGCGGATTCAGGGAAACGAGAAAAGAGGAAATCGAATGCTGGAGCCGGCATCGCGTTTAGATCTTGGAGGCAGGCGATTAGGTCAAGAAAGAAGACAATACGTATATTCCGGGCACATTCCGGAGCGGCGCTCAGGGAGCGAGAGAAGGTGCGGGGCGGATCGTAGAGGTGGCCTGGAGCGAAGAGAGAACCCCGCATCCAACGTGGTGGACATGGCCGTTTGGAAGGAGAGAAGAACTCATAAGGATCGAAGGGTTCTGCCTCCGCCCTATTCAAAAGCGCATTCGGGCGAGGAAACCGTGTAGGGTCTTGCTCCATTGAAGAGAAGTATTCATTCCAAAGTGGTAATCAATTACACGCTGTTGAAAACTGGAAAAGGATGATGCGGTTCTTGTCATGGATTGTAGCCGCAATCTTCTGAAATTAAAGACAAAATTTCTATTCTTAAACTATTGCTAAAATCAGGAAAATGGCACGCCACTTGCTCTACCTCCAAAATACAGAAACCGAACCCAATAAGCGGAGTGAAGTTACAGGATGAAAGAGGGGGCTAATATCGATATTTTGAAAAGGAATAGGCTAAAAGGAGCTAAGTCTGGCGGTTATAGAGAAAGTTTGATTTATTTTTAAGGGATATCATAATTCATCCAAAAAGGAGGGTTTGTTATGTAAAGCTAATAATGGAGGAGGTTGAGTCCAATTTAAACAACTATAATTTGGAGGATGAAATGAAAAAATGTATGATAGCAGTTTTTGCTTTGGCAATCTTATTGGGAGGTGTAACATCAGCTTCAGCTATTCCTTATTTAATTCATGATGGAAATGCTTTAAATTCCTTTCAGGATGACAGTGCAGAATGGCAGGCTTATGATGCTGATGGAGACGGTCTACTCGATGTAGGTGATACTTTGGAAGGTGTTTTCCGTGTAAATAACATTAATGGTTACCTATTGCAGGAGGCACTAGGGCATCCTGAAGTCGCAGGTGTGTTTTCCACGACGGTCCTCAGTAAGACCTATGCAGGCCAGACTTATCTTCCTGGGGGGACGGAACTCGTAGACATTTATAACTATACATTTGGGCCTACTGCAGGTAGATTTGACGAAGCCGGTGTAATGGTCGAAATTTATGAAGATTATACGTGGGAAAACAGCCTTCTGCTTGATTGGAGTGTTCCCTCCACTGCTGATGGGCTTTGGGATTTGATTACGGATGGTGACAAACTTTACAGCCTTGGAATGGATGGAACGGATCCCGATGTATATTGGTTGGGTCTCGGAGCACCAGAAGACCTTTCACCCTTACAGCAAGTTGGTTGGTTGAGTTCTGTTGGACAATACAATGTTGCATTAGATATGATCTGGAATGCGTGGAATCTCGAATTCATCCCAATTGAAGCAGAATTTGCTTTGTTGGACGGCACCTTTGACGACCTATTGGCCGACTTTGTAGGTTCCGGTGGTATTCAGGGTTCCGAATATAATAACGACCCAATTAACGAAGATGTGATTCAAGCAACCGATGATATACAATTCGGATATAAGGCTACACCTGAGCCAACGACCTTGGTGCTTGTGGGTTTTGGTTTGTTAGGCCTCGGTAGCCTTATCAGGAGAAAAAGATAGCGAATAAATTATATTAGTCATTAGAATTGTTGAGGAAGGCGGTCATTATCATTAAAGTGATAGTGATCGTCTTCCTTTTTTGTTTGTTTTGAATCCATGGAAATAACTTTCCTTTTCAGGCTGCTGATGGTCCAGGGACAAAAAGCGGTTGCCCTAGGTGTCCTCGACACCGACGGACGCTGACACCGGCCGGATTCATTCCCCTCGATTATGGGCTTTGGCGCAAGCTTTCATTTTCCCTTGCCAAGATATCTTGGGGGGCAATGCGTCTGGAGCTGACTTTCTGCGGAGAAGCATATCCAACCCGGAAGAACATGATCGGGACCCTGGCTTTTTCATCTTGGAGCAGCCCGAGATATCTCGACTCCATTTCCTGGATCATTTTTTTGTGGGCCGGCCGGAACTGTGAAGCCCCGTCGTGGTGGTAGTGGTTGAGAAGGAAGATGAAGCCCGCCATGGGCTGTACGGCCAAGCCGGCACCACACGCGGAAATCCAAAAGCGTTCCAAGGCCCTTCCACCCTCGATATAGGATTCAGGAGACCGCTCGCCCATGGTGATCAGCGCATAGGCGGGCGTTCTCCTTAGCAGTTTGATGGAATTGAGACCAAGCGCCCTGCTCATGCCGATCTTGTTCAGGAAGGAAAGCATACGCCAGTTGGCGACTACCGGAAAGATGAGACCGCCCATGAGGCCGAGTTCGAGTTCCGAGGTTCCCATTCCCTCGTTTTCGGAGAGGGTGTCTTCCATCCCTTTCATTCGGACCCATCGAAACAAACCTTGGTGCAAACGCTTCTCCTCGAAGAGGATGCGATCTGCAGAAAATATAATCCTTTGCAGGGTCTTCTGCCGTTCTTTGTCATCGATCCACAGCAGCTGAGCGCCTTCCGTTTCATGAACAGCTGAAAACAAGCGCGTTACGAGGTTTTTTTCAATCGGTCGCTTGTCATACGGTCTTCGATTGATACGGCGAAGAGGCAGTGAAGAAAAGAGCTCGGATTCGGTTCCCTCACGCTTTACAAATGAAATGTCTACTTGTTGTTGGCTGTTGGGTTCGTTGGAAACGTGATATTGGGTTTGAAGGCCCAAACCGTAGTGGGATGCGGCGATATCCATGTTCTCCAGCACTGCGCCGAACGTCATCAGCGTCGATTCGTTGCGCACGTCATAGAAGAACCCCGTCCTTTTCGGATTACTCCTCAGTTCCAGTTGCTCCCCGTTCCAGTTGAATTCCCAGGGCTGGCAGTTGTCTGCCGACGGGGCCCAGGAACCTGCTTCAACCAGGAAGCGAACAAGCTCATTCGGGGGCACGTCCTTTATAGATACCTTTTCTGGAGGGGAGGGGAAATGCGGGTTCACTTCGGCGTTGGAGCGCTTGAGCAGGAAAGCGCGGACCACCCATCGCTTCAGCTTCTGTATGGGATGCTTATTCCCTCCCCTCAGGCGTCCTTGCTTGAGCTTTGCAAGATAGGGATCCATTTGGAGGTAGCAGGGGACTGGTTTAAGACCCTTCTTGTTCAGAAGCACCCGGACGGCTTCCATCGCGGCGATGCTGCTGCATAGATTGCATGCGATGATGGTTGAAGGGCCGGCCTTGGCTTTCAAGCTCACCTTTTTCGTGTCAATGTACTTGAACTGAAGCGCCTTGGGGGCCAGGCCCATGGCGAATCGAAGGTATTTCTCTTCTTCGGGCATTTCGTCATTTACGTCGAAGTAGTCGTCAAAGGACAGACCCTGCTTTGGATCAAAGACCAGTACAGCCGCCCCAAAGCCGAGCGGTCCGGCTGTGATCACGGGAATTCCTCTCTCTCGTGCCCGATTGAAGAGGGCCCGGCGCGTGTCAAAGACGAAAAAATCAAGCCCATCAACGACGATTTCCACGCCATCGAGAAAGGCGTCGAGATTTCCTTCCGTTAGACCCTCGGGGAATGGAGCAATGTGAAGAAACGGGTTCACGGACAGGGCCTCGTCGATCATGACGTCCAATTTGGAGCGCCCGAAGGTGGGAACCTTTGCTCCAAACTGCCGGTTGATGTTGACCGGGTCAAAGGTGTCGAAGTCGGCCAGTTTGAAGTTCCCGATTCCACTCCGCACAAGGGTCATCAAGTGGGCGCCACCCACGCCTCCCATACCGGGGATGCCAACGGTGGCCTTGTGCAAGCGTTGTTGTTCCTCAATTGAAAAGATCCCGATGTTTCGGGAAAAGGCTTGGGCCTCATAATCCTCTTTGGTCTCCAAGCCATAGTCCCGTAGGATCGACAAGAGTTTCTGGTTTTCCATGGCATTTCCCCAGTGTGCGAGCCTTCAAAAGAAAAACCTGTGGGCGATCGTTTTTTCCGAGGGGATGTCGTGCCGCTTTTCCCCTTGATATCAATATTAAATGTCTGCTCAATGCTGATTTATGGCATTATATGGTGATATAAATGAGATTATATTATTGAAATGGATGGTATTCCTTATCCAGATCCTTGTAAATGAAGTCGTACATCTCCCGGGAATTTTCTTTCATGGAGCGGTCCATCTCATCGAGCACCCCGATGCAGGGGATTCGAATTCCATGGTACTCCACGGCGTCCCCGACCTGTTTGATAGCAAAACCGAATTTGCGAAGCGAGTTATAGAGCTTCTGTTCAACAATGAAATACAGGTGGGTGAGCCCTCGAACCTTGCTTTCCATGTACACGGCCTTGTAAAGGCCCTGTATGATCACGGGGCGCTTGCGCTTGAGGTACGTTTGAGGAACGGGGCCGGAGTCGGGGACGAGGCCTCCTTCAGAAACTTTGAGGTAGGATTCCAGGCCGTAAAATCCGTCGCCCCGTCTTCGCCTGTAGCTGGCACTGACCGCTAGTCTCGAGACCTCAGACGTCTTGTCCGGAGGTGGAGGGTAGCCCGGGAAATCAATGGACGCTGCATGCTCGATGGGGAACCCCTTTTCAGAGTGAAATACCATCCTGACCGTTCCCACGACTTCTTCCCCGTCCAACGCGACAAAATAGATGGAATAGGGCTCGTACTCATCGGTCTCAAGGCCGTCGGGGAATTCATCGACATTCTCGAAGCCGAACTCCTTCCCGTAGATCTCATAACGCAAACGATAGGTTTCCTTTATAAGCTCGTCGGATTTGGCCCTCACGAACTGAAATCGATCCATTGAGAACATTTCAAACCTCCTTTGCTGTCCGAAAGTAGGACGGCGTGCTGTGCGTGCAGGAGCTTCATCAGGAAATCACATGCTCTGCACGGAAGAGCTTTTCAATCATGGATCGCTGGATCATAGGGATCGGAATGGCTCCGTAGTTCACGAGCCCCTGATGAAACAGGGCAAGCGAGAATGCGTCCCGAAACTTGCTTCTCAGACGCTCGCGAAGACGCATTAACTCCATTTTGCCAATGAGGTATGAAGAGGCCATACCCGGGTTCAGGAAGTACTTCTCGCATTCCGCCTTGGCGGTTTCAAAGGGCATGGAGTTCTGGTCCGAAAAATAGCGCACGGCCTCCTCCAGAGAAAGCCGTCTCGTGGCCAGGCTGACGTCTACGTAAACCCTGTGGGCCCTCATCAGCTCGGCCTTTTTTTGAAAGAACACCATGTCGTCGGCTTCCTGAGGTTTCTTGAGGGTCTTTGTGTATTCTTGTGTGAACATGTCCTCCACGTAGAGGGCGAAACCTTCATCGGATGTGAGGTTGCTCGAGATCTTGAAAGCCTCCCTGTCAATGGCTGCAATGCGGTCGAGCTGCATGTGATGGCCGATGAGCTCATGGATGATCAGGCTGTTGATCATCTGCCGATGGTAGAGATTTTTCCGTTCGAGGAAACGCTTCTTTGAAAGGGGTTCTTCGGCCGGGCAAACCCACAGGACGCCTTGTCTTTTCAAGGTTTCAAAGGGGCCGCGCGG